>JAFXMP010000037.1 GCA_017530275.1 Clostridia bacterium | reverse complement strand
GTCCATTCTCCTTAGCGGTCTTTCTGACCTTCAACTATGCCGAATTAGTATCTATCCTGTCTTGCTGCTGTCTCTATTGTACAGCAGCAAGGAGTGCTCCGTATCACCTGCTATTCCTTTTTATCATGCCTCCTTATAAACACAGAAAGAGCGGGATCACGCCGTAAGCTTTGGAAAACACAGGGGCACGAAATAAAGCTTCCGCCTCCGCGTCTTCCTGCTTGCAGCTCCCACTCTTCGTTAAACCCTTCTTTCTAAAAGGCACTTTTTCCCGGGTGCGGACTCTGCCATCGTTTTGACAGATTCCAGCGCATAGTATACCATATGCAAAGCCTAAATACAAGCGTTTTCCAAAGAAATGTGCGAGTTTCGGCAATTTGAAAAGAAAACCGGCTCTGTTTTTGGGCAGATGCGTCGCAAAATAGAATTCCTTATCTTACTCTGTTTTCTTTTTTCATTGTAGGGAAAAAAAGCAACATCAGATAGGCCCAGCCCAAGGCAGGATACGCCGCCCTCACGATATCCTGAAAGCCAAGCATCGATACTGTCAGCAAGGCAAACCCCACCAGGGTTTTTCTATAATGGGCAAGATAGGGAGCGCTAAATGTCAGCAGTCCCCGCAGCACGGCGATCAGGGTAGTAGCCGCGGCTAAATACAGCACAGCGGCGGATAAATAGAAGCCCGTTTTTCCGTAGGCGCGCAGCAGCGACACAGTAGGTAGGACCGCGCCAGAAAGGGTCCCGGCGTGGGGCAGCAGCGCGGCGTTGCCAAGGCCCAGCAGCAGGGCGGTCAGCAGCCCCACCGCCACGGAAATCTTGTTTTGTTCCTTCCGGGACCGGGAACCGGAGAGCACCCCGGCGGCGATCATACCATTCAGGCCGCAGTAACCCACGACGCTCAGGACAGCCAGAACGCCTTCCCAAATGGGGACGGTCTTCTGCCAGGAAGTCCCGGGCGCCCGCAGGCATAGAATCAAAACCGATAAGAGCAATGGAAGCAAAATCCTTCCCAGCCATACCATGCCCTGCAGGGAGCCTTCAGCTAGGCGCAGGCACGCGATGAGGGTGATCACGCTGCCCAGGGTCCGGGCGTAATGGAACGGCACTGTCAGCGCCCACAGTTCCCCAGCCGCCGCCGTCATACCGCCGCCCACCGCAACGTAAAACAGCGAAAGCAGGCTCCTGCCCGAAAAAGTGTTTTCACATCTTCGGGACAGAATGCGCTGGATTATCAAACCCATCACTATGGCGGCGAGGATCACAAGCGCCCAGGAAAACGCCCCGTACTGGCTAAAAAACTGCATGATCTCCTGGCCCGAAGCAAAACCAGCTCCCACCATGGCAGCGGCAATGCAAAGAATGGTATCCCCCATAGAAAAATCCCCCTTTTCCCATGCTTATGCCAACCGGCAAAGCAATATGAAAGGGAGAATTATCTTTGGAGTCTATTTGATCGTTTTCAGATGCTTCATCACGCTGCTGGCTACGATGCCGGTCAACGCCCCGCAGGCAAGGCCCACCAGCATAAGCACCGCCATGTAATACAGCAATTGGGGCGTTTGCAATATGATCATGGCCAGCGCCACCTGTCCTACGTTGTGCGCGACGCCCCCCGCCATGCTGACGGTGATTGGGTGCATGCCCTTCACGCGGCTTAAAAGCGACATGCAAAGCATGCTCAGCACGCCGCCCGCCAGGGCGTACATGATGGTGTTGAACCCGCCGAACAGCAGCCCGGACAGCACCACCTTTAAGGCCATCAGCATCCAGGCGGTGGGGATATCCAGCATATACACGGCGAAAATCAGCACGCCGTTGGACAGGCCCAGCTTGATGCCCGGAATGCCCGCGTTGATGGGAATTTTACTTTCCACAAAGCCCAGCACCAGCATCATGGCGATGAGCAGGCCGCACAGAGCCACGCGCCGGGCGCGTTCCCGGCTGGACAGTTTTTTCATGGGCGCTCCTATGTTATCAAAAGATAATGATTCAGTCGTTCGTTAAAGGACGCTTTAAGTTACAAAAGAGTGGAGAGTTGAGATTTATATAGTCGGTCAAACTGAGTCCCTATCGATTTTAAAACAAAATACATCTCAACTCTCAACTCTCAACTCTCAACTCTTAACTCTCAACTCTCATTCTGATTTAAAGTGTCTTTTCCTCCGCTTCCCCGTCTTCCCCTTCCGGCTTCCTGATCCGGCGCATTTCGCCGTAGAAATTCACGATGACGGAGGTAATGATGGCAACCACCACGATGCCGTAAATGCCTAAGAAAACGGAAAGAGCGCGGCCGATCAAGGTAGTGGCGGTGATATCGCCAAAGCCGATGGTGGTCACCAGGGCGAAAGAATACCACAGGGCGTCCCAGTAATCAACCATGTTATCCTCCAGCGTGGTAAAAATGGAGGAGCAGGCGACAATCATCAGTATCAGACCCAGTATAATCTCCAGCACATAGGTTTCCCGAATGATATTCAGCAGGATGTTCAGCTTCATCTGCGAAATGGAGATGCCCACCACATGCAGGATCATCAGGGTCAGAATGAGCAGCATCAGTAAGATGTAAACAAGGATATCCAGCCCCGTCATTCCGCCGAATGATTCTTCCAGTTCTTCCAATTGATCCATACTCTCCGCAATACGCGAATAGTCCGGATCCGCCAGGATCTCAGCTTCATCCATACTCACCGTCTGGCTGACCACATAATCGCTGCCGAAAAAGGCAACTGCAAGGTAAATGATGAGCAGAATACAGATCACGTTGAACACAATCACGCGCTTCTTCGGTTTTTTCATGATCGCCATAACCCGGTTGAACAGCAGCACGATAAACTCAACGGCAGCCGCCGCAAGCATGCTGGAATGAAACGGTTTCAGCAGCAGGATCAGCACCGCGCCCGCAAGATACAGGGCCATGACGCAGAACCGCTGCGTTTTCGTACGCTTACCTTCCGAAACACGCAGGACGCTTTCAGCAGCAAGCAGCAAAAACAGGACGCTCAGAAGCTCTTTGCTCCCGGAGCCATTCCGCATCAGATAGGTGGCGTATAATACGATGGCGCCAGAAAGAAGAGCGTCCATAATATGCAGCCTTGAATTTCTTCTTTGCTTCGTTTTCATAGGCACTTCCAACGGTTCTTCCCCTCCCCCTTTATTGCATCGTCTGCATAAGCAGCATCAATTGCGTAATATCTTCTTCTGTAAGTCCAAGCGCTGCAGGGTCCAACTCCGGAATGGATGCCATATACATTTTCAGGATATTGGGGAGCTCGCAGATGGCCCGGAAAACTGCTTCCGTGTACAGCGCCACGATGGCGGCAATGCCGATCACGGGAATGAACAAGTCCATCTTAGTGTCCTTATGCTTCCGGGTATAGGAGAACAGTAACACGAAGGGCGCCACGAACAGCAGCACCAACGATTCGCCGAAGCCCGCCGCCTGCGCCACGAACGCGGTACGCATGGCCATATCGGTCAGCATTTCTTTGTTCTCTATCACTTGTTCCGCCATTTCACCGGCAGCCATCACATCCCCTGCCGTCATCAGTGTGGAGAAAGCGATAAAAATCATTATATCGAGAACCGCCGCGATGATAAAGGTCACGCAGGCGTGAACAGAAAAGTGCAGGGAATTGGCGTTCGTTTCCAGAAAAAGTCCGTATTCCTCGTAAGTCCTGCCGTTCTTGAGGAAAATCCGCTCCCGCCGTTTGATAAACAGCGCCAGGGCAATGAACGCGGCGAAGGACATGGGGGGCTTGGTGGACAGGAAACAGGAAGCGTACATTGGCAAAGTGATATTGCCGTTTTTGCACAAAGTTTTCAGCACGATGCATGCCAATTCGTACATGACCGGCAGTATCGCCAGCATCCGGAAGCTGATCACCCACCCGCGCCAGATGGGACGCTTGAAATGATAGGTGAGGAAGAACATGAATAGGGTGCACAAAAACAGATCGATAAATAAATTGTAGGCCAGGTAGCCGTCCTTGAATACATTTTCCTGGAAAAGGAGCAGGATCTCGCCTTCAAATTCGGGGGATAATTGCGCAGCGGTGGCCGCCACACCCTTGACATAGTGTTCATACACCAACGGCAGTGCCAGACCCATGGCCGTGCTCAAACCGCCGTAGGTCAACAGCAGCGATTTGAATTGCTGCTTGGACGACAGGATTTTGGAAAAGTTCGCCAATAGCAGGAACGGCATAAACAGTGAACCGGCATAACTGCCGACGGCGACGATCTCTTTGGAAGCCTCCGCGATGCCGGAATCAAACTGTCCCGCCAGGCCGAGAACCAAGCTCACCTGCGATAAAAAGACGCACAGCCAGCCTAAGATCATCATATGCCGGTAGGAAAGAGGACCACGATACCGGATATCGTGCTGCGTCACCACTTCACGGCGTGGGCGGCGTTTCTGCTGCGTATTTTGTCTGATGGTTTTCCTTTTAACTTTCTTAATGTTCAGAATTTCCGTTCTTGTCGGGGCAGTTTTCTTCTTCCACCGGCGTTTCTGCGTAGATTTCGGTTCGTTTGAGGCTTCCGGCCGGGCGGCGGGAACCTCGTTTACCCGTTCATTTTCTTCCATAAAAAATCGCATCCATTTCTTTGGTGAATCAGTTTTGACCTATCTACATAATACCGCTTGCGAAGAATCCCGTCAAGAAAAATTGCTTTTCTTTTGTTTCCCTTATTCTTTTTTCTGAAAATCTGTTATAATGATGCGCATGGGGTCAAGCCGGGCCCCGCCGGACGGCCGATCCGTCCAGAAAAAAGGAGGGCGCATCGTGAACAAAATCCTGGAAAAGAAAATTCTGAATCCCACCGTCACCCTCATGCGGGTGGACGCGACGCTGGTAGCCCGCAAAGCGGAGCCGGGCCAGTTTATTATCCTGCGGGCCGATGAAAACGGCGAACGCATCCCCCTCACCGTGGCGGATTTTGACCGGGAAACCGGCAGCGTGACCATCATTTTCCAAATTGTGGGCGCGACCACGGAAAAACTGAATCATTTGAACGCGGGCGATTATATCCACGATTTCGTGGGGCCTTTAGGCCGGGCCACCCACACCGAAGGCCTTAAAAAGGTGGCCGTGGTGGGCGGCGGCGTGGGCTGCGCCATCGCGTACCCCGTGACCAAAAAGCTGTTTGACCAGGGGGCGGAGGTTCACGCCATCGCAGGCTTCCGCAATAAGGATCTGGTCATTTTGGAGGACGAGTTCGCGTCCCACAGCACCAAGTTCATCCGCGTGAGCGACGACGGCTCCTGGGGCGACAAGGGGCTGGTGACCGACGCGCTGAAAAAGCTCATTGAATTGGGCGAACAGTACGACGAGGTCATTACCATCGGGCCCCTCATCATGATGAAATTCGTTTGCAGGCTGACGAAGGAATACAATATCAAGACCATCGCCAGCATGAACCCCATCATGATCGACGGCACCGGCATGTGCGGCGGCTGCCGCCTGACTGTTGGCGGAAAGACCAAGTTCGCCTGCGTGGACGGCCCGGAATTTGACGGCCATGAGATCGATTTCGACGAGGCCATGGCCCGGAGCCGCACCTATCAGGACTTCGAGCGCCATGCCTACGAGGAAGCCTGCAATCTGTTCAAGGAGGCGAAATAACATGCCCAATATGGCGATGCAGAAAAACCCCATGCCCTCCCAGGCTCCCGATGAACGGAACCACAATTTCAAGGAAGTGGCCCTGGGCTATGACGCCGAAACGGCGATAGACGAAGCCAAGCGCTGTCTGAACTGCAAGAATCATCCCTGCGTCAGCGGCTGCCCCGTGCGCATCCACATTCCCGAATTCATTCAGGAAATGGCGAAAGGCGATTTTGAAGCGGCTTATCAGATCATCGCAAAATCCTCTTCCCTGCCCGCCGTCTGCGGCCGCGTTTGCCCCCAGGAAAGTCAGTGCGAAAGCAAGTGCGTGCGGGGCATCAAAGGCGAACCGGTAGGCATCGGCCGCTTAGAGCGCTTCGCCGCCGACTGGCACAACGCCCACAGCACCGAAAAGCCGGAAAAACCCGCCTCCAACGGGCACAAGGTGGCGGTGATCGGCTCCGGCCCCTCCGGCCTCACCTGCGCGGGCGATTTAGCGAAAAAGGGCTACGAAGTCACAGTGTTTGAAGCCCTGCATTTGGCGGGCGGCGTGCTGGTGTACGGCATCCCCGAATTCCGCCTGCCCAAGACCATCGTGCAGAAGGAAATCGATACCCTCAAGGATTTGGGCGTAAAGATCGAAACCAACGTGGTCATCGGCAAAACCATCACCATCGACGAGCTGATGCAGGAATACGGCTTCGAGGCCGTGTACATCGGCTCCGGCGCGGGCCTGCCCAAGTTCATGAACATCCCTGGCGAAAATTTGAAGGGCGTGTATTCCGCCAACGAATTTTTGACCCGCATCAATCTGATGAAGGCGTACCAGCCCGGCAGCGACACCCCCATCCAGCACGGCAAGCACGTGGCCGTGGTGGGCGGCGGCAACGTGGCTATGGACGCGGCCCGGTGTGCTAAGCGCCTGGGTGCCGACGTGACCGTGGTGTACCGCCGCACGGAAGCGGAGCTCCCCGCCCGCCGGGAGGAAGTGGAGCACGCCATGGAAGAGGGCATCGTGTTCAAGTTCCTCACCAATCCCCTGGAAATTCTGGGCGACGAACAGGGCTGGGTCCGCGGAGCGCGGTGCCAGGAGATGGAATTGGGCGAACCGGACGCCTCGGGCCGCCGCCGTCCCGTTCCTAAAGAGGGCAGCGAGTTTGAACTTGACCTGGACTGCGTGATTATGGCCCTGGGCACCAGCCCCAACCCACTGATCAAATCCACCACGGCGGGCCTGGAAACCCAAAAATGGGGGGGTATTATCGCCGAGGAAGAAACGGGCTTAACCAGCCGGGAGGGCGTGTACGCGGGCGGCGACGCCGTCACCGGAGCTGCCACCGTAATCTTAGCCATGGGCGCAGGCAAGAACGCCGCCGCTGCTATTGACGAATATTTGAGCAAGAAATAAGCAAAAAAAGAGCAGCAAAAGAGCCAATCCAAAGCCCGAACGCGGGATTTGAGACCGGCTCTTTTTTTCGTATTGATTATACCATTTTCCGGAAGAAAAAACAAGTCTTGAAATTCAGGGCATGGTATAGTACCCTGTACGCGGCGAAACACTGTTTTTGACCGACGTAGCAAGGAGAAAGCATAATGGAGCAGGCCATTCATCCGGAACAGCAAAAAGAGGAACAAGAACGTTTTCACGCCATTCTGTCCCTGCTGCAAAATCGTCTGTCTCAAATGAAGCGGGACAGCGAAGAAAAACTGGCGGGCCTTTCCGACATCCGGCGGGACGAGTTCACCGAACGGCAGGAACCGCTGCTGCGCAACCTGTGGGCGGCCCACCGGTTTGAAGACCTGGTACACCTGAGCCAGGAATTTCAGAACGCGGCGGAGGAGGAAAAGGATCACGAGTCCGCCCTGCAGCAGATGGCGGCTTTGAAAAAAATGATGGCTTCCCCTTATTTCGCCCGGATCGACCTGCAATTCGAGGAGGACGAACCGGCGGAGCGGGTGTACATCGGCCGTCATTCCCTGTGGGACGACGAAAAGGAAAATCTGCTGATCTATGACTGGCGCGCGCCGATGGCCAGCGTGTTTTACCGTTTTGGCACGGGCCCCGCATGGTATACGGCGCCCATGGGAAAAATCACCTGCGATCTGCTGCTCAAGCGGCAGTTTGAGATTCAGGAAGGCAAGCTGCTGGGCTTTTTCGACGCGGACACAGTGATCCAGGATTCCTTCCTCCGGCGGCTGCTGGCTCAGAACGCTTCGCCCCAAATGAAATCCATCGTGGAAACCATTCAGAAGGACCAGGACGAAGCCATTCGGGACGAGGATCACGACCTGCTGATGGTACAAGGCGCGGCGGGCAGCGGCAAAACCTCCATCGCCATGCACAGGGCGGCCTACCTGATGTACGAAGGATTGAAGAATCCCCTGAAAGCACACAACATTCTGATCCTGTCCCCTAACACCGTATTTGAAAAATACATCAGCGGCGTGCTGCCGGAACTGGGTGAAAGCAGCGTGCGCACCGCCACCTTCGAGCAGTTATTGGAAGATAAGCTGGGCTTGCCCGTTCAGTCCCGGGCGGAACGATGGGAATCGCTGTGCGGGAAGAACGACCGAGACGCCGCTTTCCGTTTCAAAACTTCAAAAGATTTTTTGACGCTGCTGGACCGGTATTCGGAAGCGCTGCCTGGGCTGCTTCCCTATACTGATTTGGATTACGCCGGAAAGTTGCTTTCTTCCCGCCAGGAGCAGCGCGCGTGGGGCATGGAGCATGGAAGCACTTTTCCCTTAGCCGTGCGTCTTAGACGGCTGGAAGCGCACTTATGGGACCGGGTGCACGCCCTGCGGCCTGCCCGGTTCAATGAACTGCGCATGAAGGCGTTCCGTTTAGGCCGCGGAGAAGAATGGGCAAGGGGCTGCTCCATCTGGGAAAGCGGCGTTCTGGCACGACAGATGCATCATGTCACCCGGCTGGATGTTCCCATCCTTTACGCGAAACTGCTGAACAGCCCAGCACTGCTTCGCAAGCTGGGAAAAGGACTGAATGTTCTCCACGGCCTTTCCTGGAATCGATCTCCCGATGCTCCTGTGCCCCTGGAAGATGCCGCCGCCATAGCCTATCTGCATATGAAGCTGAATTTCGGCGAAGCTTCCGGCGATATCCGGCAGGTAGTGGTAGACGAAGCTCAGGATTATAGCCTGCTGGAATGGGCAGTACTAAAGCTGCTGTATCCCAAGGCACGGTTCACGGTAGTGGGCGATATTCATCAAGCGCTTGACGGAGAAAAGGACCTTTCCCTGTATGATGATATCACGTCCATTCTGAACCGGAAGAGCAGCGCGCTTTTGGAGCTGACCAAATCCTTCCGCTGCACGAAGGAAATCCTGGAATTCAGCCTGCAATTCCTGCCCGATACAAAAATAAAAAGCCTGAACCGTTCCGGGAGTGTTCCCCAGCTCCTTTCCAATGACAGTCTCTTGTCTGAAATCGCCGCATGTCGGGAACAGGGTTATGAATCCATCGCGCTGATCACCAAAACCCGCCGGGACGCGGAAAGCTGGCAGTCGCGGCTGAAAGAAAAAATGGAACTGCCCATCTTAGGCCGAAACGCCCAACTGGGGGATGTGTTCTTAGCGCCGCTGAGCCTGTCCAAGGGCTTGGAGTTTGACGCCGTACTGGTCATGGACTGCGATGAAGCCCATTACAGCCAGCCCGGGGACCGGCGGCTGTTGTATGTAGCCTGCACCCGTGCCCTGCACCGCCTTGCGCTGTTTTCCGAAAGGGATTACAGCCCGCTGATCCGAAGGGAGGTTTCCCATGCGTAAAATCTATCAGACCGTGTGCCAGATCTTGGGGGATATCATGGGCCTGACACCTGATCTTGTATTCCCATCCACGGATGTTTCCCGCCTCCAATATCAGGAAAAAGCGGCGGCCGTGATCGCCTGCGAAAAGTCCTTTCATGTGGCGCTGGAGGATGAGCGGATCGACGATCTGAAAACCGTGGAGCAGTGGGTGGACTATATCGCGGAACGAGTGGCCGACCGCGATGAGGACCGACCCGCGCTAACGGATCAGGAACGGGAAGCGTGGTACTATCGGTGAGCCAAAAAAGAAGTACAGAGTTCAGAGTACAGAGTTCAGAGCATTTTTGCTGATATACCTGGAAACTTAGCACACGAAGACCATAATGATCTGCACTCCGAACTCTGTACTCTGAACTCTGCATTCCGCTCCAATCTCAACTCTCAACTCCCAACTCTCAACCCTCCTTCACCCTCCGGCGCATAGTTTTCCAGTGATGGGGGCATCCTTTTCCCGATAGAGAAGGAGGTTGATCCCATGATCGAACAGGATACCGTGCGCCTTTTGCGGGAATGCGACGCAGGGGCAAAAATGGGCGTAGACGCTTTCAAGGACGTAATGGACCGGGTAAAAAGCCGGGAATTAAAAAACCTGCTCACCGATTCCAAGCAGGAGCATGAAACCCTGGGCCGGGAAATCAGGTCGCAGCTGCACCGCTTTGAAGACCAGGGCAAGGACCCGCCCGCCATGGCCTCTGCCATGAGCTGGCTGAAAACCCAGGGGTCGCTGATGATGGACCCCGCCGACCATACCATCGCCGACCTGATGACGGACGGATGCGACATGGGGGTTAAATCCCTGAGCAAATACCTGAACAAATACGAAGCGGCGGACGAAAAAGCCAAGGACTGTGCCAAAAAGCTCATCGCCATGGAGGCCAATTTGGCCCAATCCCTCCGCCCGTTCCTGTAAAAGCCGAAAAACCGCAAATTTATGTCCATCAAGCCGTTTGTTTTCAAAAAGTTTTGAAGCAAACGGCTTGTATTTTGCCTTATCATCTGGTAAAATAGATAAGGTATGTGATTCGGAATGCTTTACGCGTGATAAAGAATCAAATGAAATTATAGGGGGAACCGACGACATGGCAGACTACAAAACCGAGAACATCCGCAATATCACCCTGATCGGTCACGGCAGCAACGGCAAAACGACCTTGACCGAAGCCATGCTCTACGCGGCGGGCCATGTGGACCGCCAGGGCAAGGTGGAAGACGGCGCCGCCACCACTGACTATGATCCCGAAGAAATCAAACGCCATATTTCCATCAGCGCGGCGGTCGCGCCCGTGGAATGGAAAAACACCAAGATCAACGTGATCGACGTGCCCGGCTATTTTGATTTTATCGGTGAAATGATGGGCCCCCTCCGCGTAGTAGAAACCGCCGGCATCGTGGTGGGCGCTGTGAGCGGCCTGGACGTTGGCGCGGAAAAAGCCTGGAATTATTCCAAGAAGAACAACGTGTGCCGCATGTTCATCATCAACCGCATGGACGCTGAAAACGCCAACTACATGAAGGTTGTGGAACAGCTGCGCGGCAAATTCGGCACCTCCGTGGTTCCCCTGCTGCTGCCCATGGGCGAGGGCCTCAATTTCAAGGGCGTTGTAAACGTGCTGGAAAACAAAGCCTATGAAGGCACCGGCAAGGCTCTCAAGGAAGTGGCCGTGCCCGGAGATATGGCTTCCGCCATCGAAACCGCCATGGAAGAAATCACCGAAGCCGCCGCCGGAGCCGACGACGAATTGATGATGAAGTATCTGGAAGGCGAAGAGCTGACCCACGATGAGATCCTGTCCGGTTTCCGTGCCGGTATGGCCAATGGCACCATCGTACCCGTGGTGGCCGTATCCGCCACCACCGGCGTGGGCGTCGCCAAAATGCTGGACGTGATGAGCGTATATCTCCACTCTCCCAAGGGCAGCAAAGCCCAGGGCGAGAATCCCAAGACCGGCGACAAGGTCGAGCGCACCTGCGAAAGCAGTGAACCCTTCTCCGCTTTCGTGTACAAGACCGTGGCCGACCCCTTCGTGGGCAAGCTTTCCCTGTTCCGCGTCATGTCCGGTTCCATCACCCCCGCCACCGCCCTGTACAATTCCTCCGCGGACAAGGCTGAAAAGGCGGGCGGGCTGTTCCTCATGCGCGGCAAAAAGCAGACCAATGTAAACGTACTCAACGCCGGCGACCTGGGCGCTCTTTCCAAGCTGCAGTTCACCAATTCCGGCGATACCCTGTGCGACGCCGCTTCCCCCATTAAATACGCGCCTATCGACTTCCCCGCTCCCTGCATCTCCAAGGCCATTTCCGCCGCCAAACAGGGCGAAGAAGATAAAGTATTCTCCGGTCTGGCCCGCCTGCAGGAAGAAGACCCCTCTATCAAGGTGGAAAAGAACACCGAGACCACCGAAACACTGGTTTCCGGTCAGGGCGAAGTGCATTTGGACATAATCCGCAATAAGCTGGCCAGCAAGTTCGGCGCCAACGCCGTACTGAACGATCCCAAGATCCCCTACCGCGAGACCATCCGCAAGAAGGTCGCCTGCCAGGGCCGCCACAAGAAGCAGTCCG
The DNA here is from genome assembly GCA_017530275.1 of Clostridia bacterium. The sequence goes on along the minus strand of JAFXMP010000037.1, from coordinate 10,770 downwards.
GCGGTCACGGCCAGTTCGGCGATGTGTGGATCGAGTTCTCCCCCATCGGCGATACCAACATCGACTTCGAGTTTGAAGACGCCGTAGTCGGCGGCGCTGTGCCCAGGAACTTCATCCCCGCCGTGGAAAAGGGTCTGCGCGAGAACATCCGCAAGGGCGTTTTGGCCGGTTATCCCATGGTGGGCCTGCATGCCAAGCTGTACGACGGCTCTTACCACCCCGTGGACTCCTCTGAAATGGCGTTCAAGACCGCCGCCCGCATCGCCTACAAGAAGGGCTGCACCGATGCCAGCCCCGTGATGCTGGAGCCCATCATGCACGTGGAAGTGTTCGTACCCGATGAATACATGGGCGACATTATGGGCGATATGAACAAGCGCCGCGGCCGCATCATGGGTATGGACCAGGTGGACGGCCAGCAGCGGGTCACTGCCGAAGCGCCTATGGGAGAAATGTTCAAGTACGCAACTGACCTGCGCTCCATGACCCAGGCGCGCGGCTCTTTCACCATGACCTTTGAACGGTATGAGGAAATGCCCGCGGACGCCGCCAAGAAGATCATCGAAAGCGCCCAGAAGGAAGAAGAAGAGGAAGAATAATATTTCTTTTCACTGCCCGGCTTTTTTGTCGGGCAGTTTCCTTTTATTTTCATGGCGAACAAAGAAGGAAATCCCCATTTTCAGCCGAATACAATATGTAATTCAAATCAATACGCGGAAGGAGAAACACACCATGAAAAAATCCATTTGGATCATTCTGCCCATTGTGATCATCGCAGTTGTGCTGGTTGCTGTTTTCGTAGGCCAGCGGAATACTCTTTCTGATCAATTGGCTCAATTGCAGGCCGAGCGCAGCGATCTTTCGCGCCAGCTGAACGAAGCGGATATTGCCGCAAAGACGGCGCAGGAATTGGCTGAAAACAACCGCCTCGCCATGGAAGAAAAAGTGCAGGAAGCTGAAACCAAAATTCAGGAAGCCGAATCCAAAGTGCTGGAAGCTGAAACCAAGATTCAGGAAGCCGAAGGCCGGGCCCAGGAAGCCGAAGGCCGGGCCCAGGAAGCCGAAGGAAAAGCTCAGGAAGCAGTGGAAGCCCTGTCCGTAGCCACGACTGAACGCGATGAATTGCAGGCGAACGCCAACACCGCAGCGGAACAACTCACCGTTGGCATCAAACAGGTACAGGACGCGCTGGGTGTGCTGGGCGTCAGTCAGGACGAGGACGCTGTAGCTGTTGAATTGGAAGCTACCAAAGCCGCTCTGGACGCTGTCACCGCTGAACTGGAAACTCTGAAATCCGATTCGGAAACGCAGGCTGCGCAGGCTGCCACGGAATTGCAGCAGGCACAGGATGCTTTGGCCGTCATGACCGGTGAACGCGATCAGCTGCAGGCCGCTGTGGAGGCCGCCGCCGCCCAGGCGCTTGAATTGGAGAACCTGCAGAAAATGCTGACTGCCGTCACCGCGGAACGCGACGAGCTGGCAGTAGCGAAGACGGCCGCATCCATCCTGGATACGTCTGAAAGCGTAGTCGCAACGTTTGATAATGTCTCCGATCTGAAACTGAACGAACTGACGCTGCAGCCCGGCGAGTATATCATTCGCATCCTGCTCATCAATGCCGCAGGCAATGAAATTGGCCATTATGATATGCCTTATGTGGTCTCCGCTGAATAAAACATATTGAGTTCAAACACTTCAAACCGAACAGAAAGACATCTCCGCTCATTTGGAGATGTCTTTCTTTATCTGGAGGGACGCAATAAAGCTTCTCCCTGCTGGACGATTCGATTATCGTTCAAGAGATTTCAGGCTGACCGGAAAGGTGAAATACGTGTCAGGATAAGGCTCATTCTGAAGGGTAAAGTGCCACCATTCTTCCGCGAGGGGCCTGAATCCATGCGTCTTCATAGCGTCCCGCAGGAGCATGCGATTTAGAAGCTGCTCCGCTGTGACGCCCTGAAAATCGGAATAGCTTCTTTCCCCAAAGTAATCAAAAGGCCCGCCCATGTCCATTTCTTTCCCTGTTTTCATATCGAACAGGGTCAGATCCACCGTGCTGCCCCGGCTGTGGCCGGAGTGCTCCGCGATGAAGCCCAGCGGGAACAGTTTTTCCTTTTCAAGATCAGGATAAAAGAATTCTTTCATGCGGGCGTCCTGAACGTCCAGCGCCCAGCGCATGAAATGAGATACCGCCATCTGCGGGCGGTAGGCGTCGTATATTTTCAGCCGATAGCCCTGCTTTATCATTTCGTCGCTGACAGCGCGCAAGGCCGACGCCGCTTCTCTGGTCAGCATCGCAATGGGCTCCTCATAGCCATCGACACGGTCGCCAATGAAATTATAAGTGGAATAATACCGGATTTCCAAAATCGTGTCCGGTACTGCTTCGCTTACCAGCACAAAGCCGGAAGCGTCATTGGAAAATACCATCTCGCCGCCTCCTTTGATACGCATTACGCCGTTTTCTGCTGGCTTCGCATCCATTGGAGCAGCGCCGCCACGCTCTTTTCGGGCAATCGCAGGGAAAACACCTGTTCCTGAATATCGCCCAGGTAATGGGCGTCGGAGGAATGCAGCACATGCTTGTTTTCCAGCGGTTCCATCGGACAGGGAAGGTCCCGCCAAACCTCCACTGTGGTAAAAGCAGGCTCGGGCGGCATAAAGCCTAAGTTGATCAGCAGTCCGTTATTGCCCCGGTTGATGTGGGCAGGCACCGGCACGCCGCCCACGGCGCGCACCTTTTCGGCGCATGCCTCCAGGGGCAGGTCGGTGGCCCCGATGAGCAGGGCGTCTTCGGTATCGATCACCTGATCATCTTCGTCCAGCACCAATTGCTCCCCGAAAAATGAAGGCTTGTTCTTTTTCTTGGGCAAATGCTCCTTGAGCATGGCGCCAAAATCCACGGCGGTGGGCACATCCGGGAAATAGCCCAGCATATGCACCTCTTCCCGGGTGGTGATCTCAATGGCGGGCACAAGAAGCAAGCCATAGGCGTCGGCGATTTTCTGGGCAGCGGGCAGGTTTCTGGCGGCGTTATGATCAGCGATCGCCACGGCGTCCAACCCTTTCACCACCGCCATTCCCAGGATATTGCCCGGCGTCATATCATTGTCGCCGCAAGGAGAAAGGCAGGAATGGATATGCAGATCGGCAAACAGGTTCATGTTACTCTGCCTTTTCCGGTACGCCCTTCTCCATCATACGCCCACAGATAGCATAGGCGGAAAGGGGGCTTTTCAGCACGCACAGCCCTTCGTCGGATGCCTTTTTCAAAATCGCTTCCGGCATATCGATATTTTCCGGCAGGATCACGCAGGCCATTTCCGCCAGCGCGGCCACAGCCACCACGTTCATATGCGTCTGCACGGTGATCCAAGCCATGCCTTCGCAGCCGTGAGCCATCACCCAGGACAGTAGATCGCAGGTATAGCCGCAGGATATGTCTTTATCTTCTTTCACGCTGGGGGTCATATTTTCCGCTTCGATCAACTGCGCCAATTCGGATACCTTCATGTTCTATCCTCCCCGACCGCGTAATGGCGGCGTTGCATTTGCTTCAAATTATACTGTTTCTTCCTCTGTTTGTCAATCAATGTGAAAAAGCGATGCTCCCCTCACGTGTGAAGAAAGCATCGCTGAATTCTTTAAGGCTGCGCTGTCTGGCTGTTTAGGATGGGCGACGGAGCAGGCGTTCCTGTGGGCTCAGGCGTTTTGTATCTTTCCCGCACTTCATTGTAAAGGGTTTCCAAGGTGCGGATATTGGCTGTACCGCTGCTGTCCAGACCCCGGCTGCGCTGATAAGCGGATACGGCTTTCTGGGTGCCTTCCCGGTACTGGCCGGTCACGGTGCCGGTATAGAAGCCCATTTCTTTCAGCTTCATTTGCAGCCAGTACACGTCCTGGCCCTCCGAACCGACTTTCAGGCTGCGTTCCGCTGCCAGCGGCGCGGTTTTCCCGTCGTAGGTGTATATAGGCGGGGCGGGCGTCTCATTGGGCATCATGGTTTTACTATTCAGATCGCCGGGCTTGATCTTATAGCGCAGCTCGGGATCGGCTGCGGCGTCGTCGTGGATCCATACCTGCATGCCCGCTTCCGCATGATCGTAGATCCATTTGGCGTCTGCTACCGTCAGGCGGATACAGCCGTGGGAGCCTCGTTTGCCAAGCCCGGTGAGGGAGGAAACTTTAAGTGTGGCGTCGTTGCCGCTGTCGCTGTACAGCACGCTGTGGAAGGCGATATCTTCCGTGATCTTGGTCCACCACCGCGCTTCGCCGCCGCCCCACTTGGGGAATTTGCAGTGAGCGGACCGGCGTCCGGACAGGGTAAAGGTGCCCAAAGGCGAGGGATAAGTAGTTGTGCCGGTAGCGCAGAGGAAAGCCCGGTCCAAGTCGGTATAACCCTCGGATTCCTGATCGTATTTCCACACCTTCACCACCTGGTTCGCTACGTCCACTTCAAAGAAGTAAGGCAAAGGCGTAGGTTCGTAGGCAGGTTTCGGCTCGCTGTTCACATCGACGGTGGAAGTATCGTTGAACAGGGCGTTCCAGGTATTTTCATCCACAATGCCGGTCACTTCCAGGCCGTTGTGCGCCTGAAACGCTTCCACCGCAGCCTGGGTATTTTTGTAATAGCCGGTCGTGGTTTTCCCGTAGGTAAAGAAGCCCAGGTCCTTTAGCCGCTGCTGCACCTTCTGTACGTCCGCGCCGGTGGAGCCGTAGGACAGTTTGCGCTGAAACGCCTGATAGGGCCCCGGTGTTGGCGAGGGAGTGGGCACAGGCGAAGGCGTGGGAATGGGTGTGGGCGTAGGCGTGGGCCGGATAGCGAGCGAATAGAGCTTTTCCTGGGTTTTCACGTCCGCGGTCCCGGTGATTGCCAAGCTGTTTTCGCCCTGGAAAGTGAGGATCGCCGCCATGGTGCCGTCCAAATAGCTTCCAGTAATGTTCCCGGAATAATAACCCAATTCCGCCAGTTTTTCCTGCAAAAGCTTTACATCCCCCCCTGTCGCGCCGTAGGTAAGGGGACGGTAGCATTCGCCGTAAATGACATTCAGGGTCTGTTCATCCGCGATGCCCGTAACTTCCAGACCATATGCTTCCTGCACGGCGGAAACCGCCGTCTCAGTAGCGGCGGTGTACTGGTCGCTGGCCCGAACGGTGGTATAATTCAACTGCCGCAGGCGGGTATTCAGTTCCAGCACCGCGTCGCCGGAATCACCGGGCTTCAGCCCCTCTTCCGCCAGAGCCATACCGCAGAAAACGCATAAAACGATCAGAAATGACAGTATTCCCATCCATTTTCTCATGGTGTCCACCTCTGTGCCTTCGCAAACTGATTGATATAGATCGTATCATGTCCGCCGCTGAAAAATCAATGATGAATTATAGGCAGATCATCCTTCATTTGCCAGCTGTTGACCCATGATCACGCCCATGACGGACGCCATCATCAGGCCCCGGGTCCAGCCGCTGGAATCCCCTAAGCAATGCAGGCCCTGGATATTGGTGCGCAGCTCCGGGTCCATTTTCACCCGGTTGGAATAGAATTTCAGTTCGGGAGAGTACAGCAGCGTTTCCGCTCCCGCGAAGCCGGGCACCACCTGATCCATGGCCTGCATAAAATGAATGATGTTGGTCATGGCGCGGTATGGCATGGCGGCGGTAATGTCTCCCGCCACGGCGTCTGGCAGGGTGGGCCGAACGTTGGATCGGGACAGTTCTTTCTGCCAGGTGCGCTTCCCGTTCAGGATATCCCCGAAGCGCTGCACTAAGATGCGGCCGTCGCCTAACATATTGGTCAGCTCGCCGATCTTTTGGGCATAGGCGATGGGCTGATTGAAGGGTTCGGTAAAATTGTGGGAACAGAGGATGGCCAGATTGGTGTTCTCCGTTTTCAGCTCCTTATAGGAATGTCCGTTCACCACGGCCAGCTCATTATCGTAGTTTTCCTGGCTCACAAAACCGCCGGGATTCTGACAGAAGGTGCGCACCTTGTTGCGGAAGGGCTCGGGATACCCAACCAGCTTGCTTTCATACAGCGCCCGGTTCACCGTTTCCATCACTTCGCTGCGCACTTCCACCCGCACGCCGATATCCACCGTGCCGGGCTGGTGGGCGATGCCGTGCTCCTCGCACAGCTTTTCCAGCCAGTCCGCGCCGCGGCGGCCCGTCGCCACCACGGTATGGTCCGCCAGTATCTCCCTGCGCACGCCTTTTTCCTCAACCGAAACGCCGACGCACCGCGCGCCGTCCAGGATCAGGTTTTCGCAGCTGCACCCAAACAGGATCTCCACCCCGTGAGCAAGCAGATGATCCTGAATATCCTTGTACAGGATCTGGGCTTTTTCCGTACCCAAATGGCGGATGGGACAGTCCACCAGCTTGAGACCCGCCCGGATGGCCCGCAGGCGGATCTGTTTGATCTCTTCACTCTGCCCGATACCCTCCACATGGCTGTCGGCCCCGAATTCCAGATAAATCTTATCCGTGTAATCGATCATTTTCTGGGCGTAATCTTCGCCGATCAATTCGGGCAGTTGTCCGCCTACTTCGTAGGAAAGGCTCAGCTTGCCGTCCGAAAACGCACCCGCCCCGGAAAAGCCAGTGGTGATATGGCAATAGGGCTTGCAATTCATGCACTTGCCCGTTTTCACCTTGGGACAGCGGCGTTTTTCAATGGCCGCGCCTTTTTCCACGATGGTGATTTTCTTTTTGCTTCCCCTGCGCAGCATTTCCAGCGCGGTAAAAATCCCCGCGGGCCCTGCGCCTACGATCAATATATCCGTTTTCATCGCATTCACCGCATATTTTATTGGCATTTCTGCCCATTGATATTATAACGAAATAATTTCAGTTTTGTCAACCAGATGGCATATTATTGTTACAATTTTGTTTTCATTCCGAAATAAACCGTAACAAAATACCGGTATACATTGCTCTGCATACCGGATCGTCTATGAGCAATCATTTGATCAGCGTTCGACGGTGCTGATGATCCCTCCGCCAAGGCAGCAGGGGCCGTCGTAAATCACGGCGCTCTGTCCCGGCGTGACGGCCCGCTGCGGCACGTCAAACTGGAAACGCAGGGTATCCCCGAGCCTGATCACGGTGACGGGCTGATCTGCCTGGCGGTAGCGGAACTTGGCGGTCAAATGGCAGGGCGTGTTTTCAGGCAGCGGATCGCTGATAAAGGTGGCCTGATCCGCCGTACAAGCCTTGCTGTACAGCAGGGGATGATCCTCCCCCTGCGCCACGATCAGCCGATTTTTGCTTAAATCCTTATCCACCACGAAAAAGCTGCGGCCGTCTCCCCTGCCGCCGATGCCAAGGCCCCGGCGCTGGCCTAAGGTATAGTACATGAGGCCGTCGTGTCTTCCTACCACTTCCCCCTCTGGGGTCACCATATCCCCCGGCTGTGCGGGCAGGAAGGTGTTCAGGAATTTCTTGAAATTCCTTTCGCCGATAAAACAGACGCCGGTTGAATCCTTCTTTTTACTGACAGGCAGGCCCGCTTCTTCCGCGATTTTGCGCACTTCCTGCTTAGTGAGCGCTCCAACGGGAAACAGCGCTTTTTTTAATTGTCCGGCGTGGATCATATACAGAAAATAGCTTTGATCCTTGTTGGGATCGACGCCCCGGAGCAAACGGCCTTCCCCGTCCGTCTGCACGAAATGGCCTGTGGCCATTTTGTCCGCCCCGGCCTTCATGGCGAAATCCAGGAACGCCTTGAACTTGATTTCCCGGTTGCACAGCACGTCCGGGTTGGGGGTCCGCCCTGCCCTGTACTCGTTCAGGAACAGGGTGAATACGCGATCCCAGTATTCTTTAGCGAAGTCCACGGAGTAATAAGGGATATCGATCTTGTCGCACACATCCCGCACGTCCCGCCAGTCGCTTTCGGCGGTGCACACGCCGTCCTCGTTATCCTCGTTCCAGTTCTTCATGAACACGCCGATCACTTCATAGCCCTGGTGCTTGAGCAGCAGCGCGGAAACGGCGCTGTCCACCCCGCCGGACATGCCAACCACCACTCGCATTTATAAAACGCCCTCCCCGGTCATGCGTTCAAACAGTTTATGAAAGGCTTCCTCTGTTACTTCTTCCGGTTTTTGCGCAGCGTTCACAGCCAGGAACCGGTCAGGCGCTTCCTGGTATAATTGCTCAAATCCCGCCTGCGTGGAGGCATGAAAGCTATCCCCCGCCTTCTCGATGCGGTCCGGCTGGGAAACAGCCAGCCGCCGAGCCATAGCTGCCTCGTGATCCATGCGCAGGTAAAGCGTCACATCCGGCACGCCTTCGCGGTAAGCCACCCTGTTGATTTCCCGCACCCAGGAAAGCCCCAAGCCCCGGGCGATGCCCTGGTACACCAAAGAGGAATCCACAAACCGGTCGCACAGCACGATTTCGCCGTTCTGTACAGCAGGCAGGATCACGTCTTTCAGATGCTGGGCCCGGGCGGCGGCGAAGAGCAGCGCTTCCGTTTCGGCGCACATGCCCCCGTCTTCCTTGGCTAAAACGATCTTCCTGATTTCCTCCGCGATGGGGCAGCCGCCAGGCTCCCGAGTGCGGCGCACGGTATAGCCGAACTGGATAAATCTCTCCCCAAGCGCCTTGCTTTGAGTGGATTTCCCGCAGCCGTCGCCGCCCTCCAGGGCGATGAAGTACCCTTTGGGGGCGGGCATATCGGTGCACAGCAGATCGCACAATTCTTTCGTGGTTTCCACCGCGTGGGTGGGGCCTTGGGCCAGGATTTCTTTCCTGTTCCCGTAGCCGTACAGCGCGGCGATAGAATCGATACCCGCGTCCTGCGCGCCCTTGATATCCCCCGCAATATCGCCGATCATTACCGCTTTTCTGCCTTCCGGCAGCACCCGACGGATCAGCCTTCCTTTATCAGCGTGCAGATCTTCCGGCGTGGGCCCCGCCACCGCGTCAAAATATGGCAGCAGGCCAAAATAGCGCAGGATTTCAACGGAGGTATGTTCCGGCTTGCCGGTTGCCACGGCCAAATACGCCCCCCGTTCCTTGAGCGCTGCAAGCAAAGCGCGGATGCGGGGATACACGCTGTTTTCCTTCCATCCAATGGGGATATACCTCTCCCGGTATAAATCCGTGGCGCAGGCCGCTTGCTCCTCCGACATTCCGCAATATTTGACAAAGCTCTCCGCCAGGGGTGGTCCCAGAAAGCGGTTCAGGATCGCTTCAGGCGGCACGGGCAGGCCCATCTTTTTCAGCGCGTATTCCGTACAGGCAAAGATGCCGGGCCGGGAATCGGTCAGCGTTCCATCCAGATCAAAAATCACAGCATCGTAATTCAGCACAAAAAAGCATCCTTCCGAAAGTATTCGTCAGGATGCTATTGTATCATACAATGCAAAATTCAGCAATCCGGCCGATTCTTAAAAGTTTGTGGAGGAAAACAGCTCTTTCCGAAAAAGTAATAAAGAACTGATCAAAATGCATTGAACCTTATTTTCTGTCAGCTTTTAGAATCAATTCCTGATTGTTTTTCAGACGTTCGTTGTCGGGCGACAGCCGCAATGCCTCGCTGACAGCTTCCAGCGCTTTTTCCGTTTGTCCGGTATAATACAGACCAAGGCTGCGCAGGTCCCAGGGAAGGCTGCTCCAGGCCGCGCTTTCCGTGATGTAGGTGTCGGGGCGTTCGGTGATTTTCAGAGCCCTGCCTGTCAGATACACCAAACCCTCCCAATCCTTCCGCCGATAAAGCAGAAAAGCCAAATCCATGAACGGCTCCCGCAGGTGGGGCGCTTCGGCGATGGCCCGCCAGCCCCAGGCTTCGGCGGATGAAAAATCTCCTTTGCCCGCGTAAGCCTTGGAAATATACCGCATGGAGGCGCAGCGCTCATCCCGCCAGGTGGCCGACGGCAGGGAAAGATGCTTTTTAAGGGTCCTGATACAGTCGTCCCACTGTTCATGAAACAGGTATTCCCGGCCCAGGTAGTGCATGTTTCGGTCGTCCTCCGGCGCTTCACGCACCGAAAGCTCCAGCAGAGGCAGATATTGGGCACGGGATTTTTCCGGATCAGCCCGGTGATTGAGCTGCATGCCCTCCACCGTCACGCGCTTTTCCGCCCCCGGCCCCCGCCAGGAAAGCACCTCGTGCACGGGATGGGTCCATACGTAACTGTGCCGTGCATGAATTTTGTCCAGCCAGAAGACATGACCTTCTGAACCATCCGCTTCAAAATTCCAGGTATACCGATAGGAGGCCCTGGTAGCGCCTGGCTGCCAGGCGGCCTCTAATTTTTTTCGCCATCCCGGCTCAAATACCTCGTCTAAATCAGTGCACACGCAAATGTCCGTATCCTCCGGCACCAAATCCAGCGAGCGGTTCCGTGCCACGTCAAACCGCCAGGGTTCAATTCTTTCCTGCTGAACGATCACGCCCCGGCTTCGCAACAGGGCCACCGTATCGTCCGTGGAACCGGTATCCAATACGTATATGGCGTCCGCCTCATCCATGGAAGAAGCCCAGCGGAGCGCAAATTTGCTTTCATCTTTGGCGATGGCATAAACCGCGATTTTCATAGCGTCCTCCGAGAAAAGGGGCGGCGCGAACGCCGCCCCCGGTTGGTCAGGTGCTGAGGAAACCCGCCGTGCGCAGGCTTGCCAGCAGTGCGTTGAATTGCGCCACTACATCCGCTTCGGAGGTAGCGTCGGCCACCGCCGCAGCCGGTGTAATCTGCGCTTCTGGACCGGTGGGGCCGGTGGGGCCGGTTTCACCTGCCGCGCCTGCTTCACCCGCAGGGCCGG
>JAFXMP010000305.1 GCA_017530275.1 Clostridia bacterium | reverse complement strand
CTGCTGCTTTTCGATATCAGCGGCCAGGGAGGCGGAGGAATTGTCATTGAACGAGGCGACGGGGAGGAACATGGCGAGCAGCGTGACCGCCATCAATACCAGGAAGATGATTTTACGCTTCGCTTTCATCTTACTTCCTTGCCTCCTTTCGCGAGCTTGGCGGGCTTGGGATCATGGTCGTTCAGCAGATACCGGATCAGCAGAGAGCCGATAATGATGATGACGAACAGAACCACGGACGCGGCGGACGCCATGTTGAAGTTGCGGGAGCCGGTGAAGCCCTGCATGTAGATGAAGCGGGCCACGGTGTTGGTGGTTTCGTTGGGGTTGCCCTGGGTCATCATGTGCGGGATATCGAACATGGTCAGGCCGCCGACCAGGGAGGTGGTCAGGTTGTAGACCAGGATGGGCTTGATGAGGGGCAGGGTGATCTTCCAGAAGATCTGGCGGCTGGTGCAGCCGTCCACCAGCGCCGCTTCAAACAGGGAGGGGTTGATGCCGGAAATACCGGCGATCATGACGATCATCGTATTGCCGCACCACATCCACCACTGGATGAAGGAGATCAGGCCGCGGCTCCAGGCCACAGAGCGGAAAAACTCGACGGGCATGTTGGAAATGCCGGCGGTCTGGATGAAGGTGTTCACGGGGCTGATGGGGAAATTGAAGAAGCTCATGAACAGCATACCGATGGTAGCGGCGGTGATGATGTTGGGCATGAAGATGGTCACCTTGTAGAAGCCCTGCAGCTTCAGGTGGATGCGGCTGTCGGTGAACCAGGAGGCCAGGATGAGGGCCAGGCCCAGCTGGGGCACGAAATTGAAGAACCAGATGATAACGGTGTTGCCGAGGGCGCCCCAGAATTTGCTGTAGACCAGGCTGCCCGGATCAAACAGCTGGCGGAAATTTTCAAAGCCGATGATGTTGTTGTTCATCACCTTTTCCCAGCCGACGGCATCGGTGACGGAGGTTTTGAACGTGAACAGGATGGGATAGAGGCCAAAGATCAGGAAGGTGATGAAGAACGGGGCAATGAAGAAATAGCCATATTTGCTGTAGCTGACCGATTTGGCTTTCTTCGGATTGACCGCGATCTGTTTGGACATGCTTCCAACTCCTTTATTCTGAACTGAGGAAACGTAAGCCGCAAAAGGCTTCCATTGAAGGACGCGTAATGCGATGGATGCGCAAGGGCTTCCCCTTCAAGGGAAGCCTTTTGCCGTAATGGGCCGAAAACGGGGCTGTCCCTCGCCGTCAGGCAAGAAGACAGCCCCGCGAGGTTACTGTTCAGTAACCAATTCTATCGGGCATTACCGCCGATTATTCCACGGTGATGGTGGTGATAGCGGCAGCGACAGCAACCTTGAATTCGGCCAGGCAGGTGTCCAGATCCTTTTCACCCTTGGTGTAAGGAGTGGTCACATAGTCGTTCCACAGGCCGTTGATGGTGTCGTCATATTCGCTCATCAGAGAGCCGTTGGCCAGAGCCGCGGCGGAAGCGAAGATGGCGTAGTGATCCTGGCCGCCCAGGAAGGGGTTGGGAGTGCCGCCGTTGGCCAGGATGGTTTCCACGGCCTTGGCAGAACCAACGAAGTCACCGGAATCCTTCGCGTACTGAACCAGCCAGTCTTCGTTCAGGGAGAAGAAGTAGATCAGGTCATGCATAGCGGCCTTCTTGGCATCGCTGGCAGTTTCGGCCTTGGCAGCGTTGATGCCCATCCAGGTGCCGCCCCAGCTGTAAGCAACGGGGCCATCCACCAGGCGCCAATCGCCGTAGGTGCCGTTTTCGGTAGCGTTCTTGATGTTCTCTTCGGAATCGGGGTTCTCAGCATCCCAGCCAGCCACGCAGTTGGGCTTCAGGGTGTAATGCAGGCCCCAGGTGGGCAGGAAGTAGCACAGGGTTTCCAGCTCGCCGCGCATACCGGCAAACCAGACTTCGCTCCAGGCGCCGCCCTTGTGGGTCAGGTCGTCTTCTTCGAGGGTCTTGCACAGTTCTTCGAAGTCGAGCAGTTCGTCGTCGATGTTCAGCTTGCCGTCGACGACCCAGCCTTCGCTGCGCTGATACTGATAAGCGTTCCAGATGTCGCCGGAGCCGATGACCATCTTGCAGGCGCCTTCAGACTTTTCTTTCAGTTCTTCGGCGGTCTCCAGGAAGGTGTCCCAATCGGCAACCTTGGCCTGCATTTCTTCGGGAGAGGTGACGCCCAGGTACTTTTCGGCCAGGGAGGCGCGATACATCAGGACGCCGGGGGTGGACTGCCAGGACAGGCCCTTCTGGACGCCGGCAGCGTTGGCGCCGATCTGCGCCATCACGGGGAAGGCGGTGGCCAGCTCTTCATCGGTGAAGCCGATGGTCTTGAGGTCGCCGGTCCAATCCATTTCAACATAGTGCTTCACGAACGCAGCTTCCAGGGTGAAGATGTCGGGAGCTTCGTCGCTGGTGGGGTTGGAGCCCAGCAGGTTGTCCACCTTGGTGGTGTAGGCGTTGCCGTCGGTGGGATAGATCTGGAATTCGATTTCCAGTTCGGGATGATCGGGCAGATAGTACTTTTCGATCATGCCCTGCAGCTCGTTGGTGAAGGACCAAACGACCAGCTTGATCTTGTCTTCCGCGCTGGCAATGCTGACGCAGCCAAGCAGCATCATAACGGCCAGAACCAGAGCAAGAGCCTTCTTCATAATGGGGTTCCTCCTTTTTTTATACGCGGTTTCCCGCGTTTTTCTTAACAGCGTATCCACGCTGCTAATAGCGAAAACATCGCCGCTTTTGAGAAGCGGGGCATGCAAAAGGGAGCTTTTCTGCCATATCCCTGCGCATACCAAACGAGCTTGGCTGTATTTTAGCACAAACTACACAAATTGTAAACAGATTTTTGTATTTTTCATCTCACTTTTTTTGCCGCATCCGGATATTTGTTCGGGCCTATTTTTGCGGGACAAAACAGCGCCGCGCCTGTATTCCTGTACATTTTCGGCCTTTTTGCGCCTTTTCTCTACAAAAAAACAGGCAAAACGCGCATCCGTTTTTTGCAATGAATGAGCAGGCCTCCCGCAAAAATTGAGGTTTCGCATCATTTGAGGAAACGGAAAGACGCATGTTCCCGAAATGTAACCAGCCCTTGTATACAATAGGAAGTATTATGATGCTATCTGGATGTATAACAGAATTTGACCCTTTTTTGTTCGGTTGTGTCCCCAATACCTCTTTACTATTTGGGAATTATATGATAGAATTTACACAAACGCGGTGCTTTTGCCGCAAATATGAAGGAGGAACATAGGTTATGAAGAAACTGGTTGCACTGGTACTGGCTCTGCTGATGGCGCTGAGCTGCTGCGTCGCCCTGGCTGACGACGTCACCGTGGCTTTCTCTCAGATCGGTCAGGAATCTGACTGGCGCACCGCCAATACCGACAGCATCGGCAAGTGGGTTGGCGAGCATGAAGGCTGGATCTACACCTATGACGATGCTCAGCAGAAGCAGGAAAACCAGATCAAGGCTCTGCGCAACTTCATCACCCAGGGCGTCGATGTGATCGTTCTGACCTGCATCGTGGACTCCGGCTGGGAAGAAGTCCTCAAGGAAATCAACGACGAGGAGATCCCGCTGATCCTGGTCGACCGTATGCCTGACTGCATGGACAAGATCGAATACTATGCCGCTTTCGGTGGCGACTTCGTTGAAGAAGGCCGTCGTCAGGTGGCGTGGGCCGGCGAATACCTCAAGACCCTCGGCCGCGGTGAAGAAGAAGTATCCGTCGCCATCATGGAAGGCACCACCGGTTCCGGCGCGCAGGTCGGCCGTACCGAAGGCAACCTGGCCGCTATGGAAGCTTATCCGAACATGAAGCTGGTTGCCCAGCAGAGCGGCAACTTCACCCGCGCTGAAGGCCAGGCTCTGATGGAGAGCTGGCTCAAGTCCATTGACAAGATCGACGTGCTGATCGCTCAGAACGACGACATGGCCCTGGGCGCCATCGAAGCCATCAAGGCTGCCGGCCTCGTGCCCGGCAAGGACATCATCATCGTGGGCTGCGACTCCGTTAAGGCTGCGTTCCAGGCCATCGTTGACGGCGAAATGAACGCCACCATCGAGTGCACTCCTCTGTACGGCCCCGCGGTTGTGCAGTGCATCGAAAACCTGCTCTCCGGCGTGCCCGGCTCCAAGGAACTGCAGCATCCCGATGAAGGCGTCTATGATATGGACGGCGGCATCGACGTGGGCGGCGTGGTTTCCATCAAGGCCGGCGACGTCATCGACGAGCGCGTGTATTGATGACAGCGCATACCAACGATTAAAAAATCACGAGTCCATGGCAGGGCGGATGGGCGACTTTCCGCCCTGCCTTTTCTTAAGGAGGGATCCCTTTGTCGGAGAATAACCTACTTGAAATGCGCCAGATAGAAATCCAATTTCCAGGCGTGAAAGCACTGGATAAGGTGGATTTTTTTATGCGTCCGGGAGAGATTCATTCTTTGCTGGGCGAGAATGGAGCGGGCAAATCCACACTGATCAAATGTTTGACAGGCGTGCATCATAAGGACGCCGGCACCATCATCCTGGATGGCAAAGAGATCCAGCCGCAAAGCCCACAGCACGCAATGGAAATGGGCATTTCTACCGTTTATCAGGAAGTCAATCTGTGCCCCAACCTGACCGTAGCGGAAAATATTTTTGTCGGCCGCCAACCCATGAAGCACGGCCAGATCGACTGGCGCACCATCAACCGCCGTGCCCGGGAGCTGATGGCCCGTTTCCGCATGGATATCGACGTGACGCGTCCTCTTTCCTATTTTTCCACCGCCATTCAGCAGATGGTGGCCATTGCGCGCGCGGTGGACGTGAAAGCGAAGATCCTGATCCTGGATGAGCCCACCTCTTCTTTGGACGATAACGAAGTGCAGCTGCTCTTCGACGTGATGCGCGACCTGCGGGCTGAGGGCATGGGCATTATCTTTATTACCCACTTTCTGGATCAGGTGTTCGCCATCAGCGATCGGCTGACGATTCTGCGCAACGGGTGCTTGGTGGGCACGTATAACATTCAGGACATCACCAAAGTGGAATTGGTTACCCAGATGGTCGGCAAGGACATGGACGCCATTTTCAATTTGAAGCGGCCCGATGTGGCGCCGGGCACGCCCGACCGCCTGACGGCCACCCATATCGGTTCGCCTGGAAAAATCGACGATATTTCCCTCAACGTGCGGGAGGGCGAGCTGATCGGCTTTGCGGGTCTGCTGGGCAGCGGCCGTACGGAAACGGCCGAATTGCTCTTCGGCGTAACGCACCTGTCCCACGGGACGATCGTTCTGACGGGGATCGGGGAGAACGCGAAGCAGAAAGGCAATAAAAAAATCAAGAATCCCTACGACGCGCTGACCAAGGGCCTGGCCTTCTGCCCGGAGGACCGCAAACGGGACGGCATCATCAGCGATCTGAGCATCCGTGAAAACATCGCGCTGGCCGTGCAGGCGCGCAAAGGCTTCCTGCATCCCATGAGCAGGCGCGAGCAAAACGCCCTTGCGGATAAATATATCGCGGAATTGGGCATCGCGACGCCCGACGCCGAAAAAAAGATCGGCGAACTGTCCGGCGGCAATCAGCAGAAGGTGATCCTGGCGCGGTGGATGGCCACCGATCCGCGGGTGCTGATCCTGGACGAACCCACGCGCGGTATCGACGTCGGCGCAAAAGCGGAGATTCAGCGGCTGATGCTGGAAATGTGCGAAAAAGGGGTGTCCATCATCTTCATCAGCTCCGAGCTGGACGAAATCATCCGCTGCTCCACCCGCATCATCGTCATGCGCGACCGCAAGAAGGTGGCGGAATTGGATGGCGAAAACTGCACGCAGGAAAAGATCCTGACCATTATCGCGGAAGGCGCCGAGGCCGCGGGAGGTGTGGCGTAATGAAAAAGAAAATCGATTTGACCCAGCTGCTTCGTTCCAAGGTTACCTGGGCCATTGTTGCGGAAATCCTGGTGCTGCTGGTATGCCTGATCGCGCGCCCGGACTTTTTCAGCCTGAAAATTCAGGAAGATACCGGGATGCTCTACGGCAACATCATCGATATCCTGAACCGTTCCAGCGAAATCACCATCATCGCCATGGGCATGACGCTGGTCATTGCGCTGGGCGGCACGGACTTGTCCGTAGGCGCCTTGGTGGCCGTGTCGGGCGCTATCGCGCTCAAGTTCATGCGCTGGGACGTGGCCGAGTATATCACGCCGGGCGACTATTCCGTAAAGCCTTACGCGCTGGCCTTGCTGGTGCCGCTGGGCGTATGCACGCTGATGGGCCTGTTCAACGGATTTTTGATTGCAAAGGGCGGCATGCAGCCCATCATCGCCACCCTGATCCTGATGGTCTGCGGCCGCGGCATCGCCCAGATCACCACGGACGGCAGGCAGTTCACCACAAAATTTACCCCCTTCTATCGCATCGCCAACAGCAGTTTTCTGGCCATCCCGATGCCGATCATCATCACAGCCGTGGTGATCCTGCTCATGTGGCTGTTTGTGCGGAAAACGGCCTTCGGCACGTTCGTTGAAGCCGTGGGCATCAACCGCAACGCCAGCCGCCTGTCCGGCATCAACGCGCAAATGGTCATCTTCATTGTTTTCGCCATCACCGGCCTGCTCTCCGGCGTTTCCGGGCTGATCTATTCCAGCCGCATCATGTCCAACGACTCGAACAACGCCGGATTGAACTTTGAAATGGACGCCATTCTTGCGGTGGTCATTGGCGGCACCAGCATGACCGGCGGTAAATTCAGCCTGGTGGGCACCGCGATCGGCTCCATTATCATCCGCACCATCGTCACCCTGGTGTATTACTTCGGCATCGCTTCCGAAGCCACCATGGCGTTCAAGGCGATGATCATCGCCGTGGTGATCGTGCTGCAGTCCGAACCTGTGAGCAATTACCTTTCCAAGCGCGCCAGGAACAGGGCGAAACTTGCGACGGGGGGTGTCAAATAATGGAGAATAATACGAATTCGCGGTGGCAAAGGCTGGTCAAAAAGCTGACAAACCCCAAATACATCATGGTGTACGCGACGGTTGGCATCCTGCTTCTCATCTATCTCTTCGGCAGCATCGCCTATGGCAATCTTGCCAGCGACCCGAAGAGCAACAAGGGATTTAACACCGTGAGAACGATCACCACCCTCTTTGTGGACAATGCGTACCTTGGTATTTCCGCCGTGGGAATGACGTTCGTGCTGATCACCGGCGGCATCGACTTGTCCGTTGCCGCTGTGGCGTCGCTGACGGGCATGTTTATCGCCTACGGCACCACCGAGCTGGGGATCAATCCCTGGATCTGCATCGCTTTCTCCCTGTTTGTAGGCGTAGGACTGGGCCTGCTGATGGGCTGGGTCATTCATTATCTGAATGTGCCGCCCTTCATTACGACGCTGACAGGCATGTTCCTGGCCCGCGGCGTATGCTCCCTGATCAGCGCGAAATCCATTACCATCAGCAACGACGTCATTGACGCGCTGGCCGGGTGGAAGGTCTATCTCTATCATCTGAAGGATGGGGAATGGGTGAAGATCAAGCCGACGGCATACATCAATTTCAACATCATCCTCTTTCTCGTGGTGCTGCTGGTGGGTATTTATCTGCTCCAGAGAACCAAGTTTGGCCGCAACGTGTACGCCATTGGCGGCAACGAGCAAAGCGCAAAGCTGATGGGCCTGCCGGTAGGCAAGACGAAGGTGCTGGTGTATGGCTTCAACGGGCTGTGCTCCGTGCTGGCCGGCATCGCCTTTACGCTGTATGTGAAGAGCGGCTGGAACCTTTCTTTGCAGGGCGGCGA
Organism: Clostridia bacterium; assembly: GCA_017530275.1. Next base: position 42,024 of record JAFXMP010000305.1, on the reverse strand, counting down.
GCTGGATGTGATCACCTGCGCCGTCATCGGCGGCACGCTGCTGACAGGCGGCGTTGGGTATATTCTGGGCACCTTCTTTGGCGTCGTGCTCAAGGCGCTGATCCCCTCGCTGATCACGTTCCAGGGCACCTTGAACTCCTGGTGGGGCAAGATCGCCACCGGCCTGCTGCTGCTGCTGTTCATCTTCATCCAGAAAGTCGTGGTCTCCTCCTCGGACGCGAACCGGAAAAAGAATTCGCAGACAGCGGAAAAAAGAATAACCTGATCATCAGAGGATCCCACGGATATGGAAAAGGGCACGGACGGGGCGGGGGCCTCCGCGGCCCCGGCAGCGCTTACTTGGCGATAATAATGTGATCTTTTTCCAACTTACCGACAAAGCGATAAAAAATCTCAATTTCCTGATCTTTGAAGCCGGAAGCAAGTTCCACCGGCTCATGGATCAGGTTTTTTCAATCAGGGTATCCATCCGCATGAACGACTTATTTCATGACATTATAACGGCATACCGTTATAATCTTATCAGAAGAGGGGTGACATCATGCAATTGAACGCAAGAATGGCGCGGCAAAACCTGTCCATCTACCGGCTGTCGAAAACCAGCGGCGTGCCCTACGCCACGCTGAACGACATCTGTAACGGAAAGGCGAAGCTGGAAAAGTGCAGCGCGGAAACGGTGTATCGGCTGGCGCGGGCGCTGGACGTGAGCATGGAGGAATTGCTTGCCCCCTATCTGACGAAGCGCAGCAGCTTTGAACTGTTCAAAAGCAGCGTGTGTCACCGCCTGAAGGAAATGGGCGACCTGGATTTTATTATGGACGCGCTGAAAAGCCGGGAAATCAGGACGTATTATGACCGGGGCTGGTATCCCGAAAGCCTGTATCTGCTGGCCATGCTGGACTATGTAAGCAGCCTGAACGGCGTGCCCCTGTGCAGCGAATACGACGATCTGCGTATTTGCCGCCTGGATAAGCCGCTGTATCCCGCCAGCGTTCTGGCGATCCGCGCCGCGTCGAAGGACGAAAGCGCCTTGATCCAGGCCGAGCGCGACGCCATCCCGGAGTTCAAGCGCTTCAATATTATCGAGTGCGACGTGCGAAATGCCGTTTGAAAACCGGATCGAATTCACCAAAGAAAACCTGGACTCCTATTTGAAGGAGGTCGCCAGGGAATACCGCCGCCTGGCCGGAAAAGGCACGCCCGCCGAACTGATCCTGATCGGCGGCGCTTCCATTCTCATCAATTACGGCTTTCGCGGCATGACCACCGATATCGACGCGCTGATTTTCGCATCCTCCGCCATGGAGGACGCCATCCTGCGGGTGGAGGAAAAATTCGATCTGCCCCACGGCTGGCTGAACGCGGACTTCACCCGGACGGAAGCCTATACCCCGAAGCTGAAAGAATATTCCGTTTATTACCGGCAATACGCCAACGTGCTGACCCTGCGCACTGTGTCGGCGGAATACCTGATCGCCATGAAGCTGCGCTCCGGCAGGCAGTACAAAAACGACCTGTCCGACGTGCTGGGCATCCTGGCCGAACACGAAAAACGGGGAGCGCCCCTCACCGTGGAACAGATCAAAAAAGCCGTTTCCGACCTGTACGGCGATTGGAACGCGCTGCCCGAAAAATCACAGCGGTTTATGGAAGATGTGATGAACGACGGGCATTTTGACGCGCTGTATCGGCAGGTTTCCGCCGGTGAACAGGACGCGCACAGCGCCCTGCTTCGATTTGAAAAAGAGTATCCAGGTGTGACCAATGAAGCGAATGTGGATGAGATTATCAGAGCGCTTCAAGAAAAAACAGGAAAGAAGGGATGACCTGACGGAAAATTTGGTTAAAGATTTCCGCTGCTGCAAAAAGAAAAGAAAAAGCCCGGGAAAAATCTCCGGGGGAAGGCGAACTATTCCTCCGGATTTTTCCCGGGCTTTCTTGAGCCAGAAAACTTTTCGTAATCCCAATATTCCCCCTGCGCCGCCCTTTTTCCCTTTGCAGCACAAATCGAAGAAGAAACGTACTAAACCGCTTTTTCTTCCGTGATCGCGACGGTGATTTCCTTCGCCTCGCGGCAGGCGGCGAGCATTTTTTCGTTCAGCGGCTGGACGGCCATTTCGCCGGGGGTGAGGATCATTTTCTTCACGGACGCAAGCGGACGCTGATCGGCATATACGGTGAGGTAATGATCGCGGTAGACGCGGTCGGGGCGGAACATGAGATCGACCTGGGCGGTTTCATCGTTCAGCAGCAGCTTTTGCGGCACGGTCCCGCGGACGCCCTTGCCATCCCGGACGGGGATCTCCCTGCCCTGCCTGCGTTCGCCCAGGGCGTAGCGGGCGGCCATTTCGCCCGCGCGGAAGGATTCGTTGCTCACGTGGTCCACCAGGTCGTGCACGTGGAGCACGTTGCCGCACGCGAACACGCCGGGCACGCTGGTTTCCAGGGTGTCGGAGACCACCGCGCCGCTGGTGACGGGGCTGATTTCCACGCCCGCGCCGGCGGAGAGCTCGTTTTCCGGGATGAGGCCGACGGACAACAGCAGCGTATCGCAGTCAAATTCCATTTCTGTGCCGGGGATGGGCCGGCGGTTTTCATCGACCTTGGCGACGGTGACGCCGGTCAGGCGCTCCTTTCCGTGGATATCGATCACGGTGTGGGAGAGGTAGAGCGGGATATGATAATCCTGCAGGCATTGGACGATGTTGCGGTTGAGGCCGCTCGAATAGGGCATCAGCTCCACGCAGCACAGCACCTTCGCGCCCTGGAGCGTCATGCGCCGGGCCATGATGAGGCCGATATCGCCGCTGCCCAGGATGACCACGCGACGGCCGGGCATATAGCCCTCCAGGTTCACGAATTTCTGGGCCGTGCCCGCGCTGTAGATGCCGGCGCACCGGGTGCCCGGAATGGCGAGCGCGCCGCGGGGCCGCTCGCGGCAGCCCATGGCCAGGACGACGGCCTTTGCCTCAAAAATCTGCAGGCCGTGATCGCGGCTGACGGCGGTGACGCGCTTTTCGGGGCTGACGGAAAGCACCGTGACGCCCAGGCGGATATCAATGCCCATCCCGCGGGCGGTGTCGATATCGCGCTGCGCGTATTCGGGGCCGGTCAATTCTTCCTTGAAGCGGTGCAGGCCGAAGCCGTTATGGATGCACTGGCGCAGGATGCCGCCGGGCTGGTCCTCCCGCTCCAGAACGATCAGATTGTCAACGCCCGCCTTTTTCGCGGCGATGGCGGCGGCAAGGCCCGCCGGGCCCGCGCCGATCACCAGCACGTCCACCTGAATGATAGGTTCATTCATCGACCCGCGCCTCCTTTGCGATTTCGTTCAGCGTGCCGACAAGCAGCTTGCTTTCCCCGCCGCATTTGGTGATTTCCAGCGGCGATTTCCCCAATTCCTCGCACAGGATCTCCATCACGCGGGGCGAGCAGAACCCGCCCTGGCACCGGCCCATGCCGGCGCGCGTGCGGCGCTTGACCCCGTCGATGGACCTTGCGCCGACCGGACGGCGGATGGCGTCGCGGATCTCCGCCTCGGTGACCACCTCGCAGCGGCACACGATGCGTCCGTATTCCGGGTTTTTGCGGCAGGCTTCGGCGCGCTCCTCCTCGGTCATGGCGGAGAAGGGCCTGAGCAGCGGCACCGCGCTGCGCAGGAAGCGGGCGGAGGGCAGCTTCAAATGCTCGGCGACCATTTCCGCCAGCTCCTTGGCCACCGCGGGCGCGGCGGTCAGGCCGGGGCTTTCGATGCCGATCGCCTCAAAGGCGTTGTCCGGCGCGCCGTGCACGGGGCCGATGATAAAATCGTCCGTATCCGGGTGCGCGCGGACGCCGGAAAAGGTGGTGATGACGGAGCGCACGTTCACCTGGGGCCAGGTGAGGCGGCATTTTTCGAGCACAAAATCCAACCCCGCGCGCGTGGTCGCGGTATCGTCGGGATCGGGGATATCCTCGGCGGAGGGGCCAAGGAGCGCGTTCCCGTGCGCCGTGGGGGAAATCAGCACGCCCTTGCCCATCTTGGACGGCACCTGGAACATGGTGCGGCTGAACGGGCATTGGACGGTGTGATCCAGCAGGTAATATTCGCCGCGGCGGGGGATGATGCGGATCTTCTGATCGGAGATCTGGTTATGGAGCTCCGCGGCGCCGGTGCCCGCGCAGTTGATGATCGCCCGCGCGGATAAAACGCCCTTGGGCGTTTCGACATGCCAGGTATCGTCTTTTTCGTAGATTTTTGTTACGGGGCTGTCGAAGATGAATTCCACGCCGTTCTGCGCCGCGTGGTAGGCCAGGGCGAGGGTCATTTCGTAGGGGCTGACGACGGCGCTGGTAGGCGCGTACAGGGCGCAGACCACGTCGGGGTTGGTGTTCGGCTCCATGCGCAGGATCTCTTCGCGTTCGATGATCCTTAAGGAGGGCACGCCGTTTTGCTGGCCCTGGCCGTAGAGCTTTTGCAATGTCCTGCGGTCTTCCTCCGAAAAGCCGAGCACCAGCGCGCCGATGGGATCAAACGGCACGCCCAACGTTTTCGTCAGCGCCGGATACATGGCCGCGCCTTTTACGTTATAATACGCTTTTTTCGTGCCGGGCTTCGCGTCGAAGCCCGCGTGCACGATGCCGCTGTTGGCCTTGCTCGCGGCGTCGGCCACGTCCTCGGCCCTGTCCAGCACGGCGATCCTGCCCTCCCAGCCGGACAATTGCCGCGCCAGGGCGCAGCCGGTCACGCCCGCGCCGATGATCAGAATATCATACATGCTCTTTTCTCCTTCTGGTTTTTCCCCTTCCGGCGCGCCTTTGGAAAACATATGGAAACATATGGGCCTGCCCCTTCAGACGGGCCGCGCGCCGTGGTTGTATGTCGCATGCGGCGCTTTGCGCGCCGAATAAGCATCCAATGGGAGTATAGCACAATTTCTTTCCCTTGCACAGCCTTTCCGACAGGAAACGCCGAAAAAAGAAAAGAAAACAGTGCGCGAGGTATGCCAAAAAGAAAAATATTATAAAATTATTAATAATGCTTGACAAATAATACTATGTTATATATAATACTGCTTGGAGGTGAGGAACATGGATTTGCAGATCAGGCGCGGCGCACTGCTGATGGGAAAGCCGAAGCAATTCTCTTGGTCCGGGTTTTTTCGGGGCTTATGGCCCGGCCGTCCGCGATCCGGACCCACCTTGGCTCCCGCGGAGAAAATCGTTGTTTTGCAAAATATAATGCTTGCAAAGCAATACTATGCGAAGTATAATAATGTTTGGAGGTGAGACGCTTGGATTCTCAGATGAAGAAAGGCATGGTGGAGGTCTGTATCCTGTCGCTGCTCAGCCGGGGGGATTCCTACGGCTACCAGCTGATCAAGGATATCCTGCCCATCATGGAACTGTCCGAATCCACGCTGTATCCGGTGCTGCGGCGCCTGGAGGCGGCGGACAGCCTGAAGGTCTACTCCGTTGAGCACAACGGGCGGCTGCGGAAATACTACGCCATTACCGACGAAGGCAGAAAACGGATCCAGGAATTTTTGCAGGAATGGGCGGACGTGAAAAAGGTGTACGATTTTATCGCGGATGTGAACGCTGGAAAGGAAGGGACGGAACGATGACCCGCAAAGAATATATGGAAACACTTAAGGAAAAGCTCGCTTTCATGGCGGAAGACGCCCGGCAGGGCATCCTGGATTATTACGCGGAAATGCTGGAGGACCGGATGGAGGACGGCCAGAGCGAGGAAGCCGCCGTGGCCGCGATGGAAAGCCCGGAGGAAATCGCCGCGCGTATCGCGCAGGAGCAGGGCAAAGCGGAATCGGAGATCCCCCTGGAGCTGGAAAACGAAGCGGCGCGCTTTGCCTCCATGGTGGACAGCGCGCTCGAATCCGCAAAGAAGGCGATCGACGAAGACGAAAAGGAAAAAGAACGGCGGGCAAAGAAGGCGGTCGAGATCGACGGGGCAAACGCGGATGTAAACGGTATCGTCAACAGCGTGCTGGACACCGTGTGCAGCGCCCTCGGCGAAGCGGGCAAGGCCGTGGACCAGGTGATGGACAAGATCACCGAAAAGACGGCCGCCCATGCCCAGTACGCGGAAAAAGCCGCGCGGGCCGCGGAGGACAAGAGCGAAAAATTCGTGGACGCCGTGTATGATTGGACGGAGGAAAAAACCTTCGGCGAATATGAGAAAAAGACCTTCGTCTGCCCCGCGGATCAGCTGCGCGCCGTGCGCCTGCACGCCGGGGAAATGCCCTTCCGCGTGCTGGGAACGGACGGCGACGAGGCCGTGCTGACCTACTACACCTGCGACGACGATCCTTACGAGGCGGGCGTTCAGGACGGCACGCTGTTCCTGCAAAGGTTACAAAGACCCATCACCGCGGGCCGGCTCAAGGTCATGATGTTCGGCGGCATTGTCCGGCTGTGGAGCAAATCCAGCCCCACGGTGGAGCTTTCGCTGCCCAGGGCCGCGCTGGTCGATCTTTACTGCCGCACCACCAACGCGTCCATCAAGGCGGAGGCGCTGGACGCGCTGTGCAACGTGGAGCTCAAAAGCTCCAACGGGCGCATTGTGCTCAAGGACATTGCCTGCAAGGATCTGAATTCCGTCACCAGCAACGGCCGCCAGGTCCTGGAAAACGTGCGCTGCAAGCAGGGCTTCCGCGTCGCCACCAGCAACGGCCGCATCGAAGGCCGCGGGCTGCTTGGCGAGCGGGACATCGTGCTGACCACGTCCAATGGCCGCGTGGTAATGGAAGATTCCCGCGCGAAGGATGCGATCAGCCTGACCTCAAGCAACGGCGCGGTTGAAATTTGGCGCTCAGACGCCGCTTCCGTGACGCTGCGCACCAGCAATTCCTCCATCCGCGGCGAACTGCCCGGCCCGCAGAGCGTCTGGGCCATCCAGAGCGGCACCAGCAACGGCCATAATTCCCTCCCCCGCGAGCAGGCGGGCGAAAAGCCCCTGCACGTTCGCACCAGCAACGGTTCCATCGATCTTCATTTTAGTTGACGCTCCATGCTTTCAGCCCCCTGATCGGCGACGGTCGGGGGCTTTTGTTTTTCTTTCGCCTCTCTTTCCGGCCCCGTTGACAAATGGGCCGGATGAAATTACAATAATATAGGCAAAGTATACCCGTTTTTTGCAAGGAGATTTTATGAAAGATTTCCCCCTTTATCGTTCTTCCCAATCGTGTTTGGCGTGCCTGCTCATCATCGTGGCCCCGCTGCTGCTTTTTTCTTTTTCGCCGATGATGGGGCTGTACGTCGTCAGCGCGGTGCTGTTTTTGCTGCCGATCGCGGTATGCGTTTCGGGGCTGTGCAGCGGGCTTGCGGCGATGGCGGCGGGCACGCTGGCCGGGCTGCTGGCGATGTACCGGCTGCTTGGCCCGGCGGGGCTCGGCCTGGCCGCGGTTTACCTGCTGCCGATCGTGGCGGCCTTCGCGGTGGTGATCCTTAAAAGGATCCCCTTCTGGAAGGGCTGCGCCGGAATGATCGCGGTGCATCTTGCGTCGCTGATCGCGGTCTATGTGCTTTTGCAGCAGCGCACGGGCTGGCAATTGTACTCGGCCGCGGGCATCGCCGCTTCGGACTGGCTCAGGAACTGGGAGCTTGGCGACGCCATGCTCTATCAGCTCTATTCCTCCGGCTTTATCGATTTGAAGACCGGCCTGCAGCAGGATCTGTACGTCCTCTCGGACGCCGCGAGGGAGGACATGCTCCTCTCCGTTCGGACGCTGGTCACCACGCAATTGGAATCGCTGGTGCCCAACATCATCGTCAGCCAGAGCATCGTGGGCGGCGTGCTGTGCCTGCTGCTCCCGCTGCGCTTTGGGTTCATTGCGGAAGAAAAGCGCGTTTTCCTCCGCGAGGCGAAGGGCCGTCCCATCAAGCGCGGCAAGGAGCTCGGCCCGATGCTGACCGCCGAAACGCAGGAAGAAGAGAAGACCGCCGAAAAGGAAAAGATCGATTTTCCGGATATCGGCATGCCGCCCTTCCATCAATGGCATATCCCGCGCGGCAAGGGCTGGCAGGTGGGCGCCGCGCTGATCGCGGGGTATCTGCTTCGGTTCAGCGGCGAGCCCACGCTCCACATCGCCGGCGTGCTCCTCTATGCCGCCGCCTCGAGCCTCTTTTCCATCCAGGGCGCCGCGCTGGTCAACTTTATGCAGCGCACCCGCGGCGCGCAGCGCGGCTGGCGCATCGCGCTGCCGATCATCCTGATGCTCGTTTCGCTGCTGACGCTGATCGGCATCTTTGATCAGATCAATAATATCCGCGGGCTGCGCAAGCCCCGGGAACCAAAGGAGGACTTTTAATGAAGGTAATTCTGCTGGCCGATGTCAAGGGCGTTGGGAAAAAGCAGGAGATCGTGAACGTGAGCGACGGCTATGCCCGCAATTTCCTGTTCCCCAGGAAGCTGGCCACCGACGCGACACCCGGCGCCGCCAAGGAGCTGGAAAAGAAGCAGGCCGCCGAACGCGCCCGTGAGACCGAGCGCCGCATGAGCGCCGAAAAGAAGGCGGCCTCGCTGCGCGGCAAGGTGATCACCGTGGTGGCCAAGTGCGGCTCCCAGGGCCGGCTGTACGGCTCCGTGACCGGCGCGGAAATCGCCGAGGCGCTCAAAGCCCAGCACGGCGTGGACGTGGATAAGCGCAAGATCGAGCTGGCCGAGCCCATCCGCACCGTGGGCGAAACCGATGTGGTCGTGAAGCTCTATCCCGAAATCAGCGCCAAAATGCTGGTGCGGGTCACGGGCGGGGACGCGTAAATGGATACGCCCGCGGCTTTTTCAGCCGTACCCCCGCACAGCACGGAAGCGGAACGCTCCGTGCTCGGCGCGATGCTGCAAAGCAGCGGCGCGGTATCCTCGGCTGTGGAAGCCTTGGCCGAGGATGATTTTTACGTGCCCGCGCACAAAGAGATTTTCAGCGCTGCCAAGGCCCTGACCGCCAATCATTCCGCGGTGGACCTGGTCACCATGGACGCGGAGCTTTCCCGCCGCGGCACGCTGCCCGGCGTGGGCGGCATCGAATACCTGATCGATCTGACCCAGTTCGTGCCCACCACCGCCAACGTGAAGGACTATATCCGCATCGTTTCGGAAAAATCCACCCTGCGGCGGCTGATCATTGCGTCCGGCGAAATCTCCCAGGCCAGCTACGCCCAGGAACAGGGGTTGGACCAGGTGCTGGCCATGGCGGAAAAAAAGATCTTCGATATCGTGATGCGCCGCGACGGCGGCGAAGAATTGCAGCACATCCGGGACGTGCTGGCCCGCACCTACGAGCAGATGGAGGAATTGGTGCGCCTGAAGGGCGGCGTTTCCGGCGTGCCCACAGGCTTTTACAGCCTGGACAGCCTGCTGACCGGCCTGCACGGCGGCGAGCTGGTGCTGGTGGGCGCGCGGCCGTCCATGGGCAAAACCTCCTTCGCCATCAACATCGCCTCCCACGCCGTGCGCAAGGGCAAAAAAGTGGCCGTGTTCTCGCTCGAAATGCCGCGGGAGCAGATCGCCATGCGTATCCTGTGCGGCGAGGCGCGGGTCAATATGCAGTCGGTGCGCAAAGGGCAGCTGAGGGACGAGGACTGGGTGAAGCTCGCGCGGACCCTGGCCCCCCTTGCCGCCAGCGAAATGTACATCGACGATACCTCCGGCCTGACCCCGGGGCAACTGCGCTCCCGCTGCCGCCGGATGATGATGGACCACGGGCTGGACATGATCGTGGTGGACTACCTGCAATTGATGGGCTCCGATAACAAGGCGGAAAGCCGCCAGGTGGAAGTGAGCAACATCTCCAGAAGCTTAAAATCCATCGCCCAGGAGCTCAAGGTGCCCCTGGTCGCCTGCGCGCAGCTGAGCCGCGCCAACGAAAAGCGCGGCGGCAGCGGCCTGAGGCCCATGCTGAGCGACCTGCGCGATTCCGGCTCCATCGAGCAGGACGCGGACGTGGTCATGTTCCTGCACAGGGAAGCCTATTATAAGCGCGACGAGCAGGTGCCCGACAACATCGCCGAGGTCATCGTGGCCAAGCAGAGGAACGGTCCGCTCGGCACGGTCAAATTGGCCTGGCTGGGCGAGTATACGCTGTTTGACAATCTGGCGAACGACCTGTGATTCTTTCGGAAAAAAAGAAATCAATGATTGAAAAAACGCCGAAAATATGGTATTGTATAGCCAATCAATAACAAGGGGGATTGAATCATGAAACGTATGACAGCGCTTGTTTTGGCCCTGCTGCTGCTTTGCTGCTCCGCGATGGCGGAAATCGCCGCCGCGCCCGGCGAAGTGAAGCTCAACTTCCGCACCGAACCCAGCGCAAGCAAACAAATCTTCAGCTATCTTCCCGAAAACAACTGCATCTTCGTTTCCAGCAACGACGGCGATTACCTGGCTGACCTGGATCTTTCCCGCCTCACCGCTTACCAGGACCTGAACTTCATTTCCGGCACCACCTACGGGTATATCCATTTTACCCAGCGTGTCGGGAACCGCTCGCTCGAAGGCTTCATGAAGGCGGACGGCACGATGTGCGCCGAAGCCCAGTATGAAGAGCTTTACATCCTGAGCGAAAAATGGGCCGTCGGCTGCATGCTGCGCAAAGATAACACCGCCGCGGAATACGCCTATACCAGCTTCACCTCCTCCGACCACTACAACGTGGAAACCTGCGATGTGTATTATGACGGCCAGAAAATCGGCACCCTGAATTACGGCGAAGTGTTCAACCCCAAGGGAGACGCGCAGGGCGATTGGCTGGTGATGCGCGGCTACAATAAAACCCTGTTCACCCTGGACAAGGACTTCGTCAAGACCGATCGGGAAAGGACGAATGAATTCGTCACGGAAGGCAAGCAGGTCGTGCACGTTTCCTCCGGCCAGATCGCTTTCACGCCGGAATGCACCCTGAGCGCGGACCAGGTTTCCGAGTCCACCCGGTGGTTCAGCGACGAGCTTAAGGACCTGCAGGGCAACGTGCTGGCCGAAAAGCCCCAGGGCTGCAAATCCACCTTTACCGTCGGCGGCAAGTATATCTGCGCCATGTCCATCGGCGAAGAAAAATGGCGCTATGACGGGGACATCGCCATGACCGGCAATGTGCTGCGCGTCAAGGACGGCGTTTTCGACGATCTGTATGCCACCGAAAGCGGCCGCGTCTGGGCGATGAAGAAAACCGAAAGCGAAAACGTGTACCGGATCTCCCTGTTTGAGAGCGACGGCACCGCCATCCTCAAAGACGTGGAGCTGACCACGGATTATAAGCTCTACTCCATCAGCAATGATAAGACGAACGATTATTTCACTGCCTTCTACACCGACCAGGGGCATATCATCATCTCCGCGGAAACGGGCGTGTACGCCGAAAAAGCCAAATACATCACCGTCTGCGGCGATCAGCCGTTCATGATCCTGCAAAACAGCGATAACCAGTACGGCTTGCTTTCCGCCAGCGGCGCGATGGTCGTTCCCTACGCGGACGCTCAAATCGTCGCCGTCTCCAACGACGGCCACACGCTCATCTATCGTGACGCGATCTACGATATGGCGTGGTAAGCTTTCCCTTTCCATCCCGCCCGCCCCGCTCATGGGGCGGGTTTTTTTCTGCGGCTCCTGCTTTTTTCCACGCTTTGATTTATTCACCTATGGGATGAACCATTGTCCACTATATTTCCTCGCGCGAAGCGTATATCGACCCCGAAAGGGGATATCGAGGCGAAGCCATATCGAGCCCGAAGGGCATTTATAAGCGCCTGCGGCGCTCGAGATAACGCTGGCGCGTTTCGATATACGCTGACGCGTTCGATATGCCCCTTCGGGGCGTGATATGCGCTTCGCGCGATGGAGTTTGCTTTGATAAGTGGGGGCTGAGCGCGAATTCATCCGCAGTGGGCTGAGCGCGAATTCATCCGCGGGGATTGACAATTATTCCTTGCCCGCATATAATACTCATGTGCGAGGAACGGGAAAAAAGCCTGGGCACAGGGACGGACAAGAGAGGCGCGTCACCGGCTGAAAGCGCGCCGCGTCCATGCAGGCAGTGCCCCCGGGAGCAGCGAAGCGGAAAGATGGGCCCCATCCGTACGCTCCGCCGTGTGCGCCGCGTTAAGGCGATTCCAGCAAAACAGAGTGGATTTGACGGCATGCCGTTCTCTTAGGGGAAAGGGCATGTTTTTTTTCGCAGGGGGGAGACGCATGTTTGAAACGCTCAAGCGGGATCTGGACGCCGTATTGGCCCGCGATCCCGCCGCCCATTCCCGATGGGAGGTCTATTTCTGTTATCCCGGCTTCATCGCCGTGCGGCGGCACAAGCGCGCGCACAAGGCGTATCTGAAGGGGCATTTCTTCCGGGCGCGGCTTATCAATTTCCGCACGTACCAGAAAACCGGCATCGATATCCACCCGGGCGCGCAGATCGGGGAACGATTGTTCATCGACCACGGCACCGGCGTGGTGATCGGCGAAACCAGCGTGATCGGCGACGACGTGACCATCTACCAGGGCGCGACCCTGGGCGGCACGGGCAAGGACACCGGCAAGCGCCATCCCACCATCGGCAGCGGCGCCATCATCGGGGCCGGGGCCAAGGTGCTGGGCCCGATCACGATCGGCGAGCATGTGAAGGTCGGCGCCGGGGCCATCGTGCTCAAGGACGTGCCCGCGTACTGTACGGTGGTCGGCAACCCCGGGCGCGTGGTGCGCGGCCCGGAAAAGCGCCCCGATATCGACCTCAACCACGCCGACCTGCCCGATCCCGAGCTGGAGCGCTTCCAGGGCCTGGATCGCCGCCTGGAGCAGCTCGAAAAGCGGGAAAAGCAGCTGGAAGAAAAAGAGAATCATGCAAAGAAATGAGTTATTTTCGTATTATATTATCATAAGATAATGTTTTACATTATGGCTTTCTCGGAAGGGGGTCCGGGGGATACCTCTCTCTGGCCTGGGTAATGAGTGATAGGGAACCATTTTCGTGGTTCCAGGGAAAACCGCGCACTGTGAAGGTGACGCGGTTTTCCTTTTCCCAGCCACGTCCGATTTTAAGCCGGTTTCTTTTCTTTGGTTGAAGGTGTCGCCGTCACAGGATCGTTGAACATCGGAATATTGATTTCTCCAACGAAGTTGAAAATGATCTCGATGTGCTGGACGTGATGACCGTCCGAATCAAATGGCGCGTAGACGATGATTTTCTGGATGAACTCGCTGACCATCGCCTGCGTGAGTTCGGGAATATCAACGTACTTGTTCACAAGCGCCATGAAGCGGTCATAGTTGTCGCTGGCTTCTTCCTGTGAAGCGATCAGGTTCTCCAGGCGGGCGATTTCGCTGGTCAGGCTTTCCCTTTCGGATTCGTAATCGGCGGACAAACGCTGATAGCGTTCCTTGGGCAGATCGCCCAGGGCGTAATCCTCGTATACTCTGCGTTCCAGCTTGTCCAGGTCTGTCAGCCGTTTCTTTGCCTGCGCCAACTTCTTCCGATCCTGCCGGATGCTCTTTTCCTGACTCTGCCGCCTGCATTGCAGCCATTCTTCCTCGAACCGTTCCACGTCGTCCCGCACGTAGGCGGTCAGCGTGCGAATCCGTTCCAGAACGAGGCTGCGGAGAACGTTTTCCCGAATGTAATGCGCAGTGCAATCGCCCCGTCCGCTTTTGTATTCCGAGCAGACGTACCGATCCTGTTTCCCTTCGCTTTTCTGGCGGGAACAGAAATGCAGCTTGCTTCCGCAGTCTGCGCAGAAGATCAGGCCGGAAAAGAAACCTTTCTGTGCTTCCCTGCGAACCGGACGATGCTTGATCTTCCGCAACTCCTGTACCCGTTCCCACTGTTCCTGCGAAACGATGGCTTCCTGGGTATTGGGGAAAACGCAGATGTTTTCCTCTTTATTCGGCTGCCGTTTTTTCAGCTTGTAGGATTTGGAGAAGGTTTTGAAGTTGCAGGTGCAGCCGGTGTATTCCTTCCGGTTCAGGATTCCGGTCACGGAACTGTCAGTCCACCGGTAGGGGTGATCCGGCAGCGGTTTGCCATGACGCTTCAAGTAAAGCGCACGTACCGTCAGAACGTGATCCGTTTCCAGGATGCGGGCAATGCTTTCCGGCCCTTTTCCTTCCAGCACCAAGTCGAAGATACGTTTCACCACAGGCGCGGCTTCTTCATCCACGATCCAGTGCCCTTTTTGTTCCGGGTCATCCAGGTAGCCATAGGGCGGGCGGCTGATGTGCTGACCGCTGGTTCCTTTGACTTTGACGATGGCTCGGATTTTGCGGCTGGTGTCTTTCGCATAGAAATCGTTGAAAAGATTTCTTACGGGGGTAAAGTCATTATCCCCTCGCGCTGAATCCACACCGTCATTTACGGCGATGAATCGAATATCGTTGTCTGGAAATTCCAGTTCCGTATAGCGGCCTACTTGCAGGTAGTCGCGTCCGAAACGGCTCATGTCCTTGACGATGATGATTCCGACCTTCCCTTCACTTACTAAGGAAAGCAGTTCCTGCATGGCGGGACGGTTGAAGTTGGTGCCGGTGTAACCGTCATCGACGAATACGCGGATATTGGGAAAACCTTGCTCGGTTGCGTACTTCATCAGGAGAGTGCGTTGGTTCTGGATGGAATTTGACTCGCCGTCCAGGTCGTCTTCATTGGAGAGACGGCAGTATAACGCGGTAATCAATTGCTGACCCATTTCATTTGCCTCCTTCTTTGGATCAGCCGACACTACCGCAGTGCTCGTGTTTATCATATCACATTTGGACTCGTTTGTCATCATGCGAAAACAGCCTTTTGGGTCAGGGGATCATTGAACAGGAGGCGTTTCATTTTCCCTTGAAGATGCTCTGAACCGGCATATCTGGGATAAACAACATATTCCGTTTTGCCGAATTTCTGGTAACCGTGATCATATAACGCGTTATATACCTCCCGTTTCTTTTTCCAGTAATCCAACAATTCCTGCGGGGGCTCGTCATGAACCTCATAGACAGAATACAAATCCCAATGGCATTCTTCCGGTTCGGAAGAATAATCCAGGGAATAGGTTTCTTCATTCACAAAATCACTTCCTAATATATTGGTATAAAAATGCCTTATCGTACTCTTTTCAGACCTATTTGCCGCCCGCCCCCGGACTGATCGGGAACATCCCAGCCTGCGATTGGTTCGCATCATAGCCCTCTCGGCTCCCCGCGTTCCGCCGGGCTGCCCTCATTGTCTGCGACGGCCCACGCTTGCGCGCTTCAACGCTCGGACTGTGACTGGACAGAAGTATCATTATGGTCATACAAATATCATGGCAATCGGATGGCACCACACCACCCGTTTCGTTCGCTGTGGATCGCTCACTGAGTTCTTTCAGGTCATGGCGGCAGTTTACGGGTCGCTCCATCTGTATGGGATGTAACTGGAATGCTGCATATGGAATTGTAATTGAACATTTATGAATTATCACGATTGATAATTTTTCTGTTCGCTGTCATTATAACGCCGGATTCTGCTCTTGTCAAGCTGAAAATTATCAAAACAGATAATTTTTCTGTTGAAAAATTCTGCTCATAGCTGTATACTATGAGTGGGGCTGTTGTTTCAGAAAAAACAGACAGAAAGAATGGGAAGCATATGAAGGTTGGAGACAAAATCAAAAGGATCCGCCAGTTCCGAGGCATGACGCAGGCGGAACTGGGGAGAAAACTGGACATGGGCGATACATCCCAGGCCCGGATTGGCCAATATGAAATTGGATTCAGAACGCCGTCGAAAGAACTGCTGGACAAGATGGCAAAGGCGTTGGATGTGTCCCCGAACGCGCTGTATGACACGACCGGCAGCAATACGACCGAATTGATGGAGTTGTTCTTCTGGCTGGAAGAAGAGAATCCTGGCCTTATGCACGTTTTCCAGATGAAACGGATTCCAGGCGAAAGGGTGGATACCACCGAGGATATCAATGTGTATTACCACGATAACGCCTATTGGCCCGCCCACGCGCCCCATGGATTCTGGCTGAGATATGGTTCCTTCCTGGATGATTGCATGACTGAATGGGCTTTCCGGCAGCATGAACTGCGAATTGGTTTGATCACAAAGGAAGAATACTTTGAGTGGAAGATCAACTGGCCCGAAACAAGTGACGATTGTGGAAAGAGAATCCCTTATAAGGACTGGCGGAAGCAGCCGGAAAAAGATCGTCAACAAAAGGAATTGGATACCCTTCGCAGCCTGCTTCCCAAGCGGGACAATGATCTCGACGCCCTTCCCAATCTTCAGCGCCTTTCCGACGAACAGCTTGCGCCACTGGTGCCTGATTTGCTGGAATGGCTCCGTGATCCGCAAAATCGAATGGCGCGTTATGTCAGCGACCTGCTGGGGGAACGGCGGGAAATGATGATCCCCATCGTGGAAAAAATCATGGCAGGGGAAGATGAAGCCCTGAAATTTGGTATTCGGATGGAATTGATTCCCCGGATGGAAAAATGGGTCTGGAAGATCAGGTACTAAGAATAGCGTGTCAGTCGGTGATACATCATTATTGTGCTGCGCAGCTATACACTTCGCCAGATGTATTCTGACATTTCTTTCCGTCATTTTCGATGTAAGTGGCCAGATGCAACGCCCTCAAAAGCATTTGTTGCCGGATCAAAGGATTTTCTCGACTGCACCGTAAGGCAATCGTCCTTGAACCTGAGCAGCATATCCACGCCGCATGGCGCGTCCCCGATGATGAAACACCTGACCCGCAAGAGGTCCTTTTCGATCCAGCCGCCGGAGGAGAGGGTCGGACGCCCGGGCCACCCGGGGAAGGTGTCTTGGATGTTTTCCCCAATGCCGAACCGCAGGGGATTCTCCCCTTTGTCATTCTCCCAGATCAGGGTATTGCCCTGCAGTTCCACGCTCCTGAGGCCCAGCATGTTCGGCTCTTGAAAATAGTAGGGTCCAAGGTGCTCATGCCAGATGTCCGGGTCGCAATCCACCGGATGGGTGGAAAGTTCCATTTGCTCCGACACCATGTCTTCCAAGCCAATGTACGGATAGACCTCATCGAAGAAGGCGTCGTAAATCCGCTGGACACCCACGGGGTCCAGGCGCGTATCGGCGATGGTGCACAATAGCGCATCCTTATCCGGGCACGCCACCGCCAATTGGCCGCCCAGGCCGTACATGGCCCATCCGGCGCGCGTTCTCCAAACCTGCCAACCGTAGCCATATTGCTCCTCTCGGGCGATATTCAGTAAATTGTCTATATGCTTTTTCCCCATTTCCCGGCAGAACCATTCGGGGATATACCCGCCCCCGCCTTCCATGATCAGCCGGGCCACCTTGTGAAGATCCCGAAGAGACATACACAGCCCCGTGCCGCCCTGGCAGGCGCCGCTCGGATCACGAAGCCAGTACTTTGGATCTGCCGCGCTGATGGGCTCAAACACCCGCTGATTCAGGAAATCAATCACTTCTAGACCTGAAAGCCTTTTCACCAGGGAGGCAAGCACCTGGCTACAGCCCGTATCATAGTGGAATACTGTTCCCGGCTCGTGGGTGGGGGTCGCCGTGAAAAAGGGCTTCGTCCAATTCTCATCCACGCCTTCGCGGTAGGCGGTGGAGCGATAGCAGGTGGCCATGCGCAGCATATCGCGGAGGATCAGCCTCATCAGCCGCGGGTCGGGTTGCTCGGGCAGATAATCAGGGAAATAATCCACAATGTGATCATCCAGCCCGAGCTTTCCCTCCTCCATCAGGATGCCGATGGCAACGGCAGTCATGGACTTGCTGACGGAATACATCCGGTGCGGCTCGCCTTCCCGAAAGGGAGCGTAATATGCTGTTGCCTTGATTTCTCCACCCACGCTGAGGATGAAGCCGTGCATATTCACGTCCTCCCGCCGAAGGCGGCTGACGAAGTTTTCAATACGAGTCTTCAAACGATGATCCAGCATGACTGCATCTCCTTCTGTTTCATTGGCAATCCCGCTTTTATACGCCGGGGATTACCCGCTCATACTCGCACGCGGTCTGAATATACGCGCCGGTGCCCTTGAGATCGTAGCTTCCGACTGTTTCGCTGATATAATATGCGTAAGAACCGTCGCGGTAGCTTTCAGGCCGCCCACCCAGGCCCGCGCCAAAGCAGGTTTTCGCCAGGAACAGCGTTCCGTCCCGCATTTGCCCCACAAAATGCCGCTGCAGCGCCCGGAAGCTCTCCCGCGCTGCGATTCCCATTTCCGCCGGGACCACGCCGATCCGTGCCGCTTTCAGGATCGCGCAGGTTATTAGGCAGGAAGCGGAGGATTCCAGGTAGTTTCCTTCCCGCCCCGGACAGTCCATGACCTGGAGCCACGCGCCGTCCACGCGCGTTTCCAGCATTCGGACCGCCAGCTTCTCAAAGATCGTACGGATCGGCTCATAGCAATCGTGTTTGCTTGGCAGCAGCTCCAGCACATCCGCCAGGCCCAGCATATACCAGCCTACGGCTCTTCCCCAGGCATGAGCAGACCGCCCCGTCTGCGGATCGGCCCAAAGCTGGGATCGGGATTCATCCCATCCGTGGTGATTCATCCCGGTATAGGGGTCATAGGTATGTTCATAAGCCAATCGCAGCTGATTCGCCGCGTCCCGAATACCTTCCTCATCGCCCGTCATCAGGCAATAATCCACGTAAAACGGCGCGGCCATGTGCAGCCCATCCAGCCACATTTGCCAAGGGTAGCATTGCTTGTGCCAGAAACCGCCGTCGGATGTGCGGGGCTGGCGGCGCAGCTGTTCCCGGAGCACGTCCGCGGCTTTCCGATATTTTTCTTCTCCTGTGGTCTTGTACAGATAAAGCAGCTGGCGGCCATTGCAAATGTAGTCCAGATTGAACGAATCGAAGTTGTAATCACGGATGCTGCCAGTATCGTCCGTCACGAAGGTATCCATGGCATCCTTGATATAGTCGAAATACTTTTGGTCACCAGTCAGGGCATACAGCGCCTCCATACCGCGCCATACCACGCCGTAATCATAGCTCCAGCGGCTTGTGAGCAGCCCATAGCGCCGCATCAGGCAATTCGCCATGAGCAATGCGGACCGGGGCATGAAATTGTTCAGCATTCGTTTCCCTCCATCCAGCCAGGCCGACGTTTGCCAAAGCGCGCTCCCGTCGGTCCTTTTAGGCTTCCAGCCGCACACTGTCATCTGTGTCCAGCCATGGACCTTGAGCGTTCTTTACTCGGACGCCCCGCAGATCGACGTTGACCGCGTTTCGCAGGAAAAAGCCGGCTCGCTGCATTTCCGGGCAGCCGTCCATCATGGCGGGACGGCCCGCTGGTCCGTCCGCCATTTCCACGATCACATCCTGCATGGATACGCCCTCTATAGGCATTTCAGCCAAACCGTAAAAGAAGCCTGCGCAGGCTGTACAGCCCCTGGCCCGCACCTCCGAAATAGATACGTCCATGAGGCATGGCGTGGATGAGGTCACGGGATAAGGGGCTTTGTCCCATACGCGCTTCATTTTGCCGTCCGCTCCGCAGAAATAATACATATTGAACACAAAGGGGCACATGACCTTTTCCATGACAAGGTTGCTGAAATGAATTCCTTCCACCGTGCCGCCCCGTCCCCGGCGCGTCTTCAGGCGAATGCCCCGATCCGTTTCATAGAACACACAGGAAGAAACCACTACATTGCGGATATCGCCGCTCATTTCGCTGCCCAGCACCACGCCGCCGTGGCCGTGGAGAAAATGACAGGTGGTGATGATGATCCGCTCACAGGGCTGGCGGTTAGGTGTCGCTTCCGTGCCGGACTTGATGGCGATGCAGTCGTCTCCCACGTCGATGGTGCAGCCGCTGATGAGCACATCCTGGCAGGCATCCGGGTTGATACCGTCTGTATTGGGCGAGCTGGCAGGATTCTTTATCGTAAGGCCGCGTATCATCACGTTTCGGCAGCGCAGCGGGTGCACCGTCCAGCAGGGGGAATTGGTCAGCGTCACGTTTTCCAGCACCACACGCTCACAATCCGAGAAGCAAACCAGATAGGGCCTTGGATGGCTCAATTCCTGTGAAAAGAGCTTTTTCCACCAATAAGATCCTTGACCGTCCACCGTTCCATAACCGGTCACGCATACGTTTTTCGCTTTTTCGGCATAAATGCACGCCTGATGAATCAATCCAGCGATCCCTTCAAATTCCAGCTCCACAAGCGGAAAGGCTGCTTCGTCCTGATGAAAGCGCAATACCGCGCCGGATTCCAAGTTCAGCGTCATATCGTCGTACAGGCGGATCGAGCCTGTGGGATACACCCCTGCCGGAACGGTCAGTACGCCCCCGCCCTGCTGTTGCAGATCGGCAATGGCGCGGAGAAAGGCTTCCGTCCAATCCTCGCCGTTCCGGCTGTATGCCGCGTAATCCCGAATGTTCATCCTATCTCTCCCTTCCGTACCCAGAGGAACAAAGCTTGCGCCTCATCATGTCAGCACGCTGTCCTCCCGGGCGATCAGGCCAAAGTAATCGTCCGCTTCTACATTTTCAAAATCCGTCTCCGGCCAGCCGGGATTCGTCATTCGGCTCAGGAACAGGCCGGCGATCCGGCTGGCCCCTTCCTCCTGCAAATGGCTGTTGTCAGACAATCCGTCGGGATAGTTTTTGCTGCCCGCGGGCGCGTGGCAATAAACGCGCTTGGAGTTTTTCACGCCCGCTGCCTGCACCATCTGCATGGTGGCCTTTTCCAAATCAATGAGGCGCACGCCCCGGTAATCCGCCAGGTTCCGCATGGCGTCCGGGTAAGCCCCGTGGGTGGGAATCAGCCTGCCGTCTTCGGAAAAATGCCGCCGGGCGATGGGCGTGACCAGAATGGGCTCCGCCCCCTGACGCCGGGCCGCGTCAATGTACATGGAAAGGTATTCCGGAAAGGTGACGCGGGGATTGGTGCCGCGCTCCGGGTCGGGCTTTTCGTCGTTGTGAGAAAAGGAAACGATCAGCTTGTCGCCCTTTCGCAGGCACAGTTCAATGAAGTTCAGCCGTTTTTCGGCGATGAAGCTTTTGCTGCTGCGTCCGTTGACCGCGCAGTTTTCCACATACGCTTCGATCCCACGAGCGTTCAAATGGGCCTGCAGCTTCTGACCCCAGCCCATCATGGGATACCGGCTTTTATCGTAATTTGCCATGGTGCTGTCGCCGCACAGGAACCAGGTGGGCACCCGTTTGTCGGGCCGCCAGTTGTCCCAGCCGCCCAACACTTCCTGCACGGAATAATCCGCCGCTTCCACAGCCGTCATGCGCTTTTGCCTGGGATGACGGGTGCTCTGATCCGCCCGTGCCCCGGTGGTGCCAAACTCGGCGTAACGCTCGGTTACAAGCTTTTCCCTGTCCCAGTCGTTAAATCCCAGCGACGCCACGTGCTCATCCATATCGCAGTTCAAAAACACCGTGCGGGAGAACTTGCGCCAGGGGCGGCCAAGGAACGCCTGGCCCTCCTCGCATTCGCCAGTCAATGTACAGTTGTGGAATACCAGGCCGTAGGGCTGCTCTTCCGGCGTGTTGGCGGCGGTATACAGCCCGCCCCGGGCGTTCATGAACAGGGTGCAGCGCTCGAACCAGCAGCGGTAGGGACCGAAAATAAAGTCAACGTCGCCCTGAATGAAGCAATCCTCAAAATACTGACGGCTGGAAGTCAGCGTGCTGTCCCCGATGCTCTCCACGTACTCCGCCCGGGCCTGGCGTGGCGCGATAAAATCCACCACCTTTTGCATGAGCGGGCCGCAGAACAGGGTATCCTGATGGGCGATCATGCGCACATTGCGCCACACGCCCCGATCCCCCGCAGCGTATACTGCCACGGCCTGACCCACGTCGCGCCCATCCCCCGCGTCGTTGCGGATGGTCAGGTTTTCCACTTCCACGTTGTTACCCGTCACCATGAAGGTGGCGGAAAGGAAGGTGCCCCGTTCCGTGCCGTCGGGGTTCAGATCCTTGGCGCAGCCCTTGGCGGTGATCACCGTGCGGTCTCTGGCTTCACCAATAATTCGCACATTGTCCTTGTTCACCACCACCCGCTCATGAAACTCTTCCATGCGCAGAAGCAATATGGTGGGCGCCTGCCCCCCGCCCGGAATGGCGTCAATTGCCTGCTGAATGGAAGTGAAATCCCCGCTGCCGTCTTTCGCGATGATATACATGCTTTGTGCCTCCTTAAACCAATCCCAGTTCTTTCAGCTTTTCCGCCGTCATTCGGGCATAAAACGCCGCCCCGGCGCGCTGGGTGTGGGTATCGTCGGCGCTGCCATCGGGATAAGCGGGATAGATGCCTGGCTCTGTATACAGAAACAGCTTCCGGCTTTCCGCGTCCCCCATCTCCCGGATCAGGCGGATACCCTGCTCATACAGGTCGATCAGCGGCACGCTCCGCTGCCGGGCCAGCGTACGGATCACATTCGGGTATTCCCCGTGAGACTCCAACAGCTTCCCGTTCCGCCAGTATCGGCGGCAAATGGGCGTCATCAGCACAGGCTGAGCTCCGTGGAGGATGGCGGTATCCACATAAATTTCCAGGTTATGATAAAAGGAGGTCCAGGGATCGGTGTGCCGCCAAACCAGGTCACTCGTGTCGTTGTGGGTGAACTGGATCAGTAAAAGGTCGCCTGGCTGGATTTCAGTTTCAATCCTTTGCAGCCGGCCTTCGGACAGAAAGGATTTTGTGCTCCTGCCGCCCATGGCCCGGTTTTCCACCCGGATACCGGGGATGAATTCACCAAGCACCTGGCCCCAGCCTGTAATCGGAGCTTCCTCCGGTTTATAACTGGCGGCGGTGGAATCGCCGCAGACGAAAATGGTCACGATAGCTCCTCCTCCGTTCGGATGGTTTGTTTCGTAATGATCAGCCCTTTTCCGGCCTCGCAGGGAATGGACCTTCCGTCCCACAATCGCAGTACGCCGTCCTGCGCGGGGATAATACGCGCTTCCCAGTTGTCTTCCTGCCAGTCGATATCCACGGTGTAACCGCCCCGGGCTCTCAAGCCCCGCACGCTGCCTTTTATCCAGTGAGGCGGCAGGGCGGGCAGGATGCGCAGGAAGCCCTCGTGGCTTTGCAGCAGCATTTCCGCGATACCGGCAGTATAGCCGAAGTTTCCATCGATCTGGAAGGGCGGATGATTATCGAATAGATTGGGCAGTGTGGATTTTTCCAAAAGCAGCCGGATGTTTTCCCCGGCTTTTTCCCCGTCCAGGAGCCTGGCCCACAGGCAGATGATCCATGCCCGGCTCCAGCCAGTGTGCCCGCCCCCGTGGGCCAGGCGGCTTTCAATGGTTGCCCGGGCGGCGGTAAATGCCGCCTTCCTGTCCGGTGTGATGCCGTGCCCCGGATACAGCGCAAACAAATGGGACATGTGCCGGTGCCCCGGGCAGGCATCCCGGCAATCCCGCAGCCATTCCTTTACCAGCCCGTTTTCGATCTGCACCGGACGTAGCTTTTTCTTGAACGCCGTGTAACGGGCCGTATCCTTGTTCAGAGCTTCTCCCGTTTCCTCCAGCGCCGTCAGCAGTTCCCATAAAATCTGCTGATCCATGGCCGCCCGGTCCGTCAGCAATCCGGATTCCCCGTGAGGCGCGATATAGATGTTTTCCGGCGATGTGGAAGGGCTGATGCGGATGCTGTTTTCATCTTCCTCCGCGATATCCAGCAGGAATTTCGCAGCTTGTTCCGTGAGAGGATAATGTTTCCGCAAAAAATCTCCATCCAGCGTATACCGCCAATGCTCGGCAATATGCAGGCACAGCCAGGCCGCGCCCATGGGCCAGTAGGTGGCGGCGGGGTAAATATCCTGAGGCGCGCAGTCCCCCCACAGATCGGTGTTATGGTGGGCCACCCAGCCCTCCGCCCCGTACATCTTTCGGGCTACATCCTGTCCATGAGGATACATGCGCCAAAGATGATCCATCAGCGGCAGGTGACAATCATTGAGATTGCAGCTTTCCGCGGGCCAATAATTCATTTCTGTGTTGATATTGATGGTGTATTTCCCATCCCAGGGCGGCCGGAAATCTTCGTTCCAGATGCCCTGCAGATTCGCAGGCAAGGAACCTGGGCGGGAGCAGGAGAAAAGCAGGTATCGGCCATAGGCAAAATGCAGGGCCTCCAGTCCGTTATCCCGCTCTCCCTCAGCGTAACGCCGCAGCCGCTCATCTGTGGGCAGTGCGGCCAGGTTCTCATCGTCCGCCAGGTCGAGGGTGCAGGCCTTAGCATATTGCGCGATATCCACGATGTGGGCTTCCAGGAGGGTTTCATATCCTTCCTTTTCCGCCCCATCCAACTTCTGAAGACAGGCGGAAAGCAGATCGTCGTTATAATAGCTGGTGGCCGCTGCCAGATACAATTCGCACGTTTCCGGGCAGCGGATCACACTGCCCACGGCTTGAACGCCCTCACCCACGCAACGGCAAACAGCCATCCATTGTACGCCATTATCCCCAGTCTGTCCGCGAAGCATCATGGTGCGCCCATCCAACGCCTCCATCCGGTCCATGTACACACTGCGGCTCAGAATCAGCCGGAAGGGAAAGCCTCGATACCGCAGGGCCATGACTTGATGAGGATAAGAGACAAAGCATTCCCGGAAGCACGCTTTTCCTTTCATCGTGTATTCCGTCCGGGCAATGCCGGTATCCAGATCCAGAGACCGGCGGTAATTCTCTGTGGGTACCGCAAAGCGGGTCATATCCTGCTTGAACAGGCCCCGCAGGCCGTGCATGCAGGCGGGAGGCTCCCCGTCCAGCTGCTGCAGGATCACATCGCACAGCGGCTCATAGTGTCTTTCCCCGTTGGGCATGCCAGTCAGTGCTTCTTCCGCCAGCCAGGTGGCTTCCTGAATGCGGTCCTCCCGCAGCAATTGCCGGATGCGAGGCAGATTTTCTTTCGCGCTGGGATTCACCCGGCTGCGGAAGCCTCCGTACCACAGGCTGTCAGCATTCATGGGAATGCGCTCAATGAGCGCTCCCCCAAACACCATGGCCCCTATGCGCCCGTTGCCCAGGGGCAAGGCTTCGTTCCAGTTGGCGGCGGGCTGTCGATACCACAGTTGGTTCATGGCTCATTCTCCCATGGAAAAACCGGGGCTGCCGGCCCAATCCGACAGCCCCGGCCGAGGTTTTACAGTTTGCTGAGAAAATTACCGGGCCATGAAACCGTCATACGCAGCCTGGTAGGCGGCGATCAGGTCTTCGATGCCCATCTTCTGCAGCTGATCCATGTAGTTGTCGAAGTTGGTCAGAGGTTCTTCACCCTTGATAAACTTCTGAGTCATTTCACTGATATAGCTATTGATTTCATCTACCTGGGGAGCGGCAGCCTTCTGGGCGTCCACGCTCAGCACGATAGCGGCAGGATATTCCAGCGCGTTGCTGCCTTCGCCCCACAGCTTCGCGGAATCCACGTAATGCTGTTCACGGGTAGAAGCCAGATAATCACC
Organism: Clostridia bacterium; assembly: GCA_017530275.1. The sequence goes on along the minus strand of JAFXMP010000305.1, from coordinate 16,608 downwards.
AGCGCCCCAACGGGGGAAGGACACATGGCTCATGGCGTAGCGATACTTGTTGGCGAAAGCGCCGGTGCCATCATAGAAATCTTCGGTCATCAGATTAGCCCATTCGGTTTCATGCTTCACGCCGTTTTCATCCACGGTGTAGGTACCGTTGCCCTTGGTCCAGGCGGTATCATCGCGGCCGGTCAGGATGGGATCACCGTCCAGAATGCCCCAGGTGGTGCAGTTGGTGCCTTCTTCGGTGTACATGGCGTCGATCAGGCGGGCAGCGGCTTCCACATTCTTGCAGTCCACAGTGATAACGGTGGTGAAACGATCACCATAGGAGATATTATAGTCACAGGCAAATACGCGGCCCTGAGCGTCTTCAACCCAGGGGAAAGCGATGTAATCAGCATCGGGGTTCTTTTCCTTCAGCTGGGGCAGGCGCTGCTCCCAATAGTTGCTCAGGCCCATCCAGGAGCCAGCCAGGTCAGCGATGATATTGGCATCCTTGGCATCAGCACCGGCCAAACCGCCTTCTTCGGTCCAAATATCTTTGACCAAGCCTTCGGAATACCACTTATTCATGGTTTCAAGGTATTCCTTGTAGTTCTGGGTGTATTCGCCAAAGCCGACCTTGCCGGTATCGGGATCGATGTAAGCGCCGCTCAGGATATCGAAAGCGGGCAGGAAATAGGTATAGCCGGCCTGGCCGCCGTCGAAGGGAATTTCATCCTGTTCGCCGTTGCCGTTGGGATCCAGATCACGGAAAGCAACCAGCATTTCGTACCAGCCATCGATGGTGGTGGGCATTTCTTCGATACCCACGTTCTCCATCCAGTCCTTGCGGCCCTGCAGGCCATACCAGGTGGCGGCCACTTTTTCATCGGGGGTGCTCAGAGGGTTGATGACGGTGAAGTACAGGTAACGGCCCTGATCGTCCTTCAGGGTCTTGGCCACTTCGGGATGCGCTTCCAGCAGAGCCTTGTAGTTGGGCATATACTTGTCGATGACGTCGTTCAGCTCGATGATGATGCCATCATTGTACAGCTGGCTCACGCCGCCGGCATACATGTTGTTGTGCTGGGCCTGGATGACATCGGGATAGTTGCCGCTGGCCAGCATTGCCAAGTACAGGGCAGGCTGTTCATCGCGGGAGCCCAGAACGAGCTGCCAGTCGATTTTCACGTCGGCCATATCCTGAATCTTCAGCAGGCCAACGAGCCCCTGGTAGATGTAGGGTTCATACACGGCGTTGGACATGGGCAGCAGAGAGTAGGAGACAGTGTCGGCAGCCAAGGCAGTTCCGCACAGGGCGAGCAGCATGACAGCCACCAGTAAGAGAGACAGGATTTTCTTCATACGAGAAAACCTCCTTATGAAATATTTCCAGCGGCTCGCAGCCGCTTAGGAACGAGGTCAGGGAAAACAGTCTGATTCTATCCTTCCATGATTTGAGTAATTCTCTGCTGCATGGATTTTTCCTTCACTGCTTGGCATAAAAACTACCGGTTTCGCCGCCCGTTTCGATCCACGCATCACATACCCGTCAGGCCGGAACGCTCCACACCTTCCATGAACCGACGCTGCAGGATCAGATAAGCGATCATGATCGGAATGATGCACAGGAATGTGGCCGCCATCAGCATGGCTTCGTTGAAAATAATGCCTTCCAGTTCATTGACCTGAATCATGGTATGGTTTTCTTTATTCAGCAAGTCATACAAAGAGGGCAGTACGCTGGGCAGCATTCGATAGTCCGGCTTGCCGCTCATATAAATCGTAGGTTCAAAGTAATCGTTCCAGTGCCACACCATAGAAAGCACGCAGCATACCAGCATAGGCGCCTGGGCCATGGGCAGCATGATACGGGCGTAGGTGCGCAATGGGCCGCAGCCGTCCACCCGGGCCGCTTCCTCCATTTCGTAGGGCAGACCCATAAAGAACTGGCGGAAAAGGAAAATGAAGAATCCTCCGTTCAGGCCGAAGCCAAAGAATGTTGGAACCAAAAGCGGCATAAATGTATTGAGCCATTTCCAATCGGAATACTGCTTATACAGCGGGAAGATAATGACCTGAACGGGCACGATCATCATCAGAATAACCACCACAAACAAAATATTCTTTAGTCTGAAACGATACCGCGCAAAGGCGTAGCCCGTCAAAGCGCAGGAAATCACATGCCCCAGGGTGCCCACCGCGCAGACCAGCACATTGTTCCATACATAGCGCCGAAAGCCCATGCGTCGGAAAGCGATGGAATAATTGCTCCAGGTTGCACGGCTGGGCAGCCATTTTACGGTGATGTTCACCAGGTCATCTTCCGTCATCAAGGATTTTACGATCATGGAAATAAAAGGATAAAGGAAAATAAAGCTTAAGGCACAAAGCAGGAAATAGAAAGCAAAACGAATAACAAACGTTTTGGCGAAACGGGATGCTTTGCTTTTCCTCGCATTGCTTTTTACCATGGCTGAATTCACGCTTTTCACTCCTTTGTCATTTGCCGCTGCCGCCGTTCGTCTTTCGGAAGGGGGGATCAGCTTTTCGATCCGGAATCGTAGATGTGCCTCCGCATCAGCAGGATGCATAACAGGCAGATGACCAGCGCAAAAATGAAGTAGAGCCAACTCATAGCGGCGGCATATTCATACTGCTGATTGGTGAAATTCATTTTATAGATATAATCCACCATGGGGTTGGTGCCGTCCGTAAAGAAAGCCACGATTGTATAAATGACATTCATCATGATAACCGGCGAAATCATAGGCAGCGTGATTTTCCAGAACATCTCCCACTCCGTTGCTCCGTCCACACGGGCGGCTTCGTACAGGGAGCCGGAAATGCCCTGCAGCCCTGCCAGGAACAGCACGATCTGCACGCCGCTTTTCCACAATACCAGCGTGATTCGGTCCAGGAAGCCCTGTACGACTTCCGTGATGCTGGCGCCCAGCAATTCGGCAATCAGCTTGGGTACCATGATGCCGGTGGTGATGGTAGTACCGTCCACCCCCATGCCCAGCAGCTGCTTCATGATATATCCGGTACCCAGCAGCACGGGGATGAAGAACGCAGTGCGGAAAAACCCGCGGCCCACCATCTTCCGGTTAATCAGAATGGCAATGACCAGAGAAAACACGATACACAAAGGCGTATTGAGCAGCGTATCATAGATGACTTGCAGGAAGGTGGGCACGAACTTGATGTCATAGAAGAAGATGTACTGATAATTTTCCAATCCCACCCATGCGGTTTTCAGTCCCTTGAATTCCACAATATCGGAAAAAGCCAGCCGAATGGACACGAAAATGGGATAGGCAAAGAACAGGCAAACGCCCACCAGCCACGGAATCAGAAAAATGTAGGCTTCCAACGAGCGTTTTCGGTCTATCCCCATGCGCCTTTTCTGTTTGGGCAGGGGCATGCTTTTTACAGTCACAGGCCGCGCCTCCTTCTGTTTGCATCAAAAATGCATTTTATTGCTCGGCTTTCACGGCGATCCAGCTTTGGGCGGGAATGTCCGTTCCATCCGCCTGATCTGTTTCCTGAGCGTAATTGACGTAAATCACCGTACCGTTTTCGTAGGTCACTTTCACCAGGGTATCGCTGACGCGCTCGTGGCGCAGGATCAGCTGATCGGCAAGCTCCGCCAGCGGGCCTTCGGTAAACTGCTTCGCAGCCCAGGCGACCCGATCCTGCCAGGCGGTGTATTCGGCGGAAAACAGGCTCTGATAATCGGTGTACATCAGTTCTTCCGTGTTGTCGTACGTCAATTCAAAATACGGGGTATATCCCATTTCCACCCAGCGCAGCACTTCCCGTTCCAAATCGCTGGACAGGTTACCGGGCTTCGCCGCGTATTCCACCAGTCCGTGAAGAGCAATCTGGTAGAAGGGCACGGATTCGGTGGTGAACTGATAGCCGAAATCTTCATAGGGCACATCGGTAAAGAAATCCGCGTGGCCCAGCAGACAGGCGTTGCCGCCTTCCGCCTCCGCCGCGCCGAAGGTCGCCTTGGCCTCATCCAGCATAGCGCGATAGATGGCCAAGGTTTCTTTTGCCGCGGTATACCTGCGGGCGCCGTAATTGTAGCCTACATACTGGCCCATACGCTCAAACCGCACAGCATCCAATGAAAAGCCGGAGGCTTTTTTCAGGAATTGATCAAACTTTTCTTTCGCAATGTCAGAACTAAGAAGAAACACTGTTTCTTCCCGATCCGTCAGGATCATGTGGTTGCCGGTATACACCACGTCATTGCGATGGGAATAGCCCCCCTGATCTGAAGCGGCTTCCATGAAATTGGCTGTAAGAGAGAGGGTGGCTCCCAGTTCATGGGCGGTATCCAGCAGATTATTCAAATCCCCGTCGTTTCCGATGGAGCCGCTTAACGGAAAACAGTCCGGCGTTTTTCCATAACCGTTTCGTGTCCAGCCCTTCACGGAGGCACGAATATTTTTCACGCCTAAAGCATTCAGAGATTTCAGAATATCCCGGGCCTGGGAAAGCGTGGTCACGGTGCGGAGGGTATCAAAGAGCAGACCTTCCTCCGGAGCGTTCATAAAAATATCAATTGCGGCAGCAGGGCTTTGCGCGCTCCTTTTTACCGTTCCATTTTTCAGCAGATAGTCGCGCCATTCACAGGCCATCGTGCTGTAATCGGGGTTCTCTTCCTCCAGGAACAGGATGCGCACCTGATAATCCGTCCGAATATCGTCTTTATCGAACACCTTGATATCGCGGGTGTTTACGCGGGTATCGCTGAAAGAACGGCGATACTGGAAGTTGGCGAAGAGATAGTTGATACCAATGATATTGTTGGAGCTGTTTACAGAAATACGGCTGGTTTCCGCTCCTTCCTCTATGATCGCCATCAGACCATAACCGCCCCGGTTCATACCAAACACCGGCATAAGGACCTTTGGCGCTTCCTGATCAAACATATCCAGCAGCGCAGGCTGTTTGGCATAGTCGCCAAAAACGGAATACAGCCGGGAGGGTTCCTTGTAATGGGCGTTATCCTGGAATTCCATGACAGCGCCGCAGCCGTCCGGATAGAGGAAGAAGCCCTCGGCGGTATCGGAAGCGGAAAACAGGAAGGGCAGCATATCCACACTGACCAGGGAAAAATCTCCGTCTTCCCGGATGCCGGCATAGGGCACGCGGGCCACCAGGCTATTTCCGTCCAGCAGGATCTCCGCCTGCACGCCCACCTGGTAGGAACCAAGGTAATAGGTGAGCCGGACGCCATTTTCGATCAGTTCGTAGGTAGCTTCCAGCGCCTTCTCCGCCATCAGGGAAATGTTGTTTACCACGCCCAGGCCCGTTGCCAGATTGGTGCAGTTGACAGCCAATAGAGAAGTGATCCTCTTTTGCTGGGCGGGGATGATTTTGAGCCCCGCCGCTGTTTCATCATTCATCGTGGAGGACCAGGTTTTCCCTGTCAGCGTGTCCTGAATATCAATCGAACAATAATTGGGAGACAGATACAGGCTCAGCCTGTCGTTTCGGGCGATCAGGATTTTTTCTTCCGCCGTCTCCTCCATGAGGGCCGGGGCGCCCAGCAGCAGCACCGCGCAAAAGATGAGCACAAGGAACGTTTTCTTCATGCCGCGCCCTCCTTCCCTACATGCGGTAAATGATTTCATAGTACACTTCCCGAATCATGGTGACGAACTGGGAAGAGATGGTGAACAACAGCACGATGGTGGCCCAGATGACCGCCATAGTAAAGACGGTGAGCAGCACTACCAGCAAGGTTTTGGCTGCGCTGTACTCGTTCATTTCCTTGAGGCCGACGATCATGAGCAGGATCACCCACAGCAGCAGCCCGCCGGTCAGCACGCCGTACAAGCCGGCCTGGCCCCCGTCCATGAGCCGGGAGAGAAGCACCACCGGCACCGTAAACACCACATAGGGCACCAGCGTCAGCGTATTGTAGAGCATGGATTCGCCGATCTTGGTGGCCCCGTCCAAGATGGTGGTCATGGCGTAGGAGGCCAGAATCCACGTGAGCACCGGCACGAATAGCTTTCCGATCTCCAGCACCAGATTGGCCTTGCGCACGGAAACAGATGCCAGGGGGTAATGCGTAAAGTAGATGGAAAAGATGCTCACGCCCAGGGCCAGAATCAGCAGCGCCAGGACCAGGATCACGCCCGTTTTCTTAAAGGAATCGTCTCCCCGGCGTTTTTTGATGTACTCGCTGACCACAATGGGATGGAACAGCATCATGACGCACATTTTGACGCCCGTCATTTTAATCCCCTCCCCATCTGCACGTCGTCGGCCCACTGATCCGCTTTTTTCTTGGCCAGGGACAGCAGTTTCACGGCGATGAACGCCACAGCCACCACCAGCACCACCACCAGCAGGAAATGCTGTCGGAAGTATTCATGCCGGTATTCGGCAAAGGCTTCTGAGTAGCCTTCTTTATCGCTGGCCAGTTCGTAAGAGCGAAGGGCGCTTTCCCAATCCTCCTGTTTCCCCAGGATCTTGGCCACGCCCCGGTGAGCCAGGGCATAGTTGCTGTCGATTTCCAGGGCCTGCTGCCAGTAGACCAGCGCTTCCTGATACCGCCCTTCACCGTGCAGCGTCACCGCCTGGTGCACCAATTGAATAAAGTGAGTTGGTTTGAATACGGTGATTTCGTTGTTCTGATAATCCAGCACATACAGATAGCCTTCACTGTCCGCATCAATGCTGATGGGGATCTGAAACAACCCGCCGGTATCTCCCAGGCCGCCGAAGCAGCACAGAAGATTTCCGTCCTGGTCGTACTGGTAAATCAGGCCGGTGCCCCGGTCTACCACAGTGATGATGCCGTTTGCCTCCACCGTCACGTCGGCAAAAGTGGGCTCCAGCAGTTTTGTGGTCGCGCCGGCAGAACGGTCAGGCAGGATAAAACCATAGGTTTGCTCAGGGTAGGTGTTGGTGCCCACGGAATTCAGCTTTCTGATCTGCGCGGTGTTTTTGTTGGAGAGGATACCGTAGATCATGTTATCCGCACCGATGAAGAAATTGGAATAGCTGGCAGGCTCCTGCTTTACGGTTCGTTCGATTTGACTTTTGCTACCGAACAGCCGGATCAGGAAACGGGACAGGGAGAATTCCACCTTGTCCGCACCTAAATACCCGCGGAAATTGTTGCCTTCGTCCAGGGCGATCAGGTTCGCACCCTTTAATGCGTAAATATAACCCGTGTTCGCAACGAAAATCTTCTGCACGTCGAAGGTAAAGTTGCTTCCCAGCAGGCTGGAATCCGGCTTCACGTACACCTTGCGGTCGGAAAGATCGGCGTTAAGGGTCACGATGCGTAAGTTTCCGGTATCGGCGATCCAGATGCTGCCGTCGGCGTGCACATATACGCCCCGGGGCTTTTTAAGTTTCGCGCCGCCGCCCTCGGTGATTTCCCGAAGCACATGGCCCTCCCGGGTCATTTGCAGCACCCGATTGTTTTCTCCGTCCGCCACATACAGCGTATCGTCCGGGGCCACGAAAAGATCCTCCGGGTGGTTCATGAACCCGGCCTCGCCCAAGTTCTTGATGGTGTCGTACACCTCATAGGCGGCGGGAATGGGAACGAAATTGTTTTCTGTGTTCGTGCTGTCCGGGTCCACCACGAAGGCGTCCATACCCACCACAGCCTGGGCTGTCTGTGCCCACAGCAGAAGGAACGCCAGCGAAAGAAGAAGGACTTTTTTCTTCATAGCGGCCTCCTTACGACTTGATTCCCGAGAAGGACATTGTTTCCATGACCTTGCCGCGCATGATGGCGAATACCAGGATGGAGGGCACCGTGGTAAGGAAAGTGGCCGCGCCTACGGTACCGGCTCGGGCTACCACGCCTGCGCCGCCGGCCAGGGTCTGCAGCGCCAGGGGCAGTGTCTTTAAAGCGTTGCTGGAAATGAAAATCAAGGGAGAAAAATAATCGTTCCAGTTGTTCACGAAGGAGAATACCGCCAGGGTGGTCCAGGCAGGCTTGAGCAGCGGCATGGCGATGGTCCAGAACACCTTGAATTCCTTGGCCCCGTCGATGCGGGCGGCCTCCAGGATGGAATCAGGAAGCTGCTCGCAGAATTGCTTCACCAGGAAAAAGTTGTAGGCTACCGCGATCTTGGGAATGATTAGCGCCCAATAGCTGTTCACTAAGCCCAGTTTATTCACCACCAGGTAGTTGGGGATTTGGGTCACGTGGGTGGAAAAGCTCAGCGCCGCCACCACCACCGCGAAAATGACGCCGCTGCCAGCCGGCTTGTGCTTCACCAGCCCGTAAGCGCCCATACAGCAAACCATCACGCTGGCAAGCACCGTGACCACGGTAGTAAAGAGCGAATTGAAAATATACCGGGTGAAAGGAACCGTGGAGGAGGAAAGGGAGGTAAGCAAATCACTGAAATTCCGCAGCGTGGGTTTGTGCACAATGAGCCGGGGCGGATAGATATACAATTCATCCAGCGGCATCAGGCTGCGGCACACCATGGCGAATAGGGGCAAGCCCGCAATCACCACCAAAACGGTGAGCAGCAGGTACAGCATAAACCGGGAAAACGTGAGCCTGTGCAAACGGAGCTTAAAACGATGCGGCTTATAAACGGCTTTTGTGGTCATGGCGGTTATCCTCCTTTCCTCAAGTGTTGTCTCTGAATACCCGCATACAAATCCGACCCAGCGTAAAGGTGATCACGAACAGGGCCATGGCCACCGCGCTGGCGTAGCCCATGTTGAAGCGGGTGAAAGCGTAGTCGTACAGATGGGCCACGATCGTGTGGGCAGCGTAGTTGGGGCTGGGCATGCCGGCCACGGCGGTGGCCACGTCGAACACGCCGAAGGCCCCCACAATAGCGTTGATGGCCCCGAACAGCATTTGGGGCTTCATCATGGGCAGGGTGATATAGCGCAGCTCCTGGAATTTGTTCTTGATGCCGTCCACCCGGGCGGCTTCGTACATGGCGGGATCCACGTTCTGCAAGCCCGCCAGGAACACCAGGAATCCAGTGCCCATGCTCATCCATACGGAAATGATCATGATGACGGGCAGTACGTAGTTGGCGTCCTTGGTCCACAAAATGGGCTCCAGGATCAGGCCTGCCCGCAAAAGCAGGTTATTGATGTAACCGTACCGGTCGCCGGAAAACAGGATCAGCCAGATGTTTGCCATGGCAACGCCGCTGGTCAGGCTAGGAGCATAGAACATGAGGGAAAAGAAACCGCGGCCCCGCTTTACCAGGGTAATCAGCCACGCCATCAAAAAGGAAGCGAAATAGCCGATAGGGCCGGTGATCACGGCGAATACCATGGTATTTTTCAGCGAGATCAGGAATACGTCGTCATCCAAGATCAGCTGGGAATAGTTGCTGATACCAACAAAGCGGGGGGTTTGGATCATGTTGTAATTGGTCAGGCTGTAATACATGGCCACGGCAACCGGCACGATCACGAACACGGCAAACAGGATGAGAAAGGGTAGCAGGAACGCATAGCCTGTGCCATTTTTCCGCATCCATTCTTTCAAGCCGTTTTTTTTCACCGCCTGCGCTTGCACGGCGATCAACTCCCTTCATTCTGGTGGGGAATAGTCCGGGAAAGGGATTCCGTGGAGTAGGCTTTCCTTATTCCAAGCCAAACTCCAACCGTTTATTGTGCAGTTCCTTATTAATGTCCTTGACGGCCTTTTCCAGAGCGTCACGCGCGTTTTCGTTGTTGATGACCACCCGGTTCCAGGCGTTGATGATGTGGCGACCCGTGAAATAACCGCCGGGCACGATCAATTGCTCCTCCGCCGCGTTCATCTGCGCCTTGATCACCCGCTCATGCCGGGCGTCCCAGGGAAGGGAGTAGAAGGCGTTCACATTGGCGGTGTTCCATCTTGCGCCCATGCCCAAAATGGCTTCCAGTTCGCGGCCATACCGGGTCTGTGTTTCCTCACTGCACCACCATTTCAGGAATTCCCAAGCGGCTTCCTTCTTTTCGCTCTGGCTCAGGATGATGTTGGCGGTGGAAGCCGTGGTGCCCACCGTGTGTTTCACCGTACCATCCGCCTGCAGCGTGCCGGGCACAGGAGCGATGCTCCAGCGGCCGTACAGTTCCGGTGCGGAGGTCATGAGCTGCATATAGGTGGTAAAATTACCGATGCCGATGGGCATGGTACCGGTGCGGATGCGGGTAAAGAAGTTGCTTTCCGCGTCAATTTCATAGTTGGCATACATATCCGTCCAGGTCTTGAACGCCTTGTAGGCTTCAGGGGTATCCAGGCCGGAGGCCACACCGTCGCCCTGGTAATAATCGCCGCCCATCTGTAAAAGCAGCATGGTGAAACCGCGCAGCGCGCCGGGGGAATTGCTGGAAACGGAGGTGTCCACCGGCAGGGAGAAGCTCATATTGTTTTCATACAGCCGGGGCAGCACCTTCTGGTACAGGTCCGTCCAGGTTTCCGGCAATTCCAGTCCCAGTTCGTTAAGAACGTCCTGCCGGTAGATCATGCAGGTGAAATCCATGGTTTCCGGCAGCGCGTACACCCCGCCGTTGTACTTGAAGGGGATCAGGCTGCTTTCATAGAAGCTGGCTGCTGCATCTTCAAAATCCGGGAACTGGCTCAAATCCACCACAGCACCGCGGAAGGCGAACTCATTAGGCAAATTATACTGCACGCTCAGCGCCACGTCCGGCGCGGTGCCGCTGGCAACGGAGAGCATGATGGTATTGACGGAGCCTGTGGACAACTGCCCCGCGGGAAGCACATGCAGATTGATCACGATGCCGGTTTGGGGGGTGAAATCTTCGTCAGCCAGTTCCTTCAAAATCTCACCCCACTCGGTGCCCCGGGCAATCCACACGTTCAGCACAGTGGTTTCCGCGTCTTTGGGCATGTCGTCCACGATCAGGCCGACGCTGTCATAGTCTTTGGAGAAGGAGGCAATAAAATTTTCTCCCGTCACCGCCATGCGCTGCCAGAAATTGGAGGTGGTTATGTCAAAAGGTGCGTCCGGCGCGGTAAGCACCAGGTAATCCATAGCCATGGGGCATTTTTCGATAGAGGCGATGTAGGTTCCCAGGTTGCTTTGGGCGTTATCCAGGTCGCTTAACGCCTTGGGGATGCGGTCCACATCCTCGGCGAAGAAATGCAATTGGTCGATGATCTGCCGGTAGTTGTTTTCCATAGAGGTGGTTTCGCTGGAAATGGAAGCCAGCAGGTCGGCGCTTTCCACCAGCCGGTCTGCCAGGTAGGTCAGCTGTCCGCTGAGCTCCGGCATGGTGCGGTACAGGTCGTATTCATAGTTGTAGTCGGGCTCGGAACCAGTGATTTTCACGATTTCCCGCTGCACCTGGCCCAGGTATGTGGTGTCCTTTTCCGTGCGGCGCATGATTTCGCCGATAGGTCCCAGCTTCACGGTGGCGGTCAGCGTATGCACGCCCTTTTCCAGGAAGAACTGGTAGGGCGTCCCGTTTTCGTCCCGCAGGGTTTCACCGTACCAATGGCTGTCATAAGGGAAGGAATACAGCTTCATCTCCTCAAAGGGGATTTCCCCGTCGATCATGATCTGGCGGTAGGAGGGCATACCGGGGTCGGTGCTCTGGAGCACTTTAAAATGAATGGCGTATAGGCCGGATTCCGGCACGTCGATCTCCCAGCTTACCGCCGCGTTGCCCAGCCGCCAGCGATAGCCGCCCACGATATTCAGCACCCGTTCCGCGCCGGATTTAGGTTCGGTCATGGGATCGGCGTCGGATTCGCGGCGGATCACGTTTTCACTGCGCCAGGCGCTGTTTTCTGCCTGTAACTTGATCATCGTATCGTCAGGCACTGCCTGATAACCCGCCGCTTGCCATTCGGCAAGTTTTTCGGCGTAGGTGGGATAGGTTTGCGGCGCGATGAAAGCGATTTCCCCCAGTACAACGGGCTGGTCCACATAATGCAGGGCGATTTCGTGCTCCCCGGCGGAAAGATAGAACTGCAGCGGATCCACATAGATCGCCTGCTGATCCACCGCTCGCACGGTCTGCCACACTTCTTTTTCGTACATATGCGGCCACACTTCGTCTCCGATAGCGTTCACCCGCATTTTGCCGTTTTCCTGCACTTCCTCCTCAAACACGCGGTAGAAGCACAGGTTGTTGGCCTCCTCAAAGGGGGTTTCCCCGTCGATGGTGATTTTACGCTGCATCTTGGCCTCGTTGCCGCCCAAGGCCAAATAGGAAACTTGAAGTTCGTACAAGCCGGGGTGCTCCACCGTGATATGCCAAAGGGCGGTGCTTTCGCTGTCGCCGGAGGACAGTACGGTGTCCCATCCACCCTGAGCCGTGGGGTACAGGGCGTCATATGCTTCAAAATGCTCCACAAGCGTAATGTCGCCGGAAAGCTCCGCGTCGGCAGGATTCAGCACGATCCATGCATCCTGCGGCGCGGGAATATAAACGTCGGGCTCCTGGGTCCATTCCACCTGCAAATCGCCGTATTCGATGGCGTTTTCGACAGACAGGATATATAAATCAGCCCATGCGCTGCCCACATTTTCTCCTTGGGCATAAAGAGTCCCTGTCAGGCAAAAAAACAATACGATAATCCCGGCAAGACGTTTCACAGGACGCTCCTCCTCGGTGATCGTTTTATAAGACAGTTCAGACTTTTCAAACAAAATATAGCATAACGGACGGTCAGAAACGAAGGATTCCGTCATTTTTCACAAAGCACTTATGCTTTGGATATTTTTACATACTTCACATCCGACCAGCCGCCCCAGCGGCCCAGCGTGTTCAGGGTAAACAGACCGGGGCGGGCCCCTGTCCAGCCCCCGCAGGTCATAGGATATTCGCCGCCCAGGGGGCGCAGGGAATGGTTGCCGTCGCCGTAGAAGAAAGAAATGTTGCCCCGCCGCACCCGCATCCGGAGCAATATCTCCGCGTAAGGCCACATGACCTCCGCAATCGGCGTTTCCGTCACCCTTTCCGGCACCCAGCGGCTGATTTCCACCGCCATGCCAATTTTCAAGCTCACCCGGCTCTGACCCAGGGCGATATAATAGTAGGTGTAACCCATCATGCCCAGGCCCGCGATGTCTCCGTCCTGCGCGTGCGTATAGAACAGCACGTCCATGTCAAAATCATGGCACTGCATCAACTGGGAAAGGAAGTTGCCCGCATGAAACAGGTTTTCCGCCGGAGCAGCATGCAGTCGCAGGCCGGGCTTTAATTCCGTATACCAATTCATATTTGGGTTGGCCTGCCATTGCCACTGAAGGCCCAAGCCGTTTTTGAAATCATCGGAGGTAGGGATTTCCGCGGCAAAGGGCGGCAAATCCATCTGTCCCCCCAACACTGGCGTCCCTTTTTTTCCCATCATCGGCCAACCGTCGCTCCAGTCCACCGGCTGCAAGTGAGCCACCCGGCCATAGGCGTCCATATCTTGAAAGTGGATGAACCAATCCTTCCCGCGGCCGTCGTTCACCCAACCGCCCTGGTGCGGGCCGTTGACGGGCGTGCTGCCCTGAGCAAGAACCACTTTCCGCTCATAGGGGCCGTAAATGCTGTCCGCCCGCAAGGCTAATTGGTACCCGGGTTTTACGCTGCCCGCCGGGCACAGAATCCAGTACACCCCATCCCGCTTGTAGGCTTTAGGCCCTTCCACGGTGATGTCATTGTGATCCGCCCCGTCGTACACCATGCGGCCCTTGTCCACCACGGCCAATCCGTCGGCGCTCATTTTGTGCACATATAAAATATTGTTGATGCCTGCCCGGCTGGCGGCGAATGCATGCACTAGCCAAACCCTTCCGTCGTCGTCGAACAGGGGGCAGGGGTCGATCCAGCCGGTCACGTCCTTCACGTAGTGGCATTCCCATTCACCCGCCGGGTCCTTGGCGGTAAACGCAAACAGGCCCTCGTCCGGCATGCACATATACACATAAAACAGCCCGTTGTGATACCGCAGACTGGGCGCCCAAACACCGCACTTGTGGGCAGGTTTGTCATATCGGGCAAAAGGCAGCCGCCGGGCCGCGTAACCAATCAGATCCCAATGCACCAGATCCTTGGAATGCAGCACAGGAATCCCAGGCACATAGGTAAAAGAAGAGGAAATCATATAAAAATCCTCACCTACCCGGATCACATCAGGATCTGAATAATCCCCATACAAGATCGGATTGGTGTAACGCATCTGTCGGCATCCTTTCTTATTTCATATATTCATGGAAACGGGATGTGAGTAATGAGAAAAATAAACAAAAGCTTACCAACAAACACATTATAACCAGAGAAAACAACTTTGTCAATAGTTTTAAATGTAATAATTGGTCAATAATCAAAAAAACATATGACCATATATTGCATCAATAACATTCTTGTAAATTGCCTCTAAGATGTAGGGGGAGAAAAGCAGGATCGTGTGAATACCCTGCTTCTCCGTTTTCTTCACCGGCGGCTCCCCATAAACAGTTTTTTTTCAATGCTTTTGGCATTATACTGAATCTTCTTTGGCAGATGATCCGGCAGCATTGCGATGATTCGTGTTTATCGTCAAGTATCAGAAACTTTATTACAGCGAAAAGGCCGATTCCCTGTTATAGAATCAGGTTCCCCTGCCAAGCAGCAAATCTTTCTGCCATCCGGCAGAATCAGGTTTTCATTCCGTTCTGAGATAAGGCCTTCCCATCCATTATGAGGTAAAGCTTAGTCTATCTCTTATATTCTGGTTTGTCTTTTTGCTGTTCAATCTGTTGTTTGGTTTTCATTTTCCTGTTTTCTTCTTCCAATAACCGTGCTGCATCCCTTATGCTTTCTTCATATTTCTCAAAGCTGATCTTATCGTGAATCTCAGATCGAATCTCATTTCTCGCCTGCAACTCCAATTCCGGGCGAATAGCCTTTCGGATTATAAGAAGGACAGATTGATCAAGATTCCTGGATTGATCGGCTATTTCGGCAAACTTCTGCTTCCCTTTCCTGATCTTGGCATCCAGAGCAGCATTTATTGCTGTGATATGATCGTTTGAAGTGGCTTTTTCCGCGATCGTATGCTGGATTATCTGAATGTCTTTTGCTTTTTCTCCACCCGCTTTTTGAAGGACAGCGTTCTCCTGCTCCTGTAAATCAATGATTTCAGAATCCAGACAGTCAATTTCATCGGAGAGTGTATGTCGTTTCAAAAAGCTCATGATCGGCAGCGCATCCTTCTCCCTTTGAAGTCTGCTTCTCGTTTTGATCTTTTCTTTGATTCTTTGCCGAATCAGGGTGTATTCATCGCAAAGCCGCTTTGCCCATGCAATATAGGCTTCGTCCTGGTCCTGCTTTGCTCGGTTATGCAGCTTCCCGTATATGAAAACGATCACGTTTTTCCGAATCGTTTCCATCTCGCGGGCAATGCCCTCTATGGTCGGCTTTGCCGCCTGCATGAGCTTTTCCACCCACTCTTTCAGCTTGCGCAGGAGAGCGTTATCCTTCCTGATTTGCCTGTTCAATTCGCAGCGTTCGGATATGCCGCCTTCTTTCTCCAGGATCTGGGCGGCAGTTCCTTCATGAATGGTAGGCTGTTCGTCGATACCCCGTGATGCGTTGCTGCGATGGTCGATTCGTTCATCGTGATTGGCCTTTTCCAAATGCCGATTGACCACATCCGCCCACGCTGCCCGCCATTTCTCCAATTGCTCCTCACTGTTCCATCGTTCCGTGATAGGATTCTGCCGCCCGAATTTGGTGCTCTTGGGATTCTTGCTGGTTCTGGTATACCCATGGGCTTCGGCAGCGGATGGAGCCATGTATACCTTTTTCTTGCCGACGAGATAAGGATACTGTTTTTCCCAACCATCGGCCTGTGCCACTTTGTATTCCATACTGGTAAACCCTTTTTCTTCCCCGTTGCGGATACAAAGATATTCTTTTTCCGTCTTGTTCTGCCAGGTTCCGTCCTGGTTCAAAGGCCGCACGGTCAGCATAACATGGGCGTGGGGATTTGTCCCGTCTGTATCATGGATGGCAACCTGCGCGCACATCCCATCCGAAACGAAATGCACCTGGATATATTCGGTCATGATGCTAATCCATTCTTTCTTACTAAACTCAATCGGCAGGGCCAGGATCATTTCCCTTGCCAACCGGCTGTCCTTTGATTTTTCGGCGGCTTCCACCGCGTTCCACAGCTTCTCTTTGTCCTGCCATTCTGCCGGTGCCATAGGAGGAAGGAATACCTGATCCCACACCAAGCCCTGTTTTTTCATGTAATCGTGCTGAATCCCGTCGTAGTCATTATAAATGGCCGTACAACCGATATAAGCGGCAGCGGCGCAGGCAGACCGGCCTTCTCCCCGCGTGATGATCTTGACTTCATTATGGTAGATCGCCATTTCGTTCCTTCCTCCTCTCCGGCTCCGCAGAGCCTTTTACTGGTTCTCTTTCGCAAAAGAGAACGGATGCCCGCAGGCATCCAGCCCCCGGCAAAGCTGCCAGAGGCAGGTTTGCCGATGCAGTTGGCAGGCATGAGCATCATGACGGAATCTGCCGAAGGCAGAGGCCAACTGCACAACCGATGCTCGTTCTGTCTCCGGCCAGAACGACATTGGCTGAAAGGCGTCCGCAGACGCCGCATCCCCCTCGGAGAGCGCACGGCCCGACCAACGGGAGGGATACCACCGCCCG
>JAFXMP010000304.1 GCA_017530275.1 Clostridia bacterium | reverse complement strand
TGACGGCCAATCCCAATCGGCCAGGCTGAGCGCCCTGCCCGTGGCGGAAGCGCAAAAGGAAATCCCGCTGAAAAAAGGCACGGGCCTCTATGGCGGAACAGTTCAAACCCTGCCCGCCGGAACGAAGAAGCACGTCGTCATCGAAAACGGCGATTGGCTGTATGTGGACGTGCCGCAGGGAGAAATCGGGTTCCTCATGGACGTAGACGGCGCCTTCGGCTATGTGCGCAAAAGCGACGTGGCTTTCCAGCCAACCATTCCTGGCCTGGACTGGGCGGAGTGACGCAAAGGTGAACGCGCATTTCATGAAGCGATAGCTTGCATTGAAGAACCCTGCTCGATCATGTATGTTTGTATGAGGTATATTGAAAAAGATTCTCCAACCTTTTTTCAGTTTTCGTGTCTGTATAGGTGAAAGCTTTCAAAACATGGTAACAAAAGCTGCAGCGAGAAAGGGAAGACGTCTGTGAGGAAAGAGGAAGCCGAGCATATCCTGGAAGGATACCTGAAGCCCGTGCTGGGATTTGCACTGAAGAGATGCAAAAGCAGTGAGGACGCGGAGGACCTGTCTCAGGAGATTAAGGAAATGCAGCAGCACAGCATTTAAGTGGGGAGAGAATTCAATAGCGCTTCAAAAAACATCGTGGCGGCCGCATGGCCGCCCTTCTCTCTTTGTGGTAATAAGGGCTGATCTAACAAATCATATCGAAAAAGACTTTCAGATCGGTGTACAAATCTCCCTTCCCATCCGTCTTTATTAGTGTAGAGAGGAGGTGGTCGGTATGGAGCGTGCTGCGGTACCCAGCATGACCCGAGAGCAGATATTGGAAACATGGGTTCACACCTATGCGGGAGTAATCCTGAAAACCTGCTTTATATATCTGGCCGATCATGATCTTGCACAGGACGCTATGCAAGATACGTTTATAAAAGCGTGGAAATACATGGAGAGGAACAGCGCGTCAACCATCCGGAATGAAAAGGCGTGGCTAATGCGGGTGGCGATCAATATATGCCGGGACTATCGCAGGACGCAATGGTTCAAGCACGTTGATTTCAAAACGAACCTGGATGAATTGCCGCCCAGCTACATTTCCGTGCCGGAGGAAGATCGTGATCTGGTGATCGAAATCAGCAATCTGCCGGATAAATATAAGCGGCTTGTGCTGTTGTATTACTATTCCAACATGACCTTGCAGGACACGGCGGAGGCATTGGGCATACCCAAGTCCACCGCCAGCAAGCGATTAAAACGGGCGGAAGAAATGCTCAAACGCAGCTTGACGGGAGGTGAAGCACAATGAAGGATATGGAACTGCAAAAGCGCATTGAAAACGCTGTAGATACCACGTTGACCTCTCTGAATCCTTCTGCCCGAGAATGTGATCTTCTGATCGAAAACATTAAGGGAGGAAAGAAAAGCGTTATGGGGAAAAAAGTATCTGCGATGTTGGCGCTTGCCATCGTGCTTATGCTGCTGACGGCGACGGCCCTGGCCGCCGGGATCATCTTTGCCAAGCGAGTGCCCGCCACGGAAATTGCGGATCAGGCGCTGCTGAAAACCTATGGGATCACCGCCCAGATGCAGGCCATGTTCATGCGGAAAATCGCGGAGGGAGAAGGCGGAACCATCGTTGTAACGTATGAAGGAAGAGAGCATCTGGCTTATGTGCTGGGCAAGTATACCGTGATCGTGGATGGCCAAACCGTAAAAAACATATGCTGGAGCCATGATGGGGAGGACACGAGCGGCGGGCTGGAAGCCTCCGCCTGGGGGAAGGATCAGTTGGATGAAATCCTGCGGATCGACCCGGAAACAGGAAAGCAGGCCGAGCTGCGTACCTTCGATCCTTACATCGAACGGATCAACCGGGAGCATGGTTTTGACTACCAAGCGTATTGGGAGGAAAATGGAGATAAAAAATATGAAGTCGTTTTGGATAAGGAAGGTATTCAGAAAGCGAAGGAGCGGCAAGCTTTTTCCGCGCATGAGTTCGTCCAGATCGCAAAGGAAGCCGTCGGCGTAAGGTATCACTTGACTCCCCAGCAGATTTCTTTGATGTCCATCAACGTGGATGAGAATTGGGCCTATGTCCTGCTGGACGGAACGCTCTGTTATTGTTGCCAGATCTTCGTGGGGGAATTGTCCGAGCTGGAAACGGAACAAGACGGAACGTACACCGTTTATGTGAACCTGGAAACCGGCGTTGTGGAGGATATCCTGTTCCTGTCTGAGCACGGCGGAGGAAACGGCTGATGGGAAACGCAAACGTTGGATCAAGACATAACAAATGTCTGAAACCGGTTGCGCAAGCTTTGTGTACAATTCAATAAAAAATGTTAAAGAATGACGGGTTGTTTCTTTGTACTATGTCTGCTTCTATCCGTTTGTTCCGCCCGTGCCGGAGGCCTATGCCGTTGGTTTGATTTCTTCACAATCCGGAGTATTTACAAACATTTGCGGATGTGGTATAGTAGCTTTGCAGGGCAAGGGAGTCTGACGCGATTCTCGTGCCTTTTTGTTTTTTGAGCAATCAAATCCGAGAAAAAACCTCTTCGCTGCTTGAAAGGGGGAGCTAACGTGGCTGCGTTTGATAAAGTAATGTCGGGCATTCCGGCCTTGGATCGGGCATTGGATTATATCCGCATGGGCGACAACGTGGTGTGGCGCGTGTCCAGCCTGGAGGAATTCCGCCGGTTTGCCGATCCTTTTGTGGAGCAGGCGAAGAAGGATAAAAGGAAAATCATCTATTTCCGCTTCGCCAGCCATCCGGAATTGGTGCCGGAATGCCCGGAGGTCAAGCGGGTGATCGTGCCGCTTTCCCACCGGTTCGAGACCTTCACGGTGGAGATCCACCGGGTCATCGAGCAGGAAGGCCGGGACGCGTTTTATGTGTTCGACTGCCTGTCGGAGCTGCAGGCCGCCTGGGCCACGGACCTGATGATGGGCAACTTTTTCCGCGTCACGTGCCCGTTCCTCTTCATCCTGGACACGGTGGCCTTTTTCCCCATCATCCGGGGGCGGCATTCCTTTAACGCCATCAACAAGATCATCAATACCACCCAGCTGTTCCTGGACGTGTATTCCGACGCGGAGAACGGCATCCTGTATATCCGCCCGCAGAAGGTCTGGAACCGCAATTCCGACACCATGTTCCTGCCCCATCTGTACCGCCCGGCGACCGGCCAGGTGCAGCCCATTCAGGACGGCGTGCAGACCAGCCGCTTCTACCAGGTGATGAACCGCTGCCAGCGGACGCTGGAGGAGCAGTATGTGGATTCCTGGGACCGGTTCTTTAACCGGGCGAAGCTGCTCCACGAAAACGGGATCCCCGTGGAGGAGCAGTGCGCCCGGATGTGCAACATCATGATGACGAGGGACGAGCGGCTCCGGGTGCTGGTGAAAAAGCACTTCCGGCCGGAGGACTATTTCCACGTCCGGGATCACATGGTGGGCACCGGCATGGTGGGCGGAAAAACCTGCGGCATGCTGCTGGCCCGGGCCATCATCCGCAATGCTGCCCCGGACATCGACAAAGTGCTGGAGCCCCACGATTCCTTTTACGTGGGCTCCGACGTGTTTTACACCTACATCGTGGACAACGATTTTTGGGACCTGCGCATCCGGCAGCGCACCGAAGAAGGCTATTTTGCGCTGGCCGACGCCCTGGCGG
>JAFXMP010000036.1 GCA_017530275.1 Clostridia bacterium | reverse complement strand
GACTCTGATAGGGTGATAACTCCATTTCTGTCTGCCTGTATTCTTTCAGCATTCTCCCACCGCCCTTCTTCTCCTCAATTGTACTTCTTTGTATATGAAAAAGCCAGTCCTTTTTAAGAACTGACTTTTTCAGTGACCTTAGATAACCACTCTTTTGGGCTTTTTCGCGTTTTTTTCTTTTCCCCTATTGACAAACGCTTGACAATGGAATATTATAACATATGAACAGATGTTCAAATGAAAGGATGATCCCAATGCATGATTTGGAACAGAAGGAGCGGGGCGGGGGAGATATCCTGCATCCCGATTTGATTTCCAGTGTGAACCAGGACATGCCGGACGAGGAAATGCTCTGCGACCTGGCGGAGTTGTTTCGCATCTTCGGGGACAGCACCCGGATCAAAATCCTGTACGTGCTGTTCGAGGCGGAAATGTGCGTGTGCGATATCGCCGAGCTGCTGCACATGACCCAATCGGCCATATCTCACCAGCTTCGGGTGCTGAAGCAGAGCAAGCTGGTGAAATTCCGGCGGGAGGGCAAAACGATATTTTATTCCTTAGCGGATGACCACGTGCGCACCATCATCGGCATGGGCATGGAGCATCTTTGCGAATGAACGGAGGGGAAAGGGTATGAGCAAGCATTGTGAGCATTGCCATCATGACCACGGGGAAGAACACGAGCATCACGAGCACCATGAACATGAACACGAGCATCATGAACACGAACATGGCCACAGCCACGGCCACGACCATGGACATGAACACGGCCACGGGGAAGAAGGGGAGCGGAAAACCCTGCTGATCCGCATGGGGGCCAGCGCGGTTCTTCTTGCCGCAGGCCTGCTGCTGCCCGTGCCGGAAGGGGTCAAAATTGCCCTGTATGTGGCGTCCTGGCTGGTGGTGGGGTATTCGGTGGCCCTGGAAGCGCTGAAAAGCATCCTGCACGGGCAGGCGCTGGATGAAATGTTCCTGATGACTGTGGCTTCCGTAGGCGCGTTCTGCATCGGGGAATACGCCGAGGCGGTGGCGGTGATGCTGCTGTACCAGGTGGGCGAGTTCTTCCAGGACTACGCCGTGGACCGGAGCCGGGAATCCATCGCCGGGCTCATGGATATCCGCCCCGATTCCGCTAACGTGGAACGGGAGGGCCGGGTGGAAACCATCCTGCCGGGCTTTGTGGAAGTGGGCGAAACCATCGTGATCCGCCCCGGCGAAAAGGTGCCGCTGGACGGCACGGTGCTGCAAGGCGCGTCCTCTCTGAATACCGTGGCGCTCACCGGGGAAAGCGCGCCCCGGCCTGTCAAGGAAGGGGACCAGGTGCTCAGCGGCTGCGTGAATATTCAGGGCGTGCTGCGGGTGCGGGTGACTCACGCTTACGAGGATTCCACCGTGGCCCGCATTTTGGAGCTGGTGGAGCACGCCGGGGAAACCAAGTCCAAGGCCGACCGGTTCATCACCCGCTTTGCCCGCATTTATACCCCCGTGGTGGTGGGCTTGGCCGTGCTGGCTGCCCTGGTGCCGCCCCTGTTCTTTGGGGGCGACTGGAACCAGTGGATCACCGCCGCCCTCACCTTCCTGGTCATTTCCTGCCCTTGCGCCCTGGTCATTTCCGTGCCCCTCACCTTTTTCAGCGGAATCGGCGGCGCGTCCCGGCAGGGCATTCTGATCAAAGACGCGGGCTATCTGGAAACCCTGGCCCAGACGGAAATCGCTGTATTTGATAAAACCGGCACCATGACCCAGGGCAGCTTTTCCGTGACGGAAATCCACGCCGTAAATGGTGATGAAAAGGCCTTGCTTTCCCTGGCCGCGGTGGCGGAAGCGTTCAGCACCCACCCCATCGCCCAGTCCTTGCTGGAAGCCTGTGGACAGGAAAAATCTCTCATGCAAGCGGAAAACACGGAGGAAATTTCCGGCCACGGCGTGCGCGCCCAGGTGGGCGGCAAGCGGGTGGCCGTGGGCAATGAAAAACTGATGGCCCTGGAGGGCGTTTCCTGCGAACCTGTCCAGACGGCGGGCACCGTAGCCCACGTGGCCGTGGATGGGCAGTACGCCGGTTATATCGTGATCGCGGACGAAATCAAGCAAGGAGCCAAGGAAACTGTTGCCGCCCTGCGGGACCTGGGCGTGAAAAAAACGGTGATGCTCACCGGCGACCGGGAACACGCCGCCGAAACCGTGGGCCGCGCCTTGGGCATGGATGAAATCTACGCCGAACTGCTGCCTGATGGCAAAATGGAAAAGGTGGAGGACCTGCTGCGGGAAAAAGGCGAAAGTGGAGCGCTGATCTTCGTGGGCGACGGCATCAACGACGCGCCTGTGCTGGCACGGGCCGACATCGGCGTGGCTATGGGCGCGCTGGGCTCCGACGCGGCTATCGAGGCGGCGGACGTGGTGCTCATGGACGACGACCCCTTGAAGCTTCCCGCTGCCATCCGCATGGCCCGGCGTACCCTTAGCATCGTACGGCAGAACGTGATCTTCTCCCTGGCGGTGAAGGCGCTGGTGATGATCTTAGGCGTGCTGCATCTGGCTCCCCTCTGGGCGGCGGTGTTCGCCGACGTGGGCGTGTGCTTTATCGCCATCCTGAACGCCATGCGGGCCATGCGCACAGCGGAGTAACCGTAAACGATTGGGGAACAATAAAACAAAAACGGGGACCGGTGCATGTTGGTATGTGCATCGGTCCCTGCTTTTTGTATGGGATTTACCAGGCGTGCCGACCTGTTGCTGCCAGACTGTCAATATCCGCGTAGGCGTTTTGAATCGCTTCCTGGTGGTACTGCCAATAGCCGTCGTAAATCTTCTGCGTTATCCCTTTTTTGTCCCATTCCCGAAAAACGTCGCCTGTCAAACGGCCTTTATGGTTGGCGTACCGCTCGATCAGGAAAAGAAAGAATTTCATTTCTTCCGACATTATATTTCACTCCTTAGATATGCGGAATTGCGGGGATCGCCGGTCACCCGTTCCGCTTCCCAGATATCGAGAATGGCGCGGTCCGAAAACTCCCACATGGCTAATTCCGGGTCTTCCAGCATGGCGTGGGTTTTAGAAGTCAGGAAAGCGCGGGAAGCGTCCATGGGGCTCATGGCGTATTTATCCACGATCATCTGGATCACGCTTTTGTTATAGTAATCCAGTGAAAAGCAGGGGGTTTTCGTCATAGCCGGATCACCTCTTTGCATTGCAGCAGCAGGATGGCTTTGGATGTTTTGAATGTATATTGATCCTTTAGTTTTTGTGGCAAAAGGCGTTTGATCGCTTCGTCCTCGTCGTACATTCCATCGAGAAAAAGGTCGATTACCGGCATGGTTTGGTCATCGGCAACCGGGCCGCAGATCAAATCCCATTGATCTGTCGGCGCGCCCCCTTTCCGATTCGCAGCGACAAAGCGAAGCCAGTCTCTGTCAGGCCGGTCAAAACGCAGGATACGCAGGGAAAGCAGCTTTTCTTCGTCCACTTTATAAACAGAAACGAAAGCCTGATGCTGTCCAAGCCGCATAGCCGTTCTTTTTGCCCATTTGCTGGCTTGTTCAAAATCGCTTGTGGTATAGAAACCTCTGCCAAAATCAAGATCGCGCTGAATTTTCAGCATCCGCGGTTCCCGCACTTCCACGTTACTGCCGTGAAAAAGAATCATACGCATCAACTCGCTTACTGCAATTGTCAAGATTATTGTACCACAATAGCCTCCACGTATCAACGATATTCGGTCTTTTTCAAACCGGAATGATACATTTTTCAGCGTAATCAGGAATCAGCGTATCATGGGTGAGAAACGAAAAGTTTTCCACCTTAGCCTGTGCAAGCAGTAGCCGGTCAAAAGGATCGTTGTGTTCTTTGCAATGAATGGGTCGAGTTAATGCGCTTACAGCAAGAATGTGGTTTTCCGCCAGATTGAGCGGCACGAAACCCGCTTCTTTACAGCCCTCGGAGAAATCCTTTTCAGTAAAAGGAATGCTTTCCGGCCGCCGGGCATGTTTCAAAAGCACCTCCCACACGGAAACGGTGCTGTAATAGATGGTATTGTCCGGGTCAAGAATCAATTCTCTTGCTTTTTCGGACAGTGCGGGATCGTCATTCAATGCCCAGATCGCGATGTGTGTGTCGAGAAGCAGGTTCATAATGTGCCTCCCGTAAGCATATCAGCGATTTCCTGATGATCGGTGTCAAAATCACCTTTGATGGTGAATTTTCCTTTTGCCGCGCCGATTCGCTTGGAAACGGGCGTTTCCTGGATGAGCGTGATCTTCGCCACGGGCTTGCCGTTTCTGGCGACGGTAATGCAGTCCTCCCGTTTGGATTCCAGCAGGCGGATCAGTTTGGAAAAATCCGTTTTTGCTTCCAGGATATTCACTTGCACGATTTTCACCTCCATTGAGCTTGACCAAGAAGACTAAGCTGGTCAGCTTGACTATATTATATGCAATCGTCAGAAAATAATCAAGCATTTCGAGAATGCTTTTCAATAAAAAAGCGCCTACGGCGCGAAAAAGATAAACATGGAATGGATTTGAGATTTTTGTATTTGTTGGATTCCTTCACGGCGCTATGCGTCATTGTACAAAAGAGTGGAGAGTTGAGATTTATATAGTCGGTCAAACTGAGTCCCTATCGATTGTAAAACAAAATACATCTCAACTCTCAAATCTTAACTCTCAACTCTCCACTCTAACTGAAAGTGCCCAATACTGACCATGACGAAACAAATTACAGTCTGCGGAATAAAACAGGCCATGGAGCATCGTTCTCCATGGCCTGAAATTATCATTAAGTAGAATCAGTCCTTTTCCAGGAACAGCCAATCGCTTTGGGCGATTGCCCGCAGGCCCAGGGCTTCCAGGAAGCGCGCGCCGACGTACAGATCGCCTTCCCAGATCACGGCGTCGTCAATATAGGATGTGCCGTCCACGGTAAGGGTGTTGATCTGGGTGCCGGAATAATAGGCGTCCACCTCATGACCCAGGACGAAGCTGGTGCCGGGCATATAGCGGGGCAGAATCGATTCTGCTGCCAGCTTTTTCAGACTGACCATAATGCTGCCGGACGCATCGCGGTACCAGTCCACGGAATAGGAAGAGCCGTTATAGCCCACAGTGCCGCCAACCTTGGTCAGTTCTTTCTGAGGCTGGGGCGCAGGTTCAGACGTAGGCGCTTCGGTGGGCACGGGCGTAGGCGCTTCGGTGGGCGCGGGCGTAGGCGCTTCCGTAGGCACCGGCGTGGGGATCATGGTGGGCACGGCGGTGGGTTCCGGCATAGGCGTGGGCGTAGGCGCAGCCGTGGGCACCGGAGTGGGCGCCTGGTAGGTGAAGGTCACCACGGCGGGGAAGGGCGTGCCCAGCGTGCTTACCGTGACAGTTACGGGATTCTGGCTCACCAGCTGATAATAACTGTCCACCATGGCGGAGGAAGCGTAAACGGGGATGGAGGTACCGTAATCCACGGAGATCACGGCTTCGTTGAGCAGGAAGCCGTTTTCAGTCATATACCGCACCGGGATCTGCGCCTGCTTGGGCTGCGGCACAGGGGTGGGGGTAGGCGTGGCTGTGGGAACAGGCGTTATAGAGGAATAAGTGAAGATCACCACGGCGGGGAAGGGTGTGCCCAGCGTGCTCACAGTGACAGTCACGGGATTCTGGCTCGTCAGCCGGTAACCGCTGTCCACCATGGCGGAGGAAGCGTAAACGGGGACGGAAGTGCCGTAATCCACGGAGATCACGGCTTCGTTAAGCAGGAAGCCGTTTTCGTTCACGTAGCGCACGGGAATCTGCGCCTGCTTGGGCTGCGGCACGGGGCTGGGGGTCGCCGTAGGCGCGGGGGTAGGCGTCTGATAAGAATAGGTGAAGATCACCACGGCAGGGTTGGGCGTGCCTTGGGCGCTCACCGTAACGTTCACGGGATTCTGGCTCACCAGCCGGTAGCCGCCGTCCACCATGGCGGAGGAAGCGTAAACAAGGGTGGAGGCGCCGTAATCCACGGTGATCGTGGCCTCATTGAGCAGGAAGCCTTTTTCATTCACGTACCGCACGGGGATCTGGGCCTGTTTGGTTTCCGGCACAGGGGTGGGGGTGGCGTTGCGGAAGGTGAAAATCACGCTGGCGGGGCTCGGCGTGCCCATGGCGTTCACCGCTACGGTCACGGTGGCGGCGCTGGTCAGTTGGTAATAATTTGGCACCAGGCTGGTGTTTACCGACACATAGGACACTACGCCGCGGTTCAGGGTGGCGGTAGTCTGGTACAGGATCACGCCGGTATCCGTCATGTAATAAACGGGCACTGCTACGGTGACGGGTGCCTGCGTGGGCGTTGCGTTCTTTTGATAGCGGAAGGTAACGGAAGCGGGGGAAGCGATGCCGTTGCGCACCGTCACTACCACGGAAGAAGAAGAGATCAGCGTATAGCCCGCGCCTGCGTAGCTGCCGTTGGCGTAGATGGTGGTGGTGCCGTAGCAGGTCATATCCACCCGCTTGAGCAGCAGGCCATTTTGGTCCACATAGTAAACGGGTACGGTGATGCCGGTCAAGGGCGTGGGCGACGGGGAAGGCCCGGCGGTAATGTCCGGCGGGGCGGTGACCACAGTCCGGCTTTCAAACAGGATCCGCTGGGTGGCTTTGCCCGCGATGCCATCCACCGTCAGGTTATTATAATATTGGAAGCGTTCCACGGCTTTCTTGGTATTCTGGCCGTAGATGCCGTCGATTTTATCGTTCAGATAGCCCAATTCGGCCAGCCTGCGCTGCAGCTTGCGCACGTCCTCGCCCCGGTCGCCCACGTACAGGGTGGTATAGGCGGTGGGTGTAGCGGTCGGTACCGGCGTTGGCACTGCGGTCGGCACCATGGTGGGCACCCTGGTGGGGACCATAGTGGGAATGGCCGTGGGCGCTGCGGTCACATAGGAATAGGCCGTAGCGGCGGGCTGGGCCGGCGGGGGTGTTACGGCAGGGGCGGTTTCGGTGGCCGAACCCACCACCAGCATCATGTACACGAGCAGGGTTTTCATCAAATCCATGGTATCACTCCTTATGCCTGAAACCGCCCGAGTGAAGCCCGGCGGCGTCGTTTCCATTCATACAGACGAATGAAAGAGATTCTTTTATCCTGCCAACTGCAAAAAATCGGAAAAAAATCATAAATCGAGGAATTTTTGGAACTCCGGCAGGATGCCGATGCCGTCCGGGTAGTGGGCGGCGAACTGGGGCACGGCGTGGCTGGGGAAGGAATTGCCTTCGATAAAGCGGGGGCCGTCCTCGGTAATGGCTACGTCCCAGGCCACGAACCGCACCTGGGGCACCACCCGCATGGCGTCCAGGCACATGGCCTTGGCTTCCTCGAAGAAGGGGATCTGGAACCCAATGATGGGCGTGCCGGTGATGGGGTGCTTTTCGTAGGTGTTGCCCAATTTATCCGCCCCCACGGTGAGCAGGGTGCCGGTGTCCAGGTCCACACGGGCGGCCATGCCGCCGCAGTCCACGTTGTCCATCACACGGCCGTTGCCGATGCGCAGGAAAGCGTATACGATCCCTTCCTTTTTATCGCCAAGCAGGGTGGCGATGCGCACGGTGTTCACTGAGGTGGGGCACATGCGGGACATTTCCCTGTGCTGGATCACCACTTCTTCCAGGATGCCGATGCCGTTTTCCAGCAACTGATCCCGGAACAGGCCGGGATTGGCTTCCCAATCCTGTTTTTGGTATTTTACGATGCCTTGGCCGCTGGAACCTTCCAGGGGCTTGTAAATCACCTGATCCTTATCGGACAGGAATTTCGTCAGGGCTTGCTGGGTCATACTTTCGTCGCACTTGATCCAGTCCCGCTGCACCCACTTGGCGAAGGTGGTGTTGAACTGAGTTTTATCGTCAAAATAATGCCAGTACGCCTTGTCGTTCATCCGGCGCACGATTTCGTTGGATATGCCCCGGGTGATCACGCTGCGGCGCTGGGCGTCGTTCAGCCTGTACATTTCGGCGATTTTGTAATCCATGTAGCCGGCATTGTATTTGAGGGCGCATTTTCCCATATCCGCCAGCAGCCACGCCGTGGGCTTGCCCGTCTTTTTATGCAGCATGCGCGCGGTGTCCTTCATGCGGGTAAAATCCATTTTCCCCACGCGCTTGAAAAAATAAGTGATCCGGCTCATATTCTGCCTCCGAAAAATCATTGACGGCGGAAGGAGTGTTCCCCTTCCACCGTCCCCATTATACGCCATCTTTTCTGTCAATGCAAGGAAAATGCGGAAGAAAGCCGGGAATGCGTAAAACAACCCGGCAGAGCGGATGCAAACAGGGAT
>JAFXMP010000303.1 GCA_017530275.1 Clostridia bacterium | reverse complement strand
ATCGGCTTCGGCCTGTGCGGCGACATCACCCACGCCGTGATCGACGAGGAAAAGATGACCTCCATCCGCAAATACCACACCATCACCGAAAGTAAGAACGGGGCGGGGGCCGTGCCCATCAAAACGGACAAGGGCTGGATCCACATCGCCCACGGCGTGCGCAATACGGCGGCGGGCTTAAGATATGTGATCTACTGCTTCGCCACCGCCCTGGACGATCCCGCCCGGGTGATCGCCGAGCCCGGCGGTTTCCTGATCGGCCCGGTGGGCGTCGAAAGGATCGGCGACGTGAGCAACGTCTGCTTCACCAACGGGGCCGTCGCCGCGCCGGACGGCAAAGTGTATATTTATTACGCCTCCAGCGATACCCGCCTCCACGTGGCAACCACCGATATGGACCGGCTCACGGATTACGTGTTCAACACGCCCGCCGATCCCGGAAGAAGCGCAGACTGCGTCAGCCAGCGGATCGGCTTTATCAGGCGGAACCTGGACTATTTGCGCAGATAAATACGCTGTAAATCCTGAAAAGAGGAAAAGTATTCTCTGTGACGATCCTTGCTCCGTGCAGGCGAAGAATGCCCCGCAGACCGGATTTTTTCCGCCACGCCCATTTTGACCATTGACAAAAACAAAAGTGATAGTATAATAACATGTAAAGGACGGCAAAAAGCCGACCAAGATAGAAAGGAAGAAAATACCATGAAGAAAGTTATCGCGCTTGTTCTTGTTTTGGCAATGATGATTTCTCTGTGCTCTTTCGCGCTGGCGGAAGACGTGGCGGAGATCATCGCTCAGGCTGAAACCATGACGCTCGAAGAGCTGTTCCTGAAAGCTATTGAAGAATCCAACGGCAAGCGGTTCGACGCGGTGGGCAACTCCAGCCGCGGCAAATCCGTTCTGCCCCTGTTCGTGGAAGCGCTGCAGAAGATCGATCCCAACTACACGCTGGATTATGACGGCGGCTGGCAGCAGCCCAAGGAAAACAAGATCTTCGATCA
Source organism: Clostridia bacterium (assembly GCA_017530275.1). The sequence goes on along the minus strand of JAFXMP010000303.1, from coordinate 2,007 downwards.
GCTGACCAAGGACGTTGAAGGCAGCAACCACGTCATGTCCATGACGCTGATCCAGGACGGCAACCAGATCCAGAGCAAGATGCTGGAGACCGGCGTGCTGCTCAACTTCGTTCCCAAGGATTGGCGCGAGGCCGAGGGCGTTGCCAAGGAAAACAACGAATTCCCCCTGGCGCTGCAGACCCTGAACAAGGTGTTCATGTTCAACAACCTCGGCGAAAAGACCTACAAGAACATGTGGGATTTCGTGGCTGAAGGCGAAGCCCCCCTGTTCATGGGCGTGAACAGCGAATTGGTCGGCAAGAACTTCCTCTACATGATGACCAACGATAAGTACGCCACCTGGGCCAAGGAAGCCTATGAGCTCTGGGCCGGCAAGAACGAAGAATACGACGCCCTGATCGAAGACATGAAGCTGGACGCCGCGGACCTGGGCCTGAGCGGCGACAACGTGCAGTTCGGCCTCGCGTGGGTGTACCTCTGGTGCGAAAAGTATAACGAGCAGACCGACGACGGCCCCATCTGCAACACCCTGGTGACCACCTCCGCCAAGGATCAGGCCGGCTTGCTGGTGTACTCCAAGCTGCGCAGCGTGGAAGAAACGCCCGAATCCTCCGTGAACAACATCACCGTTGCGGCGTATCAGGACGACTATGTTGGCATCGGCGGCTATGCTTACAAGCACTATCTGATGCTCACCAAGTCCAGCCCCCTGCCCTGGACCAGCTGCGCGCTGATCGCCTTCATGACCACCACCCAGGAAGGCTTCAAGGCCTGGGGCAAGGACATGGGCGGCTATGCTCCCGTGCCCGCCTGCATGCAGGACCACAGCAAGGACGGCTATGTGGACGGCGTTGACACCTATCCCGCCAAGAACGACCGCGGCTACGACTGGTGGCTGAACGAAGGCAAGCTGGTCGTGGAAGATCCGGCCTACTGCGCTTCCGTGTCCGGCACCATGAGCGACTGGATCGACGGCATCGTGGCCGGTAAATAATGGACCGCGCCCCTTACGGGAATCATTGAATGAACGATGCGGGCGGCGCGTCGGCTTCTGTCCGGCTCGCCGCCCGTTTGATTGCCCGGCATGAAAAACTGAAAGGGAGGAAGAGCATGTCAGCCATTGCATCCCCCAAGCCCAGCAATTTCAGCAAGAGAATGAACAAGGCTTGGACCTATCTCTCCAAGCCGCAGAACATGATCCTGCTGATCCTGGGCATCGTATTGACCGTTACCACGATATTCCCCATGGTCACCATTCTAAAGGACACGGTGGCCCTCCATCCAGGCAGCATCGACGCCGGCGAAAACGCGGCGGATTCCAAGATCGAGGTCGTGGGGGAAACCCTGACCACCTATAACTGGACCAACCTGTTTTCAGACAAGATCACCACCCGCGTCGGACGCGAGCGCATCACCAAATCCGTCGCCTCCATCTACCTGTGGACGCCGCTGCTCAACTCCGTGCTCATCAGCATTTTCGCCTGCTTCGGCGCGATCTTTTACGGCGGCATCTTCGCCTACCTGGTCACCAGGACCAACCTGAAATTCAAAAAATACTTAAGCTCCATCTTCATCTTTCCTTACATCATGCCGCAGTGGACGCTGGCTGTTATGTGGCAAAACCTGTTTAACAGCAACATCATCACCGGCGGCAACGACGGCCTGTTCGTGTCCCTGTTCCACATCTACATGCCGCAGTGGTGGTGCGAGGGTCTGTTCCCCGTATCCGTCGTGCTGGCGCTGCACTATGCGCCGTTTGCCTATATCCTGATCGGCGGCATCTTCCGCAACATGGACGCGAACCTGGAGGAAGCGGCGACCATCCTGAATACGCCGCGCTGGAAGACGTTCTTCCGCGTCACGCTGCCGCTGGTCAAGCCCGCGATCCTGAGCACCATCCTGCTGGTATTCTCCAGCGCCATGGGCTCCTATCCTATCCCGCACTATTTGAAGCTCAATACCCTGTCCACCCAGTATGTGGGCATGAGCTCCAACATTTCTGCTTGT
>JAFXMP010000035.1 GCA_017530275.1 Clostridia bacterium | reverse complement strand
GGCCCGCAAGCTCATCAAGACCGGCGAAAAGAAATACGGCGAGGAAGCCGATTTGGCCGCCCGGGTGCTCAAGCACCTGGAAAGCGGCAAGCCAGCCCGCACCTGCCCCCTGAACGACGAGGAAAAGGAAACGGTGAAGGGCTGGTTCCTGCTCACCACCAAGCCGGTGATCTACGCCGCCAACATCGCGGAGGATTTAGTGGCCGAGGACGAGGACAGCATCGATTTCGTCAAGCAGGTAAAGGCCATCGCCAAAGAGGAGCAGGCCGAGGTACTGGTGATCTCCGCCCGCATCGAAGAGGAAATCGCCCAGATGGACCCGGCGGAAAAGGAAGAATTCCTTCAGGAAATGGGCATCGGTCAAAGCGGCCTGGACCGGCTGATCCGCAAGTGCTACCACTTGCTGGGCCTGATTTCCTTCCTTACCGCGGGCGAGGACGAATGCCGCGCCTGGACCATTACCAAGGGCACCAAAGCCCCCCAGGCGGCGGGCAAGATCCATTCTGACTTTGAGCGCGGCTTTATCCGCGCCGAGATCGTGCCCTTTGAGACCCTGCGCGATTTAGGCAGCATGAACGCATGCAAGGAAAAAGGCCTGGTGCGCTCCGAGGGCAAGGATTACGTGATGCAGGACGGGGACGTGACCCTGTTCCGGTTCAACGTATAAGCAGCACGCAAAAAAATGATCAAAAATGATCATCCTTCCTTCCAGCGTTTCTTTTGCCCCGTATTAATACATGAAGAAAACAAGTAGAGGAGGAAAAGACCATGGAAAACAGCAAAAGAGAGCTGATCGACGAGGAAACGGCGCAGGTGACCGGCGGCGTAAGGCCCGGAGCAGGCCAGCCTGGAGGTGCGAAAGGGATCAAAAACGGTGTGGACAACACTGCGAACGGGATCAAAAACGGCGTGGATAACGCCGCAAACAATATAAAAAACGGCGTGGATAAGACCGATTCCCTGAAGAAATACGGATAACCGTTTCTTCCTCGGCTGCCGCCCTGGAATGCAGGCTGTGACCAAGGGATCAATCGTGCTGGAATAGGGAGGGTTTTCCCATGAAATATCCCTGGATCGACGAATACCTGCTTGCCAAGCCCGGAGTGACCAAGGACCTGCAGCCGGATTGGAACTGGGTCCGGTATCACATTGGCGGGAAGATGTTCGCCGCCGTGCTGCTGGACCGCGAGGATCAGCCTTATTACATCAATTTGAAGCTGGAACCCCTGGAAGGAGAGCTGATGCGGCAGCAGTACCCGGACATCATCCCCGGCTATTACAGCAACAAGCAGCATTGGAATTCCGTCAAGCCCGATGGGGCCGTGCCGGACGAGATGCTCAAAAGGCTGCTGGACCGATCTTATGACCTGGTATTCAAGAACCTTACCAAGAAAAAACAGAAGGAAATCCTGGAAGGCGGCATTTCCGCGATGCCCGCAGGATGAAGAAAGGGAGTGCCCGCACGGCGCTCCCTTTTCTATTGCATGGCTCCCTTATCGTGATATGATCTTTTCCGCGTCATTCTGCCTATTCTGCAGCTTCTAAATCATCCAGCATTTCCTGCAGGGTTTGGGGGATCCAATGCCCCTCCAGGCAGATTTCGGCGCCAGCGCTTTTCACTGTGTGCGCCAGTTTCCTAACCAGGTCAGGGTCCTTTTCCCCGGTTGGGAAGGGCCCGCACGCCGCGTCTCCCAGGAAAAGCACGTGCTCGCCCGGCACATAGACGAGGGTGGAATCATCCGTATGCGGCGATTCCGCCTGAATCAGGCGGATGGGACAATGGCCCGCGTCCAGGAACAGTTCGTTTTCAAATTCGATATCGGCGGTTTCGATCCTGATCGCTTTCCCGCCCGCGTATTCCAGCCGGACGCTTTCATCCAGGGACAGAAACGCTTCCCGGCCTTCTTCATCCACCCGTTTGCGGAATGACCGCAGGTGCTGGTTTGTGATCCTGTTAGCGATGGAAAGGCCGGTGATCCTATGCAGTCCAAAACTGTGATCCCAGTGCCAGTGGGTGAGTACAGTCAGGGCGGGAAGAGGCAGGTTTTCCCGTTTTAGTGCCTGATAAAATGCTTCCACGTGGGCGTCCGAATGCCCCGCGTCCACCGCGAGGGCCCATTGATCGCCTCGGATATAGCCCAGGTTCGGGCGGTCCCTTTCCTGTTCAAAGGGAAAAAACCAGGTGCGTTCGGTCAGGCGTTTCAGGTCCATACTGTATTCCTTTCCAGCCGGAGGCGGCTTTTCCAATGCTTCCGAAAGCATAGTCAACCATACTTTCAACCATAACATATCATAAAAAATATAGCCCGTCAAATAGCTCCTGCACACCACCGGCAATCATGGATCATCTGGGGATATTCCCGAAATAAGGATTGACAAAAGCCCGTCCCATTTGTATAATGGAAAAAAAGATACCAAATAAAAAAAGGAGGCCCCTTCGTATGAAAAAGATCGTAGCATTAGCGCTCGCCCTGATCATGGTGCTTTCCATGGCTTCCATTGCCATGGCGGAGCCCTCCGGCAAAGTAATGCTGTATTCCTCCATGCAGGAAGCGCAGCTCCAGGCCATCGAAAAGGCGTTTGAAGCCAAGTATCCCACGGTGGATATGGAATACTACTATGCCGGCGGCGGCAAGCTGGTGACCAAAATGACCACCGAAGCTCAGGACGGCGGCCAGATCGCCAGCGACCTGGTGTGGCTGGGCGACCCCTCCGACTATGAAGCGTTCAAGGCCAACGGCTGGCTTACGCCCTATGTGTCTCC
>JAFXMP010000302.1 GCA_017530275.1 Clostridia bacterium | reverse complement strand
AGCGCCAGTGGACCGACTTCTACCCGAACTGCGACTACCCCGAGGCCATGCTGAACACGTCCTTCGACCACAACGGCGCGCGCGAGCCCTATGTGTTCGCCACCGAGAACGACGTGCTGAACGGGCTGGGCATGCTGTTCATGAAGCTGCTGACCAACCGCGCCCAGATGTTCGCCGACGTGCGCACCTACTGGAGCCCCGAGGCCGTGAAGCGCTGCACCGGCTACGAGCTCACGGGCGTGGCGAAGGAGAACGGCGGCTTCATCCACCTGATCAACTCCGGCGCCTGCTGCCTGGACGCCAACGGCCAGGCCCGCGACGCGCAGGGCAACCGCCTGATGAAGCCCTGGTACGAGGTCACCGAGGCCGACCAGAGGGCCATCATGGCAAGCACCACCTGGAACTACGCCGACCTGGGCTACTTCCGCGGCGGCGGGTATTCCAGCCGGTTCGTGACCGACTGCGAGATGCCCGCCACGATGATCCGCCTGAACCTGGTGGACGGCCTGGGCCCGATGCTTCAAATCGCCGAGGGCTGGACGGTGAAGCTGCCCGACGAGGTGACCGACACCCTGTGGAAGCGCACCGACTACACCTGGCCCTGCACCTGGTTCACCCCGCGCTGTGACGGCGTGGCGGGCAGCCCGTTCGCCACCGCCTACGACGTGATGAACAACTGGGGCGCGAACCACGGCGCGATCAGCTACGGCCACATCGGCGCGGACCTGATCACGTTCTGCTCGATGCTGCGCATCCCGGTGGCCATGCACAACGTGCCCGTGACGAAGATCTTCAGGCCCGCGGCCTGGAACGCCTTCGGCATGGATAAGGAGGGCGCCGACTACCGCGCCTGCGCCAACTACGGGCCGTTCTACAAGAAGTAAAGGAAGGATGTGTGAAAGATGCTCAAGGGCATTCCGAGCATACTGACCCCGGAACTGTTGAAGATACTGATGGAGATGGGCCACGGCGACACCCTCGTGATCGGCGACGGCAACTTCCCCGCCGCCTCCATCGCGAAGAACAGCCAGCTGGTGCGCCTGGACGGCCACGGCGTGCCGGAGATCCTGGACGCGATCCTCCAGCTGTTCCCGCTGGACCCCTACGTGGAGGCCCCCGTCTCGCTGATGGAGGTCGTGCCCGGCGACCCGGTGGAGACCCCGATCTGGGACGAGTACGCGAAGATCGTCGAGAAGCACGAGCCCGGCACGAAGATCGGCCACATCGAGCGCTTCCAGTTCTACGAGGTGGCGAAAAAGGCCTACGCCGTCGTCGCCACCGGCGAGGGCGCGCTCTACGCCAACATCATACTGCAAAAGGGCGTCGTGAAGTAAAAGCGAACGCATACGCGCGAAAGGACCGCCGCAGGGCGGTCCTTTCGCGTGCCGGGAGTGTACATGGGGGACAGATACAGTAGAACCGTCCCCATGTACATGCGAACACAATAGCCTATCTTCTGAACTGTGAGAACGAGAAACTGCCAACGGAGACAATATTTGCCTTTGAATCTTAAACATATCAAACAGAAAAAACGCTGCAATTTCCATCACGTAAGGAGAAATTTGCAGCGTTTTTTCTATTTGCGGTTTTCTTCAATCCATCTTACAGCAAAATCTACCAGATCCCGCTGTTTCATCAGACGGATTGTGCCATTACCAAGCGATGCCTTGTGGATGGGACACGCATTTTCAAAAGCAGTTCCGATCTCATTAAAATCTTCACCATCTACAAAAAGTGTTTCGTACCGCTTCCAGACACGATGACCATTTTCCATGACCGCACTATGTTCGATACTGTTATGCTTACCGGGATAATCTGCCCGGACATCTGCCAGATGCAGCGATGTATTTTTGTCATATCCCACGCCAATCAATAAAACCAGGCCATCCAATTCATATAGTTTTCCAATAGGTGAGCCGTCTCCAAAAATATTGGAAAGGTCATGGGCAGCGGTCAAGTATTCAGCATACTTTCCCCATGCAGCCACAGAGCGGGCCGGATGATCGCTCCTTAGTGCGCCTGGCCATTTTCGGAACATTTCAGCAACGGCACCCATCGTGTTTGTAGGGGTAATCTCTTTGTTATATGCTGGCCAATTATCCCGTATCAATTGCCACCAATCTTCCGGTTCCTCCCAATGAACGCCTGTAGTGGGATCAAGGTTTTTCCATGATTGCGTAGGCATCATAATCGTTCCTTCGTTACCGACTGCTTCTATAAGTGCTTCGATTACCATCTGCGCTCCGCCGCAGACAAATCCCAAACTACTCAGAGAGGTATGAACCATGATCGTTTGTCCTTTACTTACCCCAACGCTGAGCAGCGCATCTAAAATATCTTGTTTTAATACAATTTTTCTTTCCATATGATAATCCTCCATTACTTCATGACGCTTCCAACTGGTTCATCCATTTTCGTCTGCGAAATACGATCAACGAAATGCCAAAGCGAATACACTCCTCAAGTGACAGTAGAAAATATACATAAGGAATGGACAACTTCCAGACGAATGCACTTAAAAGCCCCAAAGGAACACCAAAACACCATGTACCGACCATATCAATGAACATGACATATTTTGTTCGTCCGCCACTTCGGATAATTCCGCCGCCAAGAATCATGTTGAGAACCTTAAACGGAACTACAACGGCATAGACATAGAGTATCTGTACGGTCAAGGATTTTACCACGTTATCCACCTGATAGATCCCCACATACACCTTACTGGTGAAAATTACGATGGTCGATAGAATTACCGAGCCAATCGCACCATAGACCATCAACTTTTTCGCTGACCAATAGGCCTCCTCGTTTTCACCACTGCCCAGGTGTTTTCCGATGATCACACTTGCCGCTTGAGACAATCCGCACAACGCACCGATCACCAAACCCTGGATGGGATTGGTCAAAGTCATAGCAGCACTGGCATCGGTACTCATGTGCCCGTAGATGGTGGCATAGACATTTTCCCCCAGACTCCACACCACCTCGCATACCAGCAAAGGCAGCAGCATAGACCAATACTGCCTCCAGTTCATTCGGAGTGTTACAGTGGGTTCTCCTTCGTTGGATTTCAAAAGGAAACCGTTTTTGGAAAGCATTAGGAGCATCAGCAGAAAATTGGCACATTGGGAAATTACTGTAGCAAATGCCGCACCACGCACACCCATGGGTGAGATCCCCAGCTTGCCGAAAATCATAATGTAATTCAAGCTGGTATTCAACAACGCTGACAGAATGCTGGCATATAGGGGAAGCCGGGGCTTTTCCAAACAACGGAACAATGTGGAAAGAAGGGTTGCTCCAGCCATAGGAACAAAAGTTCCGGAAATCAACATCAAATATTCTGCTGCCGCCTGACGGGTCTGCACATCCCTGGTATAAGCTCCCATGATCTGATTCGGAAACAGGGTGCATATTACCATAAACATTCCGGCAATGCCTGCTCCCAGCAGCAAGTTTGTAAAGAAACTCCGGCGGACTTCGCTTCGGTTTTTCTGCCCCAGATACTGAGCAATCATAATTCCGGCAACAGCGCCAATGGCGGAAATCACCACAGAATAAATCGATGCAAATTTTCCTGCCAAGCCCACACCGGCCACATTGATTTCACCCAATTGCCCGATCATGATTTGATCTACCATGCTAAAAGAAGATTGCAGCATGGATTGCAATGCTACAGGAATTGCCAGGGTGCATACTGCTTTGAAAAAATGATCCTTTGTTTTCATAACACACCTCCCAATTGATTTGTTTCCATTGTAGCAACCGGGAAGTGGAATTACAAAGGTTAAGTATGTAACTATTTACAAAATACGCTTTGTAGATTTGTGCAATTTTACTTATGTTCCTTCGTGCTTCTGCGTACAACTAAAGACACTGGCAATTTCACTTCTGTGCAGATTTCTTTACCTTCTCTCAGCTCTTTCAGCTTTCTAATAGCAATTTTTGCACGCAAAGCACCATCCTGTTTTATTGTGGTCAAAGTTGGAGTGACCATTTCACACATAGGCGTATCATCAAATCCTGCCACAGAAATATCCTCTGGCACTGAAAAGCCTTGCTCAATCAGGAAATGCATCAAATCTATAGCATAGTAATCTGAAACTGCAAACACAGCGGTCACCTGTTGAAATTTCTCCAAATTTGACAGATAAAACGACCATCTCTGTTCCTTTTGCATTGGGATCAGCAAAAGATCTGCCTTACCGGGGGCAAATCCCTTGCAAAAACCGCAGAAGCGTTCCATGTCCACGCAAATGTTATTATCCGAAATGCACAGAGCTGTTTGATGCCCTAATTCACGGAAATGGCATCCCATCTGATAGCCACCTTCAAAATTATCAATCGTGATGTTGAGTATTCGCTCCGGTTTTTCGCAAAAGCCATCATAAACCGCAAAAGGGATTCGCATATGATTACGCAGGTACATATAATCCGGATCGCAAAATCCAATCACAACAATCCCATCCATATTCCACATGGAGGCAAATCGAATGATTTCCTCAGCGCATTTGGCTTTTTTTACCATCATAAACCGTCCGCTGGATTCAATTTCTGTGGAAAGGAAGTTTAAGGAGGACGCAATGAAAAAATCATCCAGCGTGTGTCCCTCATATTTTTCGTGGTCATTGACAAAGACACCGATGATTTTGGAACTATTCCGTGCAAGGAGAATCCCTGCCATACTGGGAATGTACTGACGCTCCTCCAGCAAGGCTGTTACACGCTGAACTGTCTCATCGGAAACTTTATTTGTTTTACCGTGGATCACATTCGATACCGTAGCGGTGCTTAGTCCTAATTCCTCCGCAATGTCACAAATCCGCACACGTTGTTCCATTTTTGCTTTCCCTCCCATTTAGGTGATAATCTTCTTTTATTCTATTCATTTTACGCAGATAAGTCAAAGGTTATCCGCATAACCTAAACATGAAATAAAAAAGAACCACCCATAGAAATTTTTCTTTCCATGGGTGGTGTGATTGTTAAGTATCCAAAGAATTACATTCAGTTACAGTTTTGAAATAGGTTTCGGAATCGCCATTCAAGATAAGGTCGGCATATCCAATCGGGTCATTGTAAATCAGATAGTCCAATTCTGACCGCTGATACATATTGTCGGCAATCTCATTTTCAACCGCAATCGTATCAATGGCAATCATGCTGCCATCGTTGAATTTCAATTCTACACAGCAGTTATCCATGTTGTAGGCACAAGATATTAAGGTTTTCATGGTATGTCCTCCATAATTCGTGATATCGTGATATAAAGAGAAAATCCCGTCTGACTTCCTGTTAGAAATCAGACGGGATTTGTCCGTATGCACCCCGGAAACCGTCAGCTAACAGTTGATAAGTAAATTAGTTCCTTATCACTGTTAAACCAAGGGTTTCAGGGTTTGTCAAATGAAAAGTGATGCATTTCAAGATCACAGGTTGAAGAAATCTGCGGTCTTTTTTTGGCCAAATTTGGGAAAATGAGGTAAAAAAGGGGCTTGT
>JAFXMP010000002.1 GCA_017530275.1 Clostridia bacterium | reverse complement strand
TCGTAGGCTCGCTGGCTTTGCTACACCGCTTCCTCCCCTCCTGCCGTTGCCGGCAGCAGCTTGCGGTTCGCTACACTTGGCGGTAAATACCCGTGGCAGGACTTTCACCCGCAAGAATCGTGCCATGCCCGGCACACAAATTTACTGCCGGAGGGGCATGCCCCCTCCGGCAGTCGTGTAAGATAAGCGATGGGTTTATTCAGCTGACGCGGTGAAATCTCCATCCGCAGGGGCATCCACCACGATTGTCTGGCCGGGCAGGATATCCCCGGCGATCAGCTTGCGGGCCACCAGGGTTTCCACTTTGGATTGCAGAACCCGTTTCATGGGCCGGGCGCCGTAAACGGGATCGTAGCCCAGGTCCATCAGCTTGTCGAACGCCGCGTCGGTGAGGCGCAGGTTCAGCTGCTTTTCCTTGAGCCGCGCTTTCAGCCGGTTCAGCAGCAGGTCCACGATGGAGCGCACCTGGGCCTTATCCAAAGGCGTAAACATCACGGTATCGTCGATCCGGTTCAGGAACTCAGGGCGGAAATGGCTGCGCAGCAAACCTTGTACGGCATCCTTAGTCTCCTGGGACAGATGGCCGTTTGCGTCGATGCCGTCCAAAATCTGCGCAGAGCCTAAGTTGCTGGTCATGATCAGGATGGTGTTGCGGAAGTCAACGGTGCGGCCCTGGCTGTCGGTAACGCGCCCATCGTCCAGGATTTGCAGCAGGATATTGAACACGTCGGGATGGGCCTTTTCCATTTCATCGAACAGCACCACGGAGTAGGGATGCCGTCTTACGGCTTCGGTGAGCTGGCCGCCCTCCTCATAGCCCACATATCCCGGAGGGGCCCCGATCAGGCGGCTGACGGAGAATTTCTCCATGTACTCCGTCATATCGATGCGCACCAGGTTTTTTTCGTCGTCGAATAGGGCTTCGGCCAGGGTCTTCGCCAGCTCGGTTTTGCCCACCCCGGTGGGGCCTAAGAACAGGAAGGAACCGATGGGCCTGTTTTCGTCGGCCACCCCCGCCCGGGAACGCAGGATGGCTTCGCTGACGCTTTCCACGGCTTCGTCCTGGCCGATGACCCGCTTGTGCAGCACGTCGGGCAGGCGGAGCAGCTTTTCCCGTTCGCCCTCCATGAGCTTGCTCACGGGAATGCCCGTCCAGCGGGATACGATGCGGGCGATTTCGTCCTCCGTCACCTTGTCACGCAGCAGGGTGTTTTTGACGGGGTTTTCCTTTTCTGCTTCTTCCAGTTCAGCTTTTAATTTTGGCAGCTCGCCGTATTGCAGTTCGGCCGCCTTGGTCAGATCGTATTTCTGCTTGGCCTTTTCGATTTCGGCGTTCACCCGCTCGATGTCCTCGCGCAGCTTCTGCACCTTGCCGATATCGTTCTTTTCGTTTTCCCAGCGGGTCTGCATTTCCTGGAACTGGTCGCGCATGTCGGACAGTTCCTGGCGCAGGATCGTCAAACGTTCCTGGCTGAGCGGGTCGGTTTCCTTTTTCAGGGCCGCTTCCTCGATTTCGTGCTGCATGATGCGCCGGCGGATCTCGTCCAGTTCCTGGGGCATGGAGTCCATTTCCGTGCGGATCATGGCACAGGCTTCGTCCACCAGGTCGATGGCCTTATCGGGCAGAAAACGGTCGGTGATGTAACGGTTGGACAGGGTAGCGGCGGCAATCAGAGCGCCGTCCTGAATCTTGACCCCGTGGAACACCTCGTAGCGTTCTTTCAGGCCGCGCAGGATGGAAATGGTGTCCTCCACCGTGGGCTCGTTCACCATGACGGGCTGGAAACGGCGTTCCAGGGCCGCGTCCTTTTCCACGTATTTGCGGTATTCGTCCAGGGTGGTCGCGCCGATGCAGTGCAGCTCGCCCCGGGCCAGCATGGGCTTCAAGAGGTTGCCCGCGTCCATGCTGCCCTCGGTCTTGCCCGCGCCCACGATGGTGTGCAGCTCGTCGATGAACAGGATGATCTTGCCTTCGCTCTTTTTGATTTCGGCAAGAACCGCTTTTAAGCGTTCTTCAAACTCGCCCCGGAACTTGGCCCCGGCGATCAGGGAGCCCATGTCCAGGGAGAACACGGAGCGGTCTTTCAGGCTGTCGGGCACGTCGCCGCGCACGATGCGCAGGGCCAGGCCCTCGGCGATGGCTGTTTTGCCCACGCCGGGCTCACCGATCAAAACGGGATTGTTTTTGCTCTTGCGGCTCAGAATGCGGATCACGTCCCGGATTTCGCTGTCGCGGCCGATGACGGGGTCCAGCTTGCCCTTCCGGGCCATATCCACCAGATCAGAGCCGTACTTCGCCAGGGCGTCGTAGGTGTCCTCCGGGTTGTCGCTGGTCACGCGGGCCGCGCCGCGCACCGTCGAAAGCGCTTTCAGGAACGCGCCCTCCGAAATGTTCAGCCGCTTGAACAGGGTCGCCAGGTCCTTGTCCGCCGTCTTGATCAAGGCCAGGAACAAATGCTCCACCGAAATGTATTCGTCCTTCATCCGGGCCGCTTCATCCGCCGCAGTTCGAAGGGCCTTGTCCATATCGGCGGATACATAAACCTTGCCCTCCTCCCGGGAAAGGCCGCGCACCTGGGGCAGCTTTTGCAAAATACTGTCCGTACCCTGGCGCAGGGTGTCGGCATCCACGTTCATCTTCGCCAAAAGCTGCGGGATCAGCCCTTCCGGCAGATTCAGCAGGGCGGAAAGCAGGTGCGCCTGTTCCAATTGCTGATGACCTCTTTCCTGGGCCATGCGCTGGGCCAGCTGGATGGTTTCCATGGATTTCTGGGTGTACTGATTGTTGCTCATAAAATCAACCCCCATTCGGGATAGTATCGTCATCCGAAGATCAATTTACTGACTTTCTTTGACCTTCAATCGTATTGTATCACGTTTTCCCGCTCTGTCAACCCCTTTTCTCAAAAAATTTCTCAACTGCAAAACCAAGCGAAAAGCAGAAATCTCTCAAGCGAAAAAACAAAAGAGATTTCTGTTATTTGGATAACCGAGTTGATTAACAGTATAGGTTAAGCCTATATCGGCCTTTTTCTTTTCCCTTTTCTATCCGTGATTTGCTGAGGCGCTTACCATTTTCCACTATTCAAACTCGAACGAACGCTTTGATGGTGGCCATTTTGCCGCTTTCGCCATATTTGAGAGGCCGGATCGTATACGCTCCCACCGCCGCGGGCACGATGAACGTTTCCGCGTAATGCACAGGGAAGGGATCAAACGCGCCTGTCGGGCTCTCCACCAAGGCTTCCTGACCTTCCACGAGATTCAATACGTTCAGATTGTCCCGGGTGTTATGTGCAACCGGCGCATTAAACCAGTGCCGCCGGGTTTCGATAAACTCCCGTTCATGCAGTCCGGTGCGCTCCTCCGTCACGTGAGCGTCTTCGTATAGCGTTTCCACACGGTTGACCAGGTTCTTCATCACCCAGGCCGTGTCCCGGTCAAACTGGATGTTGTGCATGCCGTGCTCCAAATGAATGGGCCGGGGCTTGCCATCCAGGCCCAGCCGTCCCCAATCCCATAACTTGAAGGTAAAGATGTAGGGGGTGGCGCTGATTTCCAGCACCATGCAGTTCTTGCCAGAGCAATGGATGGTGCCGCCGGGGATCAGAAAATGATCGTGCTTGTGAGCGGGAATGGCGTTGACGAAGCGTTCCGCGTCGAATTGGCCCGTCCTTTGGCTTTCTGCAAGCGCCTTTTGAAGCGCTTCCCGTTCCGTTCCGTTTTTGCAGCCCAAATAAACGCGGGTGTTTTCTCCGGCGTCCAGAAGATAATAGCTTTCGTCCTGGGTATAGTGCATGCCGAACCGATCCTGGATGTATTCGGTCAGGGGATGCACCTGCAGGCTCAGGTTGCCGCCTCCCATGGTATCCAGCAGGTCGAAGCGAATGGGGAATTCCGCGCCGAAGCGGGCGTGGGTCTTATCGCCCAGCAAGGCCCGCGGATGATAAAAAACCAGGTCGATGGCCGGGATTTCCAGCACGACGCCACCGACCTCCAGCAGCAGGCTGTTTTCTTCCGGCACACAGTCAAAGCTCCAGGCATAATTCTTGGCGTCCTTTGGCAGACCGAATTTCTCTTTCATCCATTGGCCGCCCCAAACGCCCGGATCGAAATAGGGCTTGAGCCGGAAGGGCCGCGTCACGGCGGCGTCCAGGCCCCGGCGAAAGGCTTCTCCCGTCATCAATTTGGGTTGGGCTTCATCGTTGGTGTCCAACACATAGTCCATGCGGGGAAACAATTCCCGTTTGTGCCTGTCCAGCACCCGCCAGTCGATAAAAAAGGCGCGCTTATATTTTCTTAAAAAATCTTCCCCATAATTGTCATCCAGCCAGTTGGCGAGACGGCCTGAACGGAACCGTAATTGAATTTCCCATCGGGCCATGTCCGCGTACACCAAAATATCCGGTTGGCACAGGTGCGCCGCGCCTACGCCGAACACCAGCACCAGTCCCTGGGCATGAACAATGGCTTCACGGAATGCGCACACTTTTTCAGGCTCAAAAAAATCCCCTATCCGATAATGGGACATGATGCCGAACACCCGGTCGTCCGTGATATGGTAACGCAGCATGTCCAGCGCTTTTTCTTTGCTGATCTGCGCGTCGGAGGCACAAAACACCGCGTCAGGCTGGAGAAGCTTCTTGAGCGCCGCGAGAATCTCTTTTTCCCATACGCCGTGATAGCAATCCACGCACAGCACCGTTTTGTCCGCGCCACGCGCCTGGACCGCGTCCCGCAGCTCCCGGCCGATGGCTTCCCAGTCCGCCAGAGCATACGCCAGTTTGTCCGCCGCTACATGAATCTGGGGAAACAAATCATAATTGCTCTGAAAGCGCATCTTTTTCCTCTTCTTACCTCTTTTCAAACAGGCTGGAAAGGCCCAGCGCGACGGATGCTTCCGGGTTTTCCGCCACTGTGACGCACACGCGGCCTCCAGGCGTCCAGGCATACCGATCCAAATGTTCCTGGATGGCCGTCCGCAGCGCGCCAATACGCGAAGCGCCGCCGCTTAAGATCAACAGTTCAGGATCATAAGCGTGCACTAAATTGACCGCTCCTGTGCACAAAGCGCGGCAGGCGCTTTGGAATACGTCCCGGCAAACCGCGTCGCCCGCTTCCATCCCTTCTGCCAGCGCGCGGTAATCGATATGCTCCGCATGCCTCAAGGCGCTATTTTCATAGCTTGGATGCTCCCGGGCGAGGCCGGGCAGCGCCCAAGTGCCGGCATACGCTTCCAAACAGCCTAAATTGCCGCAGGTGCATTCTCGCGGGTGTTCATGGTCAATGGCGATATGCCCGCCCAGGATACCCATGGCGCCGTGCTTTCCCGTCAGCAGGCGGCCCTGAGACCAGACCGCCGTGCCCACGCCGGTGCCCACCATGAGCAGCACCGCGCTGTCAGAACCCCGGCCTGCGCCGTAGGTCATTTCCCCGCAGAGAGCCGCCGCGGCGTCGTTGATCAGGACCAGTTCAAGCCCAAAGCGCTCCTTCGCCCAGCCCGCGAAATCGATCTCCGCCGCATCCGTATATTTGTCGTTGATGCACAGCACCCGCTGATTTCGCATATCCACGATACCGGGATAAGCAAAGCCCACGCCCTTGCAGCCGGCTATCCCTTCCATACTTTCAGCCTGCGCTTCAACGGCGTTCAGCACCGCCTGCATGGGCATATCATGGTTGATGGGAAAGATTCTCAGTTCCTGCACGCGGCCCGCGTCCACGATCGCCAGCTTGACCCTGGAACCGCCCAAATCGATGCCCAGTATATTCATATATTCTTTCTCCGAAGCGAATACAGCATCAGATTCTCATAGCAACGGTTTATACCTTACAGACTGATCAGATTGATCCCTAAATGATCGTCCCTGATCCGATCCACCTCTCCCGGCAGGACGGTTACAAACATTTCACAGGTTGCGCCGACGCTCATTTCGATCACATGACCGCCGTGAATCCCATGATCCTGATCTGCTAAGGTTCCGTGAAGATGAAGGTAGGCTTCCCCATCTTTTCGGGTGATATTTCCGATCAGGCTTGTGATTTCCATAAAGCCATTCAATTCTTCCCGGTGATAGACCTGCTCCTTCAGATCATATACGCCGATCACAGCGTGATTCGCCGCGCCGATCGCTTCCACACGCGCCAAGCCGATATTCTCTTTCTCGCAAAGGCATTTCAGTTTCTCCATGATCTCCTCATTCAAATCGATCCGCACCAAATAGGTATTTCCAAACTTTTTGTACTGCATATGCCCAACCTTCCTTTTGTTTTTTCCGCATACATGATTCCCGCAAGCCGTGATACATTATGCTCATGGATCATCTTGACCTGTACATATCCAGCATCTGCCGTATCTTCCCCGCGGGCTTGATCAGATCGTGGGGCGTGTTTCCCTTGTTCACCGTATCGATCAGTGCGGCGATATACCGGTCCATAGTCACGGAGAAGTACCAGGGCTTCTCCTTGAGTTCCGGTTTCTGGTATACCAGATTGGTGGTGAATACCCGGTCGAACCAGCCCTCGCTGTACGCCTTGTCAAATTTGCTCAGCCCGCTGGTAAACAGGCCGAAGGTGGAGAAGATGAACACCCGCTTCGCGCCCATGTCCTTGAGCTGCCGGGCGGTATCCAGCATACTGCCCCCGGAAGCGATCATATCATCTACCACGATCACATCTTTGCCTTTCATATCGCCGCCGCAGAAGTCGTGGGCGATGACTGGATTGCTGCCGTTTACGATTTGTGTATAATCCCGGCGCTTATAGAACATACCGATGTTCACGCCGAAAATGGACGCCAGGAACACCACCCTGCCGGTGGCCCCTTCGTCTGGGGCAATGAACATCATGTGATCGCTGTCGATGGTCAGATCCTCGTATTCCGTCAAAAGCGCCTGGGTGAATTGCAGGGCGGGAGACACGTTTTCCATGCCCATCAGGGGCACCACGTTCTGTATCCGGGGATCGTGGGCATCAAAGGTGATGAGGCTGTGCACCCCCATCATCTCCAATTCCCGCAGCATCACGGCGCAGTCCAGGGATTCACGGGTGGTTTTCCTGTGCTGCCGTCCTTCATAAAGGAAAGGCATGATCACAGTGATCCGCTGTGCCTTGCCGTTGCAGGCGGCAATGACCCGTTTCAGATCCTGATAGTGATCGTCCGGAGACATGCGATTGGTTTCGCCGAACATCTGATAGGTCAGCGACGTGTTGCATACATCCAACAGGATGTATACGTCCATATCCCGCACGGATTCCTTGATGACGCATTTTCCTTCACCGCTGCTGAACCGGGGGCACTCCACCGGAATCAGAAAATGCTCTCCTCCCCGCCATTCAGCCAGGACCTGATCCACTCGCTGGCCGGTCTTTTCGGCGGATTCCAGGGCGATCAGCGCGATTTTTCCGGACATTTATATTCCCTCCCAACTCATTTTGGTCACTGCAGCAGCTTCAGCACATACGCGCCGTCAGACTGCTTTTCATACCCAACCTTTTCCATGTATGCCGTATGCCGGGGCGCCTGGCCCCTGAACGTAAGCGTTTCATAACCCTGCAAGGCCATCTGCCCATACAGATAACGCCCCACCGAGGTGTCCCGATAGACCGGCGTGGCGTAATCAAGCAGCACTTCCACGTTTCCGTCCGTCTCGATCCTGCCCAAAAACACGCCGGCGGGATTGCTGTCACAGCATACCAGGAGCGAAAGATCGGGTTTCAGCTTCTGCAAATCAAATTCCGGGAACCAAACGCGGATATCCTCTGCGTAATGCTCCAGCAGATAGGAAACGTACCCATCCTTCGGTTCCGTTTTGATCACGTCGTATTGCTTCTGCTCCTTCAGCAGGCGCACAAGATGATAGATGTTGACGCCCGCCAGACAGACGTTCATGACGGCGGTGGGATACGATTGAATCATCAGGGCGTAGGCCGCGAAGATGACGCTGCCGATCAGGTTGATCACGCGCAGGCGGATTACGGAGATCATGAGCATGGAAACCAGCACCAACGCCGAGCCAAAGTAACCGATCAGTTCAACCGCGTTGATTCCGCCCATATTCCATTTCCTCCGATCGCTATTATTTCGCCCCCGGCGGGGCGCTGCCTGCGTCCACATATCAGGCAGTTGCGGGAAACCAGGAAAGAACCGTCACGCCGTTCGGATGCGCAGCACCGCCTGATTGGGGCGTTCCGCGTTTTCACCCCAGGTGTAAGCCATGTCTGACACGGCGCTTTGCAGCACTTTCAGGGACAGTTCGTTGCCCTGTTTGATCGCGTCGTAAGCTGGGCCGTTGTAACGCACGGTCAGAACCGCGCTTTCATCGGCTTCCGAGTATTCGATCACGGTTTGAATATCCGGCTGCGGAAGAACGGGGATCAGCATTTGCTGCACCAGTTCCTCAAAGGCCAGGCGGACGCGGTGGGCTGTTTTGTAAGGGATTTGATTCTTATTGCAGTATTGGTCGATTTCGCCCGCCATGCCAAAGAAATCGTAATCCCGGTTTTCGATGTTCAGCTCCAGCACCTTGAGCTTGCGGATGAAGCGCCGGGTGTTTTCTTTTTGCGGATGATCGAAAATCTGTTCCGGGGTGCCGTCCTCGTAGATGCCGCCCTCGTCCATGTAGAAAACCCGGTTGGAAATCGCCCGGGCAAAGTTCATTTCATGGGTGACGATCATCATGGTTTTGCCGGTTTTGGAAAGGTCACGGATAACAGCCTGCACTTCCCCCACCATGGTGGGGTCCAGCGCGCTGGTGGGC
>JAFXMP010000301.1 GCA_017530275.1 Clostridia bacterium | reverse complement strand
TGTTTGCTTTGCCTTCCTTTGGATTGGTGGGCCATTACTTGCTCCAAACTTTGTTTTCACACTATCCTCTCCCTCGTCTTTTATTCTACCATGTTCACCTTTTTTTCGCTACCGCTGGTCCAGTTTCACGGGGACATTATAATACATGCAGGTTGACCGTCTGTTTGATCGACTATATAAATCTCAACTCTCAACTCTAAAATCCGTTACAAGGCTCGCAGATTCTTCTGCCTTTCTGCCTGGGGAGGACGCAGATACAGGGGGGACAATTTTTTATAATCCACCGCCTCATCCGTTTTACCCCAGGCCAGATACGCGGCGGCGGCGGGACGCAGATAGGCCAGATGCGGCAGGGCGAACAGCACCCGTTCGCCCAATATACTTTGTATAGCATCCCGGTGTACCGGCATGCCATCCCCCAAGAACAGAAGAGGCTGACCGAAAGCAGAAACCTTTTCCAGATAGTTTTCCAGCTTGATAGGTTCATCCGGCAATAAACGCTCCAACGTGCCGCCCTGGAACGCCGCGCCGTACACCTGGCCCGCCCGTGCGTCCTGAATAGGGCATATCACGCCTGAAAAAGGCTGTGCGCCGGCCGCCATAGCTTCCAGCGCGTCCACAGCGATGCAGGGCTTACCCATAGCATGGGCCAGGGCCTTGACGGTGCTCACGCCGATGCGCACGCCTGTAAAAGAGCCGGGGCCCACCGTGACGGCAAAATAATCCGTATCACCTATTTCCAGCCCTGCCCGGCGGTACGCTTCCTCCGCCATGGGCAGGATGGACTGGGAATGGGTGAAAGCGTTCACAGCCATCCCCTCATAGCGTACAGCGCCGTCCTGGATCAGGGCTACCCCTGCAACCGGCCCCGAAGTATCCATACAGAATAAGATCATTTCACCTGTTCCTCCGAAAAAGGAAATCCGCCCAAGGGTTCAAAGGAAATTTCCCTGGTGTTTTCATCCAGGGCCCGCAGGATCACGTTCAAGCGCCTTACCGGTACGTATTCCGGCGCCTGCTCGCTCCATTCGATCAAGGCCACGCCGTCCCCGTTCAGTTGTTCCTGAAAGCCCATTTCCGCTATTTCTTCCGGATCATGGATCCTGTACCAGTCAAAATGATACAGGGGGAAACGGCCCTCGTCGTACATATTCAGGATCGTGAAAGAAGGGCTTGGCACCGGACCGGATACGCCTAATCCACGGGCAATGCCCCGGGCAAGTTCGCTTTTCCCAGCGCCTAAATCTCCCTGGAGGGTCAGGGTGTCCCCCGGCTTTAAGACGCATGCCAAACGCGCCCCCAAGGCCCTGGTTTCCTCCGCCGAGTGCGTGATAATCAACTGTCCCGCCCCCTCTCCGATTAGAGTAAAGAGTACAGAGTACAGGGTGCAGAGTACAGATAATATAGTCTATACATTTTGGAATCTAAACTGTCAGACTATATAAATCTGAACTCCGCACTCTGAACTCTATACTCTTTTCCTGCGTCAAAATTCTCATTCAGTAGACGACCAAACAATTGTTTTACGGTTTTTATTCTTCCTTGAGCACCACGGCGGCGCCTTCCGGGCGGACATCCAGCACAAAGCAGGAATGGTCGCCAAACACGTTTTCCATGCGCCGCACAAACTCATCCACCATATCGTTAGGAACGAAATTCAGCGTGGTGCCCGCAAAGCCGCCGCCGTGCACGCGCCATGCACCCTTTCCCTTAAGCAGGCTGGCAGCCATGGCCAGCGCAAGCGACAGGGGCTGGCTGCTGCCCGCGGGATAGATATTCTGCAGCAGCATCCAGCTGCTTTCTCCGGAAGCAATGATGGCTTCAAACATGGCGGAAATGTCCTTGCCGCGGATGGCCTGTACCATATCCTTCACGCGCTTGTTTTCATCCATGAAGTGGAAAGCGCGAAGCACGGCGCGCTCGCCCAGCTTCTCCCGCAGCTCGGGGATATGCTTCCACAATTCCTCGGGCCGCACCTGGCGCAGCACCTTTGCTCCCAGCATTTCAGCCACGCCCTGCATTTCCGTGCGCACGGAGGCGTATTCCGCCGTCAGGTTGTCGTGGCTGCCGCCAGTGTTCACCACCACCAGGGAATAGCCCGCGTCCTGGAAACTGAAAGAAAGAGGCGATACCACAGGCTCGGCCTTGAAATCGATGGTCACAAGGCCGCCGGTGGAAGAAGCCATCTGGTCCATCAGGCCGGAAGGCTTGCCAAAGTACACGTTTTCCGCGTACTGGGCGATCTGGGCCCGGGGCGTGCTTTCGCAGGTAAAGCCGTTGTACAGGGCGTCGATCACGGCGCAGATCATCACTTCGTAAGCCGCGGAGGAGGACAGGCCGCTGCCGCCCATCACGTCGCTGGTCACAGCGGCGTCAAAGCCGCCCAGGCGGAAGCCCCGGTCCAGCATGCCCTTGGCAACACCGCGCACCAGAGCGGCGGAGGTGCCTTCTTCCTCGGGATGGACCTTTAGATCATTCAGACTCAGTTCAATGGGGGGATAACCAGCACTGTGAATGTTCACCGTCATATCATCCCGGGGAGAAACACAGGCCACGCAATCCAGATTCACTGCGGCAGCCAGCACCCGGCCATTGTTGTGATCCGTGTGGTTGCCGATGATTTCCGTGCGTCCCGGTGCGCTGATCAGATAAAGCGGCTTATCTTCCGCGTGAAACAGTTCCTCATGGGCCTTGACCAAATTGGTATACCGGCTCAGCTGCCGGGCCAATTCGCCCTCCCGGCGGCCGTAGAGGCGTGAAAAACGCTCCATAGCAGGCGAATGCTTCATCTTGGAAAGCATTTGTGAATAGCGGTTCATGATTCTTCCCCCTCCTTACTGATGGTCCAGAATATCCTGCCAGAAAGCCAGGAACTGTTCAAGACCCAATTCATTCAGATGCTTTTCAAAGCTGATGAAGCTTTCATCCGTTATTTCTTCTTCGCCCAGCACCCAGCGCGCAAGCTGCATATCCACATAATAACCGATTTCCGCCTGTAAAGGCGCGATCTGCTTTTCCTGATCAGCGGTCAGAGTATAATATGGGAAGGGCAGCTGAACATATTTGCTGAACTGTTCCTGTTTTTCCAGGATGGTTTTTACCAGGGTTCCGCCGCTGATCCGGCTCTGGAAATCGCCCGCCATCACGCCGGGGCTCTCCGCGCCGCCCTCGATGAGGGTGCCCGCCCGGTACATGTCATAATTGCTTTGGTTGCTTTCCAGCAGCCGCCAGGTGCCGTCGCCGTCCACCAGATAATCCACGTCCTCCTGACCGATGGCGGACAGAATGGCTCCCTCCTGCGTATACAGGAAATCCACCCACTGGAGCAGTTTTTCCGGTTCCGCGCAATGGCTGGTGATAGCGAAGGTGCCCCGCAGCACGGGCCCGGAAAAGTCACGGTACACCTGTTGGCCGTCATAGGAAAGCGGCATCATGATCTCATAGTTTTCCGCCCAGGAAACCTGGAAAATATCCGCCGCCATGCTGGCCAGGATGATCCCGTAGGTAGCGGTGGCATTGGTATCGGTGACGGTGCGCATTTCGTCCGTATAGGAAAAACCGTTCTTGTCCAGCAGACCTTCCCGGTATAGGTCCCGGCACCAGGTAACGAACAGGCGGTAGTTATCCTCCAGCGGCATGAATTTCACCGTGCTATTTTCCGCGTATACGTTGTAATCGTTGGCGATCAGGCCGAAAGCGTGGGCCAGGAATTTGAGATCGAAGGGCCCCAGAAAGCCCATGGGGATCTC
The DNA here is from genome assembly GCA_017530275.1 of Clostridia bacterium. Next base: position 22,235 of record JAFXMP010000301.1, on the reverse strand, counting down.
GTCCGCTTTGCCGTTGCGGTTGGGGTCCCGGTCCCGGAAGGCGGTGAGCACGTCAAGCAGCTCCTGGGCCGTGGTGGGTTCCTCCAGCCGCAGGGTTTTCAGCCATTCCCGGTTGATCCACATATAATTCTGCGCGGAGGGTTCCGAAATAAAGGGCAGGGCTGCGATGCTGCCGTCCGGCAGGGTAATAGCCGCCAAATAGTCGGGATTCGCTTCCAGGATCGCCCAAAGGTTGGGGCAGTTTTCCTGCAGGTACGGCTTTAAGTCGATGAGTACGCCTTTTTCCCGCAGCGCTATGCATTCCGCGCTGGTCAGCGCCGCCTTAAACAGCACGTCGGGCAGGCTGTCGCTTCCCGCGGTCATTTGGTCCTTGGCCTTCTGCCAGGCGGTCGCGTCGGTATACTGCTGGTATACGAACTTGATCCCCATGCGTTCTTCCATCCGAACAAAAAACTGATTATTCAGCCAATCCCGGTACTGCGTATTATCATAGCCCGCCATCACGAACTGAGGCGCGTTCGCTTCCTCCGCCATTGCCGATACGCCAAAGCACAGCAGCAGCGCCAGAAGCAGGCTGACCATCCGCTTGATTGCCATGTTCCATCCTCCTTGATGAAAAATCAATTTATTATACAGGAATCCCGTTGATTTTTCCACCCCTTTTTTCAGCACAGAGAGATTTTTGTTTTCATATGATACAGCAGCAAGAAAAAGGAGGGATGATATGCGCGTCCTGATCTGCGGAAACGGGGAAAGGGATAAATACTTGGCCGAACTGTGCACCGCACGGGGCCACTCCACGCCGGATCATGGCCCCTGGGACATGGCGGTGCTGCCGCTGCCAAGATCGTATCTGTCGGAGGAAACGGCGGATCAGCTGCCCAGGGGGCAAAAGATCGTGTGCGGCATGACGGACGCGGCCTTTGACAGGCTGGCGGAAAAACGGGGCTGGAAGCTGCTGCGGGTGCTTTCGGATGAAAGCTATACCCAGGAAAACGCGAAGCTGACCGCCGAAGGGGCGCTGTTCACCGCCGTGGCCCGCATGAACCGGGCCCTGCGGGGTTCTCAGTGTCTGGTGACCGGATATGGGCGCATCGGCAAGGCGCTGACGGGGCTGCTGCGGGCCATGGGGGCTGCGGTCACGGTGGCGGCCCGGCGGGAGGAAAGCAGGCGGGAGGCCGGGGAAAACAGCGTGTCCATCCGGGAAATGCCAAAGGTACTGCCTCGGATGGACGCGGTGTTCAACACCGTGCCCGCTCCTGTGTTAGGGGAAAAGGAACTGCGGCGCGTCAGGCCGCATTGCGTATTGATCGACTTGGCCAGCGCCCCCTACGGCATTGACCGGGACGCGGCGGAAATCCTGGGCCTCAAAGCGTTTTTGGAAAGCGGCCTGCCGGGGCGGTACTGCCCCCTGTCCGCCGCTGAAACGCTGCTCAACTACATGGAACGGGAGGGATCGGCATGAGCAAAACCAGGATCGGCTTTGCCCTGACGGGCAGCTTCTGCACGTTCGGGCAGGTGTTTTCGGTGATCGAAAGCTTGGTGAATCAGGGATACGAGGTGACGCCCATTCTGTCCGAACGGTCCGCGAAGGAGGACACCCGCTTTTTCAGCAGCGAAAGGGTGTGGCAGACGCTGGAGGAATTGACCGGAAACGGACCGCTTTCTACTTTGCCAGAGGTGGAACCCATCGGCCCCAAAAAGCTGCTGGATGCCTACGTTATCGCTCCCATGACCGGGGCCAGCATGGGCAAAATGGCCCACGGCATTTTCGATACCCCGGCGCTGCTGGGGGCCAAATCCCACCTGCGCAACAGCCGCCCGGTGCTGGTGGCCCCCTCTACCAACGATGGACTTTCCACGGCGGCGGAAAATATCGGGAAGATTTTGGCCATGCGAAACGTATATATAGTGCCCTTCCGTCAGGATGATCCCATCGGAAAACCCCGCAGCGTGGTGGCGGATTTTGCCAAAATTCCCGAAGCCCTGGCCGCCGCATTGGCGGGAGCGCAGACGCAGCCCATCCTGCTGGCCCCCTTGAAAAACGACGGAAAATAGGGTATACTGTATATTGTGGAGGTATGGCCATGAAATACAATGTGAACGCTTTCACCGCCCTGACGCTCGCGCTGCTGATGCTTTGTTTGCCCGTTTTCTCCGGCCTGGCCGAATCCCCGGCTGACGTGCTTTCCGATTGCTTCTGGGAGGAAAAAACGGAAAACGGCCCCGCTGGCAGCTTTGTGTCCTATCCGTCGCTGAACGGGAGCGAAAACCCGGAGGCCCAGGCGCTGGCCGAAAAGATCAATGGATATATGCTGGAAACGGCCCAAATCCCCGCCTATATTCAATTGCTTTCCACCCTTTCGGCGGGCGGCACGGGGCTCAAAATGGATTATGCCACGTCCGTCCCCTATGTTTGGGATGAAACGTGGGAAAACCTGAAATGCGCCCCTTCTGTGTCCCTGGTGTTCAGCGCCAAGGGAAAAATGCTGGCGGGCCGTCCGTCCCAGGTGTATTATCCCATGACCCTGAACATGAAAACCGGGGAACCCGTCGCCTTTGAAGACCTGTTCACCGACCCGGAGGGGGCCAAGGCGTTCATCGAAAACTATCTGGAAGAAGATGTGGAGCCCACCCTTTCCACCTACTTAGAAAACAACCAGCTTTTCCCCGTGCCCTACGACCGCTTTTTCCTGGACGGCAACGGCAACCTGATCCTGTACTACGAAAACAGCCAGCTTTCCTTCCTGTCCGGGGATTCCGGGGCCGTTTCGTTCCGGTACAGCGAACTGTGGGATTGGCTGGACACTTCGCCGGACGGCGTTCCCCTGTCCGTGCTGAGCATACCGGAAGAATACCTGGGCGGTATGACCATGAAAGAACAGATGGACGAAATCTGCATGGGCGTTTACCCGCTGTGGGGCTTCAACATGGAAGGGGAGCTGGGCATGTCCGTGGAAGTGCTGACGGATTACTATCCCCAGGCCGCCGATTCGGAATACTACCCCGGCGGCGCGTGCTTTGAAGTGGAAACCGCCAACCTGCGGGGCACGATGATTTTGACGGACGAAAACGAAGAAACCGTCACCGGCATCCTGTCCCATCGGGTGGATTACTTCGGCATCTTTACCGGAAAAACCACCCTGATCAAAGCGGAAGCCCTGATCGGCCAGGAACCGATGACGCGGCTTAACCTGGATGAAGCGGCTGCTGAAATCTACCGCGTATGTCCCGGCACGGCAATCATCTACAAGCTAAACGGCGATATCTTTACTCTGTACGCCGATGAAAACGGCATTATACAATATATCAAGCTGGCGCTTGAATAACTCAAAAAGGAGAAACCATGAGCGCAACCGCCGCAAAAAACAAACCGCAAAACCAGCCCGCCCCCGTCCATACCACTGGCCGGGGCGCGGCTTTATACATTACTTTGGGCATGTTCATGCTCACCCTGGGCATGGCTCTTATGATCGCAATGATCGGCATTCAGGAAAGCTATTACCTGCATCAGCTGTATTGGATGCTGCTGGGCCTGTGCGGCCCCCTGTGCCCCGGGCTGATATTTCTGCTGATCTGGGGCGGGGCTAAGCTGCTTGTTTCCTGCCGTCACCGGGTGTCTGCGAGGAATTTTTTTATTGTGACCGCCCTGTACCTGCTGGCGCTGGCGGGCTATACCCTGATCGCCCGGGTGCCTCAGGGCGGGGGCATTTCTCTGCCCTATTTGGATTTTGTGAGCCGTCAGGCGGAATACGCCGGTTTTGGCGCGGGGGATCACTATACCGCGTGCCTGAACCAGGCGTATCTCCAGCGCTCCACCGGCGCGGGGGGCCTGATCGGCATGCTGATCGCCTATCCTCTGGCCCAACTGCTCACGCGCATGGGCGCATGCCTGCTGGTAGGCGCACTGATCCTTGCGCTGCTTCTGATTTTCCTGCGGCTGCATCCCGGCAGCATGTTCCGCGCCGCGTCGGACTGGGGCGAAAAGCAGCGGGAAAAGCGCATCAGGCGGCAGGAAGAACAGCCTGTCCCGAACCAGGAGAATCCCCCGGCAGAGCAGGCCCCGCTTTATTCTGACGCGGACGTTCAGCCAGAGCAGACCGCGCCCCCGGATTATTACCGCACTGCGCCGATTTATAACACGCAGCCCGTTTACACAGCCCAGTCCAAGCAGGACGATCAGGGCTTTTTCCCCGTGCAGCCCGACCTGTACGAGGAACGTTTTCCGACGGAAGAAAAACGCCCAGCCATGGAAACGCCCGACTGGCGCAAGACCGCCGAACCGGTTCAGATGGATAAACAGCCGGCCGAAAAAAAAGAAGAGAAGCCAAGCCTGTTGTCCGGCATTCTAAACCGGCTGAAAGAAACAGGGCCGGTTTCCAAACAGGAGCCCGTCATCGAAACCCAGCCTCCCCTGGATACGGATAAGCCCGTGGAAAAAGAACGGTCTTCTGAACGGCAAAGGAGATCGGAAAAAAACGCAAAGCCTGCGATCGCCCCCAAGCCCGCTCCCTCCGGTCAGGCTCTGGACGAGGACGATCTTCCCTGGGAAGTACCGGAAGGCGCCGTAGTAAAGCAAATTCAACCCGCTGCCAAAGCGGCGTCAAACGTGCCGGTACCCAAGCCCGTTCCTGCACCCCGCCATGCCGCGAAGGACGCGGAACCCGCTCCCGCCGTATCCGCGCCGAAGGACGCCCCCGCGTCCTGGGCCGCCCAGGTGAACCAGAAAAAAGCGGCGCTGGAAATGCCCGATCATACCACGGCCAAAGGCGAACCCAAGCAGGTATTCACCGACCCCGTGATGCCCATTACAGGCGAAAAAATCGCCATTTCCCCACGTCAGGAAAAAAAGGACGCGCCCGGCAAACGGCTGGACGGCACCACTGCCCCCAAGGTAAAGCAGATCACCATGGAGGATGTATTTCCCTATGACGCCCCGCCGCTGCGCCTGCTGCGCGATTCAAAGCACGTGCCCCAGGAAGACGCTGCCCAGGAAGACGAACGCCGGGCCCAGATCATAGAAGGCACCCTACGTTCCTTCGGCGTGGAATCCGAAGTCAAGCAGATCATGCACGGCCCTTCCATCACCCGCTTCGCCATCCAGATCGCTCCCGGCGTGAAGGTGAGCAAGGTGGCCAATACCTCGGATAACCTGGCCCTGGAGCTGAAAACCCAGCATGTGCGCGTGGAAGCGCCCATTCAGGGAACAAATTATATCGGCATCGAAGTGCCCAACAAGCTGGTGAGCACCGTATCCCTGAAAGAGGTTCTGGACAGCCCCGAAATGAAAGCCAACCCCTCTCCCCTGCTGGTTGCCCTGGGCAAAGATATCGCCGGCGCGCCGGTGCTGTGCGATTTGAGCAAAATGCCCCATTTGCTCATCGCCGGCGCTACGGGCAGCGGCAAATCTGTTTGCATCAACTCCATCGTGTGCAGCCTGCTGTACCGCACCACCCCCGAGCAGGTGCGCTTGATCATGGTGGACCCCAAGCAGGTGGAACTGAGCGTATACAATCCCATCCCCCACCTGCTGGTGCCTGTGGTATCCGATCCTAAGAAAGCCGCCGGGGCGCTTTCCTGGGTGGTGCAGGAAATGCTGGAACGCTACGGCAAATTTTCCACCCAGGGCGTGCGCAATCTGGCGGGATACAACAAAGCCAATCAGGGCACCGAAAAGGTGCTGCCCAATATCGTGGTGATCATCGATGAAATGGCGGACCTGATGGAAGTATGCCGCAAGGACGTGGAAGAATCCATCCGCCGTCTGGCCGCGCTGGCCCGCGCCGCGGGCATTTACATGGTGCTGGCTACCCAGCGCCCCTCCGTGGACGTTATCACCGGCGTAATCAAGAACAATATCCCCAGCCGCATCGCTTTCGCCGTGTCTTCCGGTACGGACAGCCGCACCATCATCGACATCAACGGCGCGGAAAAGCTCATGGGTAAGGGCGATATGCTCTACAAGCCCACCGGCGCTTCCCCCACCCGCGTGCAGGGCTGTTTCGTCAGCGACGAGGAAGTGAACGCCATCGCCGAATACATCGGCAGCCGGTATCAGACGGACTACGATCCCAACATCGTGGATCATCTGGAAAATGCCACAGAAGAACGAGGCGCTGACGAGATCACCAGCCGGGACGACGATCCCGGCGCTTCCGGCAACGGCGAGGGCAGCTTCCAGGATCTCTTGCAGCAGGCTATCGAAATGGCCGTGGAGGACGGGCAAACCTCCACCAGCATGCTCCAGCGCCGCCTGAGGGTGGGCTACGCCCGGGCAGGACGGCTGATCGACGAAATGGAAAAGCGGAATATCATCAGTATGTCCGAAGGAAGCAAACCGCGAAAAACCCTGATCACCCGGGAACAGTATGCGGAAATGCTGCAAAACGAATAAGCGTAGGTGTTGTTGTCATTCAAATAACTGGGGGAAACCATTCTTTGCTGTCCGGTTCCTTTCGGCCTTTCCGGGGCTGCCGCCCGCCCTTCATTGAAAATCATCTGCTGGATTTTTTCCAGGCGTTGCGGCCCTTCCGGTGAAAACTGGCCCCAGGGCAGGGTTTCTGGGCACTGCGTCCACAAAGAAGGTTTCCCCCATATTTATATCTTTTTTCTAAAAATATTCATCCCTGAACGCTTGCATATTTCATCGGAATGTGGTACAATGCAATGGTCAAAGAAAGACAATTTCTTTGGAGGGATGATCATGCGATTAAGCGATACCATCGAAAGCTTTATCAAAGCCATGCTTCAGGAGGACCAGCCTGAAGTGGAGCTAAAGCGGAATGAACTGGCGGAATACTTCCACTGCGCTCCTTCCCAAATCAATTATGTACTGGCCACGCGGTTTACGTTGGATCACGGCTACGTCACCTCCTCCCAGCGGGGGGGCGGCGGCTACATCCGCATCGTGCGCGTGCGGCAGACCAGCGGCGATCATTTGGATTACCTGCTGCGGGAACGGGTGGGCGACAGCCTGGACGCCCAAACCGCCCAGGTTTTGTGCGCCCAGCTGGCGGAAAGAAAAGTGGTCAGCAATGAAGCGGCTCAGTTAATGGCGGCCGCCCTGTCTCCTCAGGCGCTGGCCGGTCCCGTGCCGGAAGCGGTGAAGGACGTACAGCGGGCAAAGATTTTCAAATGCATGCTGCTCACCGTGATGCAGCAGCGCAAAACCCCTGAAAACGGATGATTTTGCCGCCGTAACCATGCCGGAACAGGCGCATACTATGGAAGCGCTCCACAAGCATTTATTTTTGTTTTTTCATGAAGGAGGACTCCTATGCTCTGCGAGGAATGCGGAAAAAACCAGGCGGAGGTGATGGTGACCACCGTGATCAACGGCGAATCCACCACCCGGCATCTTTGCCGTCAATGCCTGAAAAAATACCAAGCCGGAAATCTTCAGGCGGTGCTTGCCGCCGTGATGTCGTCCATGACCGCCAAAAACCAAACGCCGGACATCGTATGCCCCCGATGCGGGGAAACCTACGCCGAATTTCAAAAAACAGGCATGCTTGGCTGCGCGGAATGCTATCAAGCCTTCCGAAAGGAACTTACGCCCCTGATTACCCGGGTGCAGGGCCGTACCCAGCACGCAGGCCGGAGGCCTCCCGTCAGCGAAGAGGAACAGGCCCGCCAATCCCTGATGGAAGAGCTTCGCGCCCGAATGGAAGCGGCTGTAGCGGAAGAAAACTTCGAGGAGGCGGCCCGCCTGCGGGATGAGCTTCGGGCCATGACGCCTGCCAGGGAGGGAAATCAATGAGCGATATCGTGGTTTCATCACGGGTACGCCTGGCAAGGAATTATGAAGATCTGCCTTTCCTGGCCCGCATGACGGCTGAACAATGCGAGCAGTGCGTCCAGCGGACCCTGGACGCACTGCGCGAGCTTCCACAGCCCTATACCTTTCTTTCCCTGCGCGGTATGGAAGAAAATGAAAAAAAAGCGCTGATGGAAGCGCATATGATCAGCCCGGACCTGATGGAACACGCAGAAACCGGCGCCGTCCTGATCCGCGGAGACGAAAAAATCTCCATCATGATGAACGAAGAAGATCATTTGCGCATCCAGGGCATCAGCGCGGGCGACAACTTAGCGGAATCGGCGGAAAACGCCTTTGCCATCGATGATGTGCTGCAATCGCAACTTTCCTTCGCCTTTGACGCGCAATGGGGCTATCTTACCGCCTGTCCCACCAACACCGGCACGGGCATGCGGGCATCTGTGATGCTGCATCTGCCCATGCTGACCCTGCTCAAGCAAATGGGCAAGGTGAACCAGCTTGCCGCCAAGCTTGGTCTCACCATTCGGGGCATTTACGGCGAGGGCAGCGAAGCCCAGGGCAATCTATACCAACTGAGCAACCAGGTCACCTTGGGACGTACGGAAAAGGAGATCATCGACGCCGTTTCGGTCACAGCAAGGCAAATCGCTGAAATGGAAAGGGTTTTCCGGCAGAAGGCCATGGATAAGGACATGAACGCCTTTGAGGATTCTATTTTCCGTTCCTGGGGTCTGCTGTGCAACGCCCGACGGATGCCCGTTAAAGAATTCATGGCGCATTGGAGCAATCTGCGCATGGGCGCGGCGCTGAATAAGCTGCCTGTGTCTCTATCCTTATGCGACCGGCTGCTGACACAGGCCCAGCCCGCCCACGTGCAGCGTTCAGCTGGCGCCGTGCTGGGCGACAGGGAAGCGGACGCCCGGCGCTGCGACATCATTCGAGAAGCGATCAACGGAGGAACAACATAAATGCCGATTTTTGGACGATTCAACGAAAAGGCCCAGCGCGCCATCAGCGCTGCGCAGAAAACAGCCGTGGAGCTGGGGCATACTCAGGTGGGCAGCGAACACTTTTTGGTGGGCTTGCTGAAAGAAGCCCGGGACGACGCGCCTGCCCTGCCGGATAATGTGATCCCCGAAACGGTGATCGAAAGCATCAAACAAATCACCGGCACAGGCGATCACGCGCCTGAACAGCTGGAGCTGACGCCCCGGGTAAAAAAAATACTGGAAACCAGCGTACGGGAATCCCATCGCCTGGGCCACCCCTACGTGGCCGCAGGCCATTTATGGCTGGCTCTGCTCAGCGACGACGAAAGCGTGGCCATGCGGGTGCTCACCGGCATGGGCTGCGACATTGAAAAATTGAAAAAAAGCGTCCTGGACGCTTTAGGACAGACAGGCATCAAGATCGGCGGATTAACCCCCGGCGGCAGCGGCGGCGACGCCAACCTGAAAAAATATGGCCGCGATCTGACCGAAGCCGCCGAAAAGGGCGAGTTGGACCCCGTGATCGGCCGTCAGAACGAAATCGAACGCATCGTTCAGATCCTGTCCCGCCGCACGAAAAACAATCCCGTGCTGATCGGGGAACCGGGCGTAGGCAAATCCGCCGTGGCGGAAGGCCTGGCCCAGCGCATCTGCCAGGGCAGTGTGCCGGAAACGCTGACGGATAAAAAGATCGTGTCACTGGACATGGGCGCGATGGTGGCGGGCAGCAAATTCCGGGGCGAATTTGAAGAACGGCTCAAGAATACCCTGGACGAAGTGAAAAAACGGGGCGACGTGATCCTGTTCATCGATGAATTGCAGAACATCATCGGCGCGGGACGGGCGGAGGGCAGCATGGACGCCGCCAACATCCTAAAGCCCGCTCTGGCTCGGGGCGAGATCCAATGCATCGGAGCCACCACCCTGGACGAATACCGAAAGAACATCGAAAAGGACGCGGCCCTGGCCCGGCGTTTCCAGCCGGTGACCGTGAACGAGCCCAGCGAGCAGGAAACCATCGCCATCATGAAGGGCCTGCGGGACCGATACGAAGCCCACCACAAGGTGCGCATCACCGATGAAGCCTTAGAAGCCGCCGTGAAGCTTTCCAACCGTTACATCGCCGATCGTTTCCAGCCCGATAAGGCCATCGATTTGATGGACGAGGCCGCCAGCCGGGTTCGCATTCAATCCTTTACCGCCCCGCCGGACGTGAAAGCTCAGGAAAAGAAACTGGAAAGCGTACAGCGGGAAAAGCGGGAAGCCATCGATAAGCAGGACTACGAAAAGGCCGCAGCCCTGCGGGACCAGGAACACGCCCTTCGGGCGGAGATTGAGGAAAAGCGCGCGGAATGGGAAAAGCAGAAATCCGCCGCAAAGGATACCGTGGGAGAGGAAGAAATCGCCCAGGTGGTGGCTGGGTGGACAGGCATTCCCGTGAAGAAGATGACGGAAGAGGAATCGGCCCGCCTGCTTCATCTGGAAGCGCTGCTGCACCAGCGGGTGGTGGGCCAGGAGGAAGCGGTTTCAGCCGTCAGCCGGGCCATCCGCCGCGCCAGGGCAGGGCTCAAGGACCCCAAGCGGCCCATTGGCAGCTTTATTTTCTTAGGCCCCACGGGTGTGGGCAAAACAGAACTGTGCCGCGCATTAGGCGAAGCCATGTTCGGGGACGAAAACGCACTGATCCGCCTGGATATGTCCGAATACATGGAAAAGCATACGGTGAGCCGCATGGTGGGGTCTCCCCCAGGCTACGTAGGCTACGACGAGGGCGGCCAGCTCACCGAAGCGGTGCGCCGCAAACCCTATTCCGTGGTGCTTTTTGACGAAATTGAAAAGGCCCACCCCGACGTTTTCAATATGCTGCTGCAAATTTTGGAGGACGGCCGCCTCACCGACAACATGGGCCGGGTGGTCAGCTTCAAAAACTGCGTCATTGTCATGACCAGCAACGCGGGCGCGCAGAGCGCCCAGCGCAGCAGCATGGGGTTCGGCGCGGGCATGGCCGACGCCATGGACTACGAGCGCATGCGGGAGCGGGTGCTCACCGATATCAAAAACGTGTTCCGTCCCGAATTCCTGAACCGTGTGGATGAAATCATCGTGTTCCATAAGCTGGAACAGAAGGACATCGAGCAGATCGCGTCGCTCATGCTGTCCCAGGTAGCAAAACGCCTAAAGGAACGGGAAATCGATTTGACCTACGGTGAAGATGTAGTTTCCCATCTGGCCCAGGCGGGCTTCGACCCCCAGTTCGGCGCACGTCCTCTTCGCCGGGTGATCCAACGCACCATTGAGGATGCCTTGAGCGAAAAGCTCATCGCCGGGGAAATCCACTTGGGCGAAACGGTCCGCATGCGCATGGCGGGCGAACAGATCGTTTTCGAGCAGGCGTAATAGACGGAGAACAGAGTTCAGAACGATTGGGCTGCGTCCACAGAGATATAAACTATTTTGGCGGTTTCATCCAAGCTGGTCCTAAATTGGATAGGGAATGCGCGGCAAGGTCAGCAAGCTGAAAGCGTTCGGCGCGAAGCTTCATCTGAGCATTGATGGATGCCTGCATGAAGGCTGAGGTTCATTCAGGTATTGGAGACTTACGAATATCACCGCGAATGCTATCCGGCCCATGTCCTGATTGACCGGATTTACAGGACGAAAGCCAATATCGCTTTCTGTCAGAAGAACGAGAGATTGAAGCTCTGGTTTTCTGTAAAAAGGGTTTTTGAGCAGATACTATATTCAAGCGTTTTCCAAAGAAATATACAAGTTACGGCAATTTGATAAGAAACCCGGCTCTGATTTAGGCAGAATCGTTTTTCTGCCTTTTTCTATACAGCGATCAGTCTTCCGCCCACTTTTTCAGGAAATCCGCCATACCGTCCACCACTTTTCCGTATTCCTGGGAAATGGTGCACACGTGCGGTGCGCTGTCCAGCCACAAAAGCGATTTGACTGTGCTGGATACGCCTTTGAGAATGATTTCCGGGCTGTCCGCAGTCACGGTCCTGTCCCCGTGGGACTGGATCGTCAAAATGGGGCATTGGATCATGTGCAGGTCCATTTTCGCCCTGCGGATGATAGCGCTCAGCTGGGCCACACTGGCCGTGGGATAACTGTCGTACCCTATATCATATTCCTGAATCAGGGCATCCCGCGCCCCATCCGCCCGCTTATGGATCATGGGCTGCACCAGCGACGCAGCCGGGGCGAAGGCCCGAAAACGGCTCACGGTTTTCATGGGCGCGGCGATGGCGATACAGGCGTCGGCCTGCATCTGTTCTGCAATCATCAGCGCAAGGCACCCGCCCAATGAAAGGCCCGCCACCGTGAAACGCCGGTATTTTTCCCGCATGTCCCGAGCCGCCTGACGGCAGGCGAGCAGCCAATCCTGCCAGGTGACGATCCCCAAAGCGTAAGGCGTTTCCCCGTGTCCCGGCAGCAGGATGCCCCGGACGGAAAAGCCTTTCTCACGCAATCCTTCGCCAACCAGACGCATATGGGCGGGCGTGCCTGTGAAGCCATGGATCAAAAGCACGCCGTGGTCTCCTTCCTGAAAATCAAAGGGCTGGGCCTGGGGCAATGAAAAATCCTGCATTGCGCGTCCTCCGTTCTTTCTTGAAAAAGCGCCGTCCGAAAAGCTCGGACGGCGCGGGTCAGTCAGAAAGCGAAGTTATTCGGCAGCGCCTTCCACAGCTTCGGCAGGCGTGAGCATGTTCATCAGACCGGCCATTTCTTCAGGCATGATCTGAGAAACCTTGGCAATCAGGTTGCCCAGGCCGTTGTTCATCACGTCAGCCAGCAGCGTCTGCACAGCTTCGCCGGTTTCATCGCTCATCAGCTGTTCAACAGGGAATACGGTCTTGTTTTCGTCCAGCACAGGGAAGGTGCGTTCGCCGCCCTGAGCGAAGACCACGGTTTCGGTGGAAATGGGTTTCTCCATATCCATCAGGTAGGATTCGCAATACAGTGTCAGCATATCGCCCACGGAAATAGCCAGCGTTTCGGCAGCGGTAATGCCCATACCATCGAAAACGACGGAAATGGCGGCGCCTTCTTCAGTGGGCTCGACGTACACGGAAATGGCAATGTCCTGTTCGGGCATTTCCACGAATACGGATACGGCTTCGCCTTCCACCAGTACATCCACGTTCACGTTCACAGTTACTTCTTCAGCGGTGGTAGCGGTTTCCACAGTCACCAGGGTGGTATCGTCCACCTGGTTGCCTTCTTCATCCAGGTTGGTGTAAGCGTATACGTTCACTTCGTCGGGGAAGATGACGACGGTTTCTTGTTTGCCCATATCCATCGGCACGCCCATAGCGCCTAACGCGCTGATCAGAGAACCGATGCTCTCATCGGCCTCGAACTGGCCGATCATGGTTTCCATAGCGCCCTTGATGGCTTCCACATCGACGATGATGGGCATCCGGGTGTTGAAGGTCAGTTCCAGATCTTCAAAAACGAATTCGCCCGCTTCGGGATCACCGGTAGCTACGGCTCCGTTCACAGTATTAACGAATTGCATAGCGTAGCCGGTCACGTTGGCAATCAGCGCTTCCATATCCACGCCAGCCAGGGCGTCTTCCGCCTGGGCGGTGAACTGCTGCATGAGCGTTTCGATGGTTTCGTTGGACAGGGTGAGCACGTAGCTGGGCAGGATATCGCTGGCCAGGGCGAAGCCGCCTTCGGTCTGCTCGCCGGCGATGGTCAGCACGTTCTGGCCCTTGAGGCCAAGATCGATCTGTGCGCCGTTATCAGCGAACACCAACTGACCGTTCACTTCAGCCAGCAGGGGCAGGATGGTCTGCATCATACCCATGGTAGTTTCGTCTACGCCGAACATGGGCAGCAGATTCATGAGCGCGTCCACGTCCGCAGTGGATTCAAAGGCCACTGTGAAGGAGGGCAGCTCAACGGCGATTTCATTGGACTGGGTCTCCTCGGCGAACGCGCCGGCGCAGCCCAGCGCCATCACCAAAGCCAGCAGCAGAGCAAGGAGTTTTTTCATTATAGGTTTCCCCTTTCTTGTTGTATTGCCGGTTGAAAACCGGCTTTTTATCCGCGTCGTTTCCGCCGCGGACAAAGCGCGCAATCATGCCGTGCTTTTGTAATATAATACCATAAAAAGTGCTTTTCCGCAATGCAATTTCCGGCCCGAATCTGTTGTTTTCAGGCCAAAAATGTGACATTTGAGCGTTTTATCAGGGCTTAACGGTGGCGAAGGGGTTCGTGAAGCTAAAGCCGCCAAGTGCCAGGGAGGAAAAATAATTCTGCGCGCGCTGCGCCCAGCTTTGCACCAGCGCGGCCAAAGTATCCCCGTTAAGCAGATCGATGCGCATAGCTCCAGTAAGGGTGGAAGGGGTGGTATAAGCGAAAGGCGCGGTGGTGCGGCTGGTGAGTATCGCGCTGATGGAAGCCCCGCTTTCCATATCGCGCCAGGTCAGCGTACCGTTCAGCTGGGTGGCGGAACGCTTGGAGCTGCCGGAGGACATGTTCATTTCCAGGGTGAGGCTCTGCTCGGGCAGCTCCCCCTCCTTGGGCTTGATCAGCAGGCTGCCCCGGATATCCCGGGAGAAACGGTCGGTGGCCAGGGTATACACATCTTCACCCGGCTCCCAGTTCAAGTTATAATCGAAGGCAATCACTTTCTGCGCGGCCGTATCGCTGACCACGAAGCCGCTGCTTTCTTCTTCCGGCGTCACCAGCTTTACAGAACCGGTAAAAATCGTTTCTTCCGTGATCAGGCAGGTAACGTCAAATTCCGTGCCATCGTTCAGACCGCCGGTCAACCGCCAGTTCTGCCCGCCGTCCTGGTACGCGCAGGAAACGGTGAGGGCAGAAAGCATGCTGCCGCCGCCAAAGGGCAGGGAAACTTTGTCCAGCAGAGCGGAGCCGGTAGCGTCGTACCGCCGCACCACTTCCACATCGCCGTTCAGCTGCACGCTGTCCAGCATGGAAAACAGGGCGTTCATCATGGAGGGCTGCAGGTAAGCCGCCGCCACCCGGGCGGAAACCACTTCCCGAAGCAGGGTCAAAAGCTCTGGGTCGTTATAAAAATCCACCATCAGCTGCTTGATTTCCGCCTTTACCGCCTGGGCTGGAATGGTGCACGCAAGCTGGGAATACATGGTATCGCCCTCCCGTCCGGTGGAGAACTTGGCGTATCCGTTCATCCACAGGCCCAGCTTGGTTTCATATACGCTGATGCGGCTCTGGGCGCGGGCTTTCCATTCTTCGGGTGCGTTTTCCACCGATAGGATCATCTGCCATACCGGCGGCCAGGTCAAATCGTCGCTCATGAAGCCTTCCAACAGTTCGGTCAGGTTCCAGCTGCGGGCGGCGGAATAATAGGCGGAATCGCCGCCCAGGAAAGTGCCGCTGAAAGCCATCAGCTGCTCGTCGTACAGATAGGTGAGCTTCGAGCTGGTTTTGCCGTCCAGCGTCAACGTCACGGTCGCCTGCCCCTCATCCTTATAGGGCGTGGTGGCGTGTTCCACAGAAATGCTCAGCTTGGGCGCTAAACTTTTGAGCACTAACCATACCGCGGTATCGATAGCCGACGTACGGGTGCCGGACACCGACAGCGTGATATTCCCCTTGTACGCTGATTCCTTCACCGCCTGTTGATAAAACTTTTCAGCCAGGGTATAATCCTCCGCCAGGGCGGGCATGGCGGTCAGCAGCAGCAGTGCCGCCAGCAGCATCGCGATTCCACGTTTCATTGTTCATCCTCCTCCACAACCCAGCTATCATCCGTGTATTCCTGTGTCGTTTGCTGTTCCGCCGCCTGCACGGGTACGGAAGAACCGTTCATCCATTCGTCGGTCCGCAATTCATGCAGCAGTAGTATCCGTTCATCTTCCGTCAGGTTTGCCGTCAGGGACGCGATCGCCCCCGTCAGCGGCGCCAGTTCCGCAAGTACGGCGGTCCGGGCTCTTTCCTGCGTCAGTCCCCGCAGGTCCTTGGCGCTGAGGGCTGCAGGATAGCCTTCCTCCCCGGCAGACGTCAGGCGGACATGCGCTTTTGCTTTCAGCGAAACCGCTGAACCGGTTTTCCGCTGCACGGTCACATTGCCTTCCAAGCCGCTTTCATCGAACATAAGGTCCGGCGTCAGGGTCCAGGTGGTTTTTACTTTATTTTCCGTTCCTGTCGCCGTGATTTTGCCTGTCCAGTGCTCGCTTTCCTGGCCGACTTCATTTTTCAGCGACGCATTCAAGGTATATGCCGTCTTTTTGCCATCCATTACACGATCCAGACTGCCCTCGGCGGTCAGCGTATTCACGTTCTTTTTGGAGGTCAGCTTGACGCCCAGGCTGAACTTCAGGCTGTTTTTCGATCCCACTCCTGCCAGCGTCAGCGAAATATAGCCGCCCTTGCCAGGCGTGTAACCGCCAAACAGCGTTACTTTCCGGTTATCCCCGTCCCGGGCGGCCCTGCCGGTAAACTGGAGGCCTAAATCGTTTCCTTCCTTATCCAGGAAGCGTTTGAACCGGCATTCACCGGAAAACTCCAGAGAACGCAGCAGTTCTTCCGCTTGGGCATACAAGGACGGCTGATCTGAGAGCGTTTCCTTCAAGGCGGGCAGGATGGCCGCCAGCGCGTCGGGCCAGGCTTCGTTCAGTTTGCCGTCCTGGAATTGGTAATTCACGTAAGAAGCGGCGGCGGAAGCATTTTTAATAGAAGTGGCCTCTTTCACCGTTTTGGGCGTCACATACTTTTCCAGCGCGGCGTAGAGGGAAGGCGCCGCAGCCCGGTACAGCGTCGGCAAAGCAAAGAAGTCCGGCAAGGCCAATTCTTTCTCCGTTATCAGCGTTAATGCGTCCGGCCCCGTTGGGTCCGTCAAGTAAACGCTGCCGGAAGGCTGAAAGGCCGTCAGCGTATATCCTGCCTGCCGGTTCACGGAAGCGGATAATAAGCTTTCGCCGTTTTTCACGATCCTGACGCACGTATTCTTTCCGTCTGTCACCGAAAATTCCAATCCGTCCAGCCAGCCGTTCACGATTTCAATTGATTGCACGCTCAGGGGTTTTAGGCTTTCCAGCTGTCCTGAAACCGTCAGCGTCAATCCTTCCCCAGCCGCGAGCTGCTCATAGCGGGGCGAAAATTCCGCCAGCGCTCCCGTACTGGAAAGCAACAGTCCCGCTGCGATCAAAAGAGCGAATAACCGCGTGTGTCTGCTCATGTAGCCCACATCCTTTCGGTTTCCATGGATAAAAACGAATAACATATCCATATTCTTGCAAAGAAAACAGGAAAGTTTTCCAACGGCTGTCCCGCGTGTCCGCTAAACCCCAAAAAAAGGGATCCTGCAGCGTCTTCTGTATTTCCTTCATCATTATATCGCATATTTTCAGAAATGAAAAGAGTTTGACGCAGGATTTCCGCTAAAACGACAAAAAGAGAGAAAACGATGAAAATATTTTTGAAAAAGACTTGCTTTTTTTGCTATTTTTCAGTACAATACGTTTGCATTTCCTCAAAATGTTCGGCTTTTTCGAGATTTTGTGAAGGAGGCGCAGCGCATGCGGGAGTTGAGAGAAGCCATTGCCCAATACGGCCAGGGCGTCGGCCAGGACATCGTAAAGGTAGACATGTTTTTGAACCATCGCATTGAGACCAGACTTCTTTTCCGCATGGGCGAAGAGCTGGCCGATCGCTTCCGGGACTTAAAGCCCGACTTGATCCTGACGGTGGAAGCCAGCGGCATCGCCTTGGCGCTGGCTACGGCCCGCGCGATGAACGACCTGCCTGTGGTATTCGCGAAAAAAGGCGCCACGGTGGTGCAAAGCCCAGACGTGGCGGAGGCCAAGGTATACTCCTTCACCCATAAGCGGGAAAACGTGATCCGGGTGGATAAAAAATTCCTGCCCCAGGGAAGCAAAGTACTGATCATCGACGATTTTCTGGCGGACGGCCAGGCCTGCCAGGGCATGATGGCTCTGTGCGCACAGACGGCCTGTTCCATCGTGGGCATCGGCATCGGCATCGAAAAAGGCTTCATGCAGGGCGGCAAAAACCTGCGCGCCATGGGCATTCGTTTAACGTCTTTGGCAGTCGTTACCGGCATTGAGGATGGAAAGATCCTGCTGGCGGACGACTGATCCAAATAAAATCATCCAGTGTTATTGGAGGAGGAAACATCACATGAAGAAACTGCTTGCTATGCTGCTCGTCATGATCCTTTGCATCGGCGTTCTGCCCGCTATGGCGGAAAGCATCGCCAAGGAAGACATCAAGATGGGCGTGATACTGCTGCATGACGAGGATTCCACCTATGACATGAACTTCATCAACGGCGTGACCGAAGCTTTCGCCAACCTGGGCCTGAGCGAAGATCAGCTGATCATCGCCCGCAACCAGCCCGAATCCAACCAGTGCGCCGAAACCGCCCTGGACCTGATCGACGAAGGCTGCAACATGATCTTCTTCGACAGCTACGGCCATCAGTTCTATACTGACGACGCGGTTGCCGCCAACCCCGAAGTGGAATTCTTCCACGCCACCGGCGACCGGGCGCATACCCTGCCCTACGACAACGTGTACAACGCCTTTGCCGACATCTACGAAGGCCGCTATCTGGCGGGCATCGCCGCCGGCATGAAGCTGAACGAGCTGAAGGAAGCCGGCAAGCTCAAGGGTGAAAAGCCCCTGATGGGCTATGTGGGCGCTTACACCTACGCCGAAGTGGTGTCCGGCTACACCAGCTTCTACCTGGGCGCCAAGTCCGTCTGCCCCGATGTGCAGATGAAGGTGCAGTTCACCGGCTCCTGGTACGATGAAAAGGAAGAAAAGGCTGCCGCCGAAGCGCTGATCGCTATGGGCTGCGACCTGATCAGCCAGCACGCCGACTCCATGGGCGCTCCCACTGCCTGTGAAAACGCCGGCATCCCCAACGTATGCTACAACATCTCCACCAAGGAAAGCTGCCCCAGCACCTACCTGGTGTTCTCCCGCATCAACTGGGCTCCCTACTTTGAATACATCATCGAAAAGACCATCGCCGGTGAAGCGATCGAAACCGACTGGGTGGGCACCATCGCGACCGGTTCCGTCGTGGTGGCCGACCTGAACGAAGCCGTAGCCGCCGCCGGTACCCAGGAAGCCATTGACGCCGCCGCAGCCGAACTGGAAGCCGGCACCCTGCACGTATTCGATACCGCCAAGGAAGGCTTCATCACCGTGAACGGCGAAGCCCTGACCGAAGACTGGCAGCCCGGCGCCGGCACCGACGGTTCCTTCGTTGAAGGCACCAAGATCGTGTACGACGGCTACTTCCATGAGTCCCTGTATCGCAGCGCACCCTACTTCGACGCCGCCATCGACGGTATCGAACAGTTGAACCAGAAGTTCTGATCAACCGTGTCACGGTATTATGTGATCAATGCTAACGCTCGGACTGCCGCCTTATTGGTGAGGCGGCAGTCCGAATCCATTTATTCAGACAAACGTGACCGGACGGAGGATCGCACGTGGAAAAACAGCTTGCGCTGCAGATGAAGGGGATCACCAAGCGCTTCGGCGGCATCGTCGCCAACAATCAGGTGGACCTGGACGTGTATCAGGGGGAAATTTTAGCCATTTTGGGTGAAAACGGCTGCGGAAAAACCACCCTGATGAACATGATCTCCGGGATTTATTTCCCGGACGAGGGGAAGATTTATGTGAACGGCCAGGAGGTGGTGATCCGCTCTCCCAAGGACGCCTTCCAGCACGGCATCGGCATGATCCATCAGCATTTCAAGCTGGTGGACCTGTTCACCGCCGCCGAAAACGTGGTGTTGGGCGTGAAGGAGGAAGGGCGCTACAACCTGAAAAGCGTCAATGCCCAGGTGTCGGAAATCGCGGAAAAATACGGTTTTCACATTGACCCGAAGAAAAAAATCTACGATATGTCCGTGTCTGAAAAGCAGACGGTGGAAATCATCAAGGTACTGTACCGCGGGGCGGATATTCTGATCTTAGACGAACCCACTGCCGTACTCACCCCTCAGGAGATCGTCCGTCTCTTCGATGTGCTGCGGCGCATGAAGGCGGATGGCAAGTCCATCATCATCATCACCCACAAGCTGAACGAGGTGATGGAGGTCAGCGACCGGGTGGCCATCCTGCGCCGTGGCGAGCATATCGCCACCGTGGATACCAGGGATACCAACGAAGGCCAGCTGACGGAAATGATGGTGGGCAAAAAGGTGGACCTGAACATCGACCGTGCCGAACCGAAGAACGCAGTTCCCCGCCTGATCGTGAAGGACTTGAACCTGTACGACCAGGAAGGCATCCACGTGCTGAAAAACATTTCCTTTACCGCCAACGGCGGAGAAATCCTTGGTATCGCCGGGATCGCTGGCAGCGGACAAAGGGAACTGCTGGAATCCATTTCGGGCCTGCAGCCCCTGCGCGGCGGCGAGATCATTTTCCACAATCCCAAGAAAAATCAGCCGGTTTCCTTTTATCATAAAACCATGAAGCAGGTGCGGGATCTGGCGGCCAAGGGCACTTTCCACGACGGCAAAGGCAAGCCCGTTTCCTTCGACGGCATGAGCAACAAAGCCGTGTGGAAATGGGTGCAGTCCAAGGACGTGCTGTTCAACGAGGACGAGGTGGTGAACCTGCGGGACAAGAATCCTTTGCAGATCCGGGCCCTGGGCATCCACCTGTCCTTCGTGCCGGAGGACCGGCTGGGCATGGGCCTGGTTGGCAGCATGGGCATTCGGGATAATATGATGCTCCGCAGCTACCGCAAGGGCCCGGCAGGCTTCCTGGACCGGAAGAAGCCCCAGGCCACGGCGGAGAAAATCATTCAGGATCTGGAGGTGGTCACTCCCAACGCCAACACCCCTGTGCGCCGTCTCTCCGGCGGCAACGTGCAGAAGGTGCTGGTGGGCCGGGAAATCGCCTATGTGCCCAAGGTGCTGATGGCAGCCTATCCCGTGCGCGGCCTGGACATCAATTCCTCCTACACCATTTACAACCTGCTGAACGCCCAGAAGGAAAGAGGAGTCGCCGTCATTTTCGTGGGCGAGGATTTGGACGTGCTGCTGGCTCTGTGCGATCGGATCATGGTGATCAATTCCGGCGCAGTCACCGGCATCGTGGACGCGAGGACAGCCACCAAAGAAGAACTTGGCCTGCTCATGACGAAAACAGAACCGCTGAGGAAGGAGGGCGCTTAAATGACCGAAAGGCATACCACGTCAGTAAAAGAACCGCTGGTTCACCTGAGCAAGCGCTCCACCATCCATCCCCTGCACGCCTGGGCTATCCGGCTGATCGCGGTGGCTTTGGGGCTGGTGGTGTGCGGCCTGGTAGCGTTCCTGCTCATCGAAAAGCTCCAGAATAAGCCGGAAAAAATCTGGGATTTCTATTACGCGTTCATCAAGGGTTCCTTTGACACTCCGCGCAAGCTCTGGAAATTCCTCAAGAACCTTTCCATCCTGCTGGGAATCGCCCTGGCCCTGACCCCTGCCTTCCGCATGCGCTTCTGGAATATCGGCGCGGAAGGACAGACCCTGCTGGGTGTGCTGGGGGCCATCGCGGTGGACTTTTACCTGGGCGGGAAACTGCCGGAATGGCTGCTGCTGATCCTGATGCTGCTTGCGGCGCTTTTCTGCGGCGCGCTGTGGGCGGTGATCCCCGCCCTGTTCAAGGCCAAATGGAACACCAATGAAACCCTGTTCACCCTGATGATGAACTACGTGGCCACCTTCCTGGTGGCGTTCTTCCTGGAGGTATGGGTCACCAACGGCTCCGGGGCGCTGCCCAAAATGAAAACCGGCAAGCTGCCAACCCTAGGCGGAAACGATTATCTGCTCATCATCCTGATCGTGCTTTTCCTGGCCATCGCCCTGTTCATTTACTTGAACTTCACCAAGCACGGCTACGAAATCAGCGTGGTGGGCGAAAGCGAACGCACCGCCCGGTATGTGGGCATCAGCGTGCGCAAAGTCATCATCCGCACCATGATCTTAAGCGGTCTGCTTTGCGGCCTGACAGGTTATCTCATCGGCGCGGGCCTGGACCAGAGCATCACTACCAATTCCGTGGGCGGCCAGGGCTTCACGGCCATCATGGTTTCCTGGCTGGCGAAATTCAACCCCCTGGTCATGATCCTGACCGCCGGACTGATCCAGCTGCTTTCCCAAGGCGCGGCTCAGATCAGCCAGGATTTCAACGTATCCGGCGCTCTGCCCAGCGTCATTACCGGCATCATCCTGTTCTTCATCATCGGCTGCGAATTCTTCATCCATTATGAACTGCATTTCCGGGGGCATACGCACCACGGCAAAGTGGAAAAGGAGGGAGTAAAGTAAATGAATCCCTGGCTGAATTTCCTCATCGACTCCCTGGCCTTCGGCGCTACCTTTATTTATGGCTCCACGGGCGAAATCCTCACGGAAAAGGCGGGACATTTGAACCTTGGCATTCCCGGCATCAGGTGCATGGGCGGCGCGGGCGGCTGCCTG
>JAFXMP010000300.1 GCA_017530275.1 Clostridia bacterium | reverse complement strand
GCCTTGGCAGCCGTTTCGGCGGCCATCTGAGCGGCGAAGGGGGTGGACTTCTTGTTGCCGCGGAAACCCATGCCGCCGGCGGAAGCCCAGGACAGGGCGTTGCCCTGCACGTCAGTGATGGTGACGATCGTATTATTGAAGGAAGAACGGATATGCGCTACGCCGCGCTCTACGAGCTTCTTCTCACGGCGCTTGCGCGAAACCTTCTTCAGCGCTGTTTTTTTAGGAGCCATTCTTATATCCCTCCGAACCCCTTTCGGGGCGTCCTTTTGGATGATTGCGGTCCTTTCATCGGGAACCGCCTGCTGCTTGTACCGGGCGTTCTGCCCGGCCTTTCAAATGATTAGGACTTCTTCTTGCCGCCAACAGTGCGCTTGGGACCCTTGCGGGTACGGGCGTTCTGCTTGGTGTTCTGTCCGCGCACGGGCAGATTGCGGCGATGGCGGACGCCGCGATAGCAGCCGATTTCCACCAGACGCTTGATATTCAGGGAGACTTCGCGGCGCAGATCGCCTTCCACCTTCAGGTGATGTTCGATGTATTCGCGCAGCTTGCTCACATCCGATTCGCTCAGGTCCTTGACCCGGGTATCGGGATTTACTTCGGTTACTTCGAGGATCTGCTTGCTCACCGTCGGGCCGATGCCGAAGATGTAGGTCAAGCCAACCTCGACGCGCTTTTCTCGGGGCAGGTCAACACCCGCAATACGTGCCATGTGTTGGTTACACCTCCAAATGATTCTGTGGTGGGAAAGAGGCCGCTTTCTTTGGAGGTCAAGGCGTAGATCACTTGATCCCGAAGGAAAACGGTTCCTCGCGCTGACGGCGCGTGGCGCCGTTCTTTCCGCCCGCAACCCAGGCGGAGTGATATGTGACAGCATGCATGGTCCCCTTCGTGTCCCGAAGGGGCAGCCGCCCACACAGGCTTGTCGACAAGGTTTCTTGTGGCCGCACAGAGCGCGTTCGCCGCGCTTTCTTCGCATCTCAGGCCCTTTTCACAAAGGCCCGGCGGCCGCGGGAACGCCGTCCACGATGTCTTTTCAGAGAGTGGAGAGTTGAGAGTGGAGATATTATATTGATTGACAAAATAATCTCAACTCTAAACTCTCAACTCCTATCCAAGGCGTCCTGGACGGCGCTCCCATAGCGCCATGGATGGGTCAGCCCTGACGCTGCTTATGCTTGGGATTTTCGCAAATAACCATCACGCGGCCCTTGCGCTTGATGATCTTGCACTTTTCGCAAATGGGCTTTACAGAAGGACGGACTTTCATTGGGGTTCAACCTCCTTAGGATATGGGATCAATTCTTGCTGCGCCACGTGATGCGGCCGCGGGTCAGGTCGTAGGGGGAGAGCTCGATGGTGACCTTATCACCCGGATAAATGCGGATGAAATTCATGCGCATCTTGCCGGAGATATGGGCCATGATGCGGTGCCCGTTGGGCAGTTCTACCTGGAACATGGCATTGGGCAGCGCCTCAATGACCTTGCCTTCCATTTCGATGACATCGTCCTTGGACAAGCGGATTAACCCTCCCTGTTTTCTTCGGGCATTTGGATGCCCCCTGTTTGGTTCGCGATGGTGAAAAGCACCTTGCGGATGTCGCTGTCCTTCAGTTTCCCCGCCTGATACAGTTCGATCAGTTCCGGGCATTCATGGGGGCAGGCCGCCAAATGCTTACGCCTTTTTTTCTTCATGTGATCCAGCTTCCGGGTGTTCCCGTCCGCCACCATCACAAAATCAGCGTCCAAAGGATATAATACCACAAAGTACCTGCCTTTGTCACGCCCTTTTTTTGAAAAAACAACGATTCCGGGAAAAATATTTGGTTTCACCGGTCATCAGCCTCCCAATGAAAGCCCGGGAGCGTCAGGATCTCCGGCAAACCCTTGGGCGTCACCGCGATGGTGTGCTCATAATGGGCGGCGGGGCTGTGATCGTTGGTCACGACGGTCCATCCGTCGCTGAGCTGATGCACCTGCCAGCGCCCCATGGCGATCATGGGTTCCACACAGAACGTCATGCCAGGACGAATGCGGGAGCCATGGCCTGCCGCGCCGAAATTGGGCACCGCCGGGTCCTCGTGCATTTCCTTGCCGATGCCGTGGCCCGTCAGGTCCCGCACTACGCCGTAGCCATGGGCCTCGGCGTGCGTCTGCACAGCGGCGCTGATATCGCCGATGCGGTTGCCGTTGATGGCTTGCCGCACGCCCAGCCAGAAGCATTCCTCCGTCACATCCATCAGGCGCTGCTTTTCGGCGCTGATTTTGCCTACAGCCGCGGTAAAGCAGCTGTCCGCCTGCCAGCCATCCAATGCCAGCGTCACGTCGATGGAAATGATGGAGCCTTCCTTCAATTCTACATGGGGCGAGGGGATGCCGTGCACCACTTCATCATCAATGGACGCGCAGATGGACGCGGGATATCCGCAGTAGCCCAGCTCCGTGGGAATGCCGCCGCCCTTGCGGATATGTTCTTCCACGAAAGCGTTGATATCCATGGTGGTGATTCCGGGGCGGATGATTTCCTTCGTCTTTGCCAGCACGTCATGGAGCAGGTGCCCTGCGCTGCGCATTTTAGCCAGTTGGATGGGGTTTTTGATGTTGATCATTTCAGACCCAGTGTCTCCCGCACCATCGCGTAGTTTTCCTGCACAGTGGCGGCAGGGGGGCAGTTGACGGTTTTCAGAATGCCCTTTTTCTGATAGTAATCGATCAGGGGGGCCGTCTGTGCCGCATACACGCTCAAGCGGTTCTGCACAGTCTCGGGAGCGTCGTCCTTGCGCTGCACCAGCTTTTCGCCGCACACCGCGCAGTCTTCCTTCCCGTTCAGAGTGCTGATATGGTACGTCGCGCCGCACTTTAGGCACACTCGCCGTCCGCTGAGGCGCTTGATGATCACTTCATCGTCCAGGGCGATATTCAGCGCCACGTCAATGTGGGCGAACCCGTCCAGCGCTTCCGCCTGCTTCACCGTCCGGGGGAACCCGTCCAGGATATAGCCCTTCTTGCAGTCATCCGCCTGCAAGCGGTCCTTCACGATGCCGATCACCACTTCGTCGGGCACCAATTCGCCCGCTTCGATATACCGCTTCGCCGCCAGGCCCATTTCGGTGCCCGCTTTCATCGCCTGACGGAGCATGTCGCCCGTGGAAATCTGGGGAATGCCCAGCTCGTTCATCAGCAGCTGCGCGTGGGTGCCTTTGCCCGCCCCCGGAGGTCCTAAGAAAATCAGGTTCATATCAGCGCCTCCTTTGGTGTTCATTCTACTGGGGGGAAACCGCTCTTTGGAGGCCAAGGAGCGGTTTCCCCCCAGACCCCCCTTCCGAGAAATCCATAAGGGAACTTTTTTGACCTCTTCCAGATCAGTATATCCACCTGTTTTGGGTTATCCCTTAGACACAAGTGTGGAATGTCACCCCGGAGAGAGCTATTTACTCCCTCTCGGGGGGACATTCCGCACATTCCTTGGATTGATTATTTAGAATCAGCCCAGGAAGCCTTTGTAGTTGCGCATCACCAGCTGGCTCTCCACCTGGCGCACGGTTTCGATGGCCACGCTCACGGCGATCAGGATTGAAGACGCGCCGAAGGGGATCGATACCTGCTGCCACACCGTCAGCACGGAGGGGATGGTGGACAGGATGGCCAGGAACAGGGCGGCGAACAGGGTCAGGCGGTTGGAAGTCCGCTTGAGGAATTCCACGGTCTTGCTGCCGGTACGGATACCGGGGATGTGGCCGCCCTGCTGCTGGATATTCTTGGCGATATCCTCAGGATTGAAGGTAATGGAGGTGTAGAAGTAGCTGAACGCGATGATCAGCAGAGCGCACACGAGCATGTACCAAAAGCTGGTCTGGTTCATGTAGGTGCTCCACCACTGATAAGCGCCGCTGTTGGTGCCAAACATGGCGAAGATGGTGCCCGGGAACGCCATAAAGGAATAGGCAAAGATCAGAGGCAGCACGCCGACGCTCAGCAGTTTGAGGGGGATATGGGTGCTCTGGCCGCCGTACATTTTCCGGCCCACCACGCGCTTGGCGTACATGACCGGGATGCGGCGTTCGGCCATATCCACGAAGGTGACGATCACCAGGATGATCACGGTGGTCAGCAGGATCACAACCAGGTTGCCCACGGTGGCGCTGCCATTGAAGATGCCAGCGGTGGTGGACACGATGCCGTTGAACAGGTTGGAGATGATGCCGGCGAAGATCAGCAGGGAAATGCCGTTGCCGATGCCGTTCTTGGTGATCCTTTCACCGATCCACATGGCCAGGGCGGTGCCGCCGGCCATGATGATGCCGATGGTAGCATAACCGAAGAAGTTCTTATAGGAGGACTTGATCGCGCCCAGGCCGGCGATGATGCCGATGGCCTGCAGAGCAGCCAGGCCCACGGTGACGTAACGGGTGATTTTGTTGATCTTCTGCTTGCCCTCTTCGCCGCCTTCCTTCTGCAGCCGCTCCAGGGCCGGGATGGCGATGGTGAGCAGCTGCATAATGATGCTGGCGTTGATGTAGGGAGAAATACCCATGGCCATGATGGTCATCTGGGAGAAAGCGTTACCGGTCATCATGTTTACCAGGCCCAGCATGTCATAATTGCTCATGGCACTCTGGACGGTAGCCACATCGATACCAGGCGCAGGGATGACGCTGACCAGACGGTAAATCAGCAGCATGAAGAACGTGTAGAGCACCTTTTTCCGGAGCTCAGGAACCCGCCAAACGTTACGCAGGGTCTCCCACATCGTTACTTCACCTCAACTTTCCCGCCAATCGCTTCGATCTTCTGCTTCGCAGACTCTGTCACCTTGTCCACGGACACGGTGAGCTTCTTGGTCAGTTCACCGCCGCCCAGCACCTTCACGCCGTCCAGCACCTTTTTGATCAGGCCCGCTTCGATCAGCGCTTCGTTGGTAACGGTGGCTCCATCCTCAAACACGTTGAGGGCGGACACGTTCACGGTGGCGTATTCCTTGGCGAAGATATTGGTAAAGCCGCGCTTGGGGATGCGGCGGGTCAGAGGCATCTGGCCGCCTTCAAATCCGGGGCGCTTGCCGCCGCCGGAGCGCGCTTTGGCGCCCTTGTGGCCTTTACCGGAGGTTTTGCCCAGCTGAGAGCCTACGCCTCGTCCGAGGCGCTTCGGGGCAGTCGTCGAGCCGATGGCCGGCTGCAACTCATGCAATTTCATGGGGGGTCCCTCCCTTATTATTCGTTTACTTCCTCTACCTTGACCATGTGCTTCACGCGGAAGATCTGGCCACGGATGCAGGGATTGTCTTCCTTGATGACCGTCATACCCACTTTGCGCAGGCCCAGGGCGGCCACGGTGTCCTTATGCACCTGGAGGCTGGCGATGGGGGATTTGGTCAAAGTGATTTTCAGCTTCATCGTTCCATATCCTCCTTAGCCCAGGATTTCTTCCACCGCTTTGCCGCGCATCTTGGCAACGGTTTCGGCGTTGCGCAGGCCCTTGAGGCCTTCCAGGGTGGCTTTCACGGTGTTGATGCGGTTGTTGGTGCCGAAGGTCTTGGTGCGGATGTCCTTCACGCCTGCCAATTCCAGCACGGCGCGGGCGCCGCCGCCGGCAATAACGCCAGCGCCTTCTTCAGCGGGAAGCAGCACCACTTTGGCGGTGCCGTACAGGCCGTCGATGGC
Organism: Clostridia bacterium; assembly: GCA_017530275.1. The sequence goes on along the minus strand of JAFXMP010000300.1, from coordinate 746 downwards.
ATGGGGAATGGTAGTGCCTTCAAAGGGCACGGTGACCAGATGCTTCATGGCGGCTTCCTTGGCCTTGCGGATGGCTTCGGGCACTTCCTTGGCCTTGCCGATAGCGGCGCCGACCTGGCCCTTTTCATTTCCGACCACGACCAGCGCGGCGAAACGGAAATTCTTACCGCCCTTAACAACCTTGGTCACGCGGTTCAGGGCCACCAGGCGTTCTTTCCATTCGCTGACGGGCTCTTCCCGATCCCGGCGTTCCCGACGGTCACGGCGCTCGAAGGGACGATCCTGCCGGTCGTTCTGACGGTCGTTCTGACGATCGTTTTCATTCATAGGCATTTTCTCTTTCCCTCCCCTTAGAAGTTCAGCCCGGCTTCACGGGCGGCTGCGGCCAGAGCGGCCACACGGCCGGTGTACAGATAGCCGCCGCGGTCGAACACGACGTCCTTGATGCCGGCGGCGATGGCGCGTTCAGCCACCAGTTTGCCCACCAGCTCGGAAGCGCCGGTCTTGCTCTTGTCATCCAGTTGGCCCTTGATGGCGGGGTCCAGGGTGGAGGCGGATACCAGGGTCACGCCCTTGGTATCGTCGATGACCTGAGCGTAAATGGACTTATTGCTGCGATACACGCACAGGCGCGGCATTTCGGGGGTGCCGCTGATCTTTTTGCGGACGCGGGCGTGACGGATCACGCGCACTTCATTACGGTCGCGCTTATTGAACATTTGCGTTCACTCCCTTTCTTACTTCTT
>JAFXMP010000299.1 GCA_017530275.1 Clostridia bacterium | reverse complement strand
ATGCGTCAAGGCCGTCCTTCAACGCCTCACCGACAATACCACTGCTGATGACAGTCTCTTGTTCTGATGAGATGAGGGAAAGACCAGACCCGGTAAAGGTGCGGATAGCGTCCTTTGCCTCGATAATCCAATTGTCCACCTGTTGCCAGAAGGCTTGGTCACGCTGTACGACACGGCGGACACTTCCAGACTGGTGTGGTTCACCGTTCCGAAATACCAGGGCGAGCCCGTCTGGCTTCCGCCGTACATCACGGACAATCTGGAAAAGCGCGTGATCTCCTACAACGTCCCGATTTCTTTTCGGGGCCGGTTTGTCGGGGTCATCGGGATCGAGGTGGATTATTCCACCATGGCCGAGCAGGTGGACAGCATCCGGCTCTATAATAACGGATACGCCTTTTTAGGCGATGCGGAAGGGGAGCTGTTCTACCATCCCCGGATCGACGTAAGCCAGCTCACCGAGGAGACGAAACCGGCCCTTCCCGATGGCTTGCTGGAGGAGAGAACCTTCCTCAACTACACCTTTGAAGGCGTAGAAAAGACGGCGGCGTGGCTGCCGCTGTGCAACGGGATGCGCCTCATTGTGACGGTGCCTGTTTCCGAAGCGGAGGGCGACTGGAAAGCGCTGATATGGAATATTATGATCGTCGCCGCGGCTGTGCTGGTGGCGGCCAGCCTGTTCACTATGGTTTATACCCGGCGGATCACCAAGCCCCTGGAACAGCTGACCGAAGCCGCTGTACAGGTGGAAAAGGGCAACTATGATTACGTGCTGGATTACAGCGGAGACGACGAGGTGGGCAGACTCACGAATACCTTCAAGCGGCTGTCCGGCCATATGCGGGATCATATCAGCGATTTGAACCGGCGGGTGTACGTGGACGCACTGACCCACGTGAAGAACAAAGGCGCGTTTTCCACTGCCATCGAAGAATTGCAGTCGAAAGTGAGTCAGGATGAGGGGCAGCTTGCGTTCGCCATCGGCATGTTTGACTGCGACGATCTGAAATCGATCAACGACCAGTACGGCCATGAAAAGGGCGACACGTACCTCAAGACAGCCTGCACTGCCATATGCCGCGTGTTCCAGCACAGCCCCGTGTTCAGAATCGGCGGAGATGAGTTTGCCGTGATCCTCAAAAATGCGGATTATCAGGAGCGGGAATCCCTGGCCAGGCAGTTCGAGAGAGCTGTGGCCGACATCAACGTAGCCGCTGAAAAGCAATGGGAGCAGGTGCATATCGCTATGGGCATCGCGGTGTATGACGCCCGGAAGGATCACGCTGTGAACGACGTGCTGCACCGGGCGGATGAGACTATGTATGAAAATAAGCGCGTCCGGAAAATGGGGCGATAGCTAAAGGCGGGTTCAGGGAGAAAGATTTGGAGGCGATCCTATAGAAGATTTCCGCCTTTACCGGCTGGACCTACGAATACGTGGAAGAAAGCTGGCCGGAGCTTTTGCAGATGCTGATGGAAGACAGGATGGACCTGATGAGCGACGTTTCTTTTACGCCGGAGCGGGAGGAAACCATGCTGTTTTCCTCCCTTCCCATGGGCGCGGAAGAATACTATGCTTTCATTTCTCCCAACAGCGAGGAAATACTGGCGGAGGACTATACCGCCTTCAATGGGAAAAAGGCAGGCGCGAACAATGGCAGCGTTCAGGCCGACTTCTTCCGGGACTGGGCGGAAGCACACGGCGTCCAGGCGGAGATCGTGGAAATGCTGGAGCCGGTGGATGGTTTCCCCTAGAAAACTTCTTTGTTTTATCCGGATAGGGGATTAGCCGTGCAGCGCGCCGCTGATGGCTTCGCTGAACGTGGGATGGGGATGGATGACCTGGGAAAGGTCCTCTACGGTCAGTCCGGCGCAAAGCGCCTGGGTAAAGCAGCTGATCATATCGGTGGCGCGCTCGCACATCATTTGCGCTCCCAGCAGCTTTTTGCTCTGCTTTTCAAATACGACGCGAATGTACCCCCGCTCCGCACCGGTCAGCACGGTTTTACCATTAGCGCTCATGACGGCTTTGCGGCTGTCGGCTTCGATCCCCGCCGCTTTTGCCTCGTCCATGGTGAGGCCCACGCAGGCGATTTCCGGCTCCGTGTACACGCAGGAGGGGATAAAACGCATGTCTGCGCAAGGCGGCAGGCCTTTCATATGGCGCACCGCGTTGCGTCCCGCGGCGCTGGCAGCGTGGGCCAGCATGATTCCGCCGGTCACATCGCCGATAGCGTACACATGGGGGAGACTGGTTTCATAAAAGCTGTTGACCAGGATGCGTCCCCGCTCCATGTCCGGCTGAACGCCTTCCGCAAACAGCCCTTCCGTACAGGGACGACGGCCGACGCAAATCAGAACCACGTCTGCCTCGGTGGTTTCCGCTTTGCCCGTGTTGAAATCACAGAGCAGGCAGCCGTTTTCTCCCTGCCGGATGGCTTCCACTTTTGCGCCGGTAAAGAGCGTGACCCCGCGCTTTTTCAGCAGCATTTTCAGGCTTTGGGCCAATTCTTTATCCAGATTCGGCAAAATCTGGGGCATGGCTTCGATAATCGTTACTTCTGTTCCAAGCGCCTGATACAGGGTGGCAAATTCCACGCCGATCACACCGCCGCCGATGATGATCAACCGATCGATTTTTTGATCCCAATCCAGCAGTTCATCACTGGTCAGCACATGGGGGAGACCTGCCCCTGGAATGGGCGGAAGCGCCGGACGCGATCCCGTGGCGAGCAGGATGTTTTCGCCACGCAGATGCTCTTCGCCGTCATCTGTGTGAACAAGGACCTGTCCATTTCCACAGATCGTTCCTGCGCCTTTGATCACATCCACCTTTTTCTTTTTGGCGGCAGCTTCGATTCCCTGCCGCAGCTGATTCACCACTTCCCGTTTTCGTTCCTGCATTTTCACGGGATAATAGGTGACGTTTTCGGCGGTCACGCCCAGAATTGCCGCTTCCCGCATCTGCCTCAATGATTCCGCCCCGTGGAGCAGGGACTTGGTGGGGATGCAGCCGCGGTTCAGGCAGGTTCCGCCTAATGCGTCCTTTTCCACTAACGCCGTTTTCATGCCCAGGTCAGCGGCCTCAAAGGCTGCTTCATACCCGCCGGGGCCTGCTCCGATCACGATCAAATCATATTCTTTCATATGCCGCTCCTGAATATCTTTCTTTCTTTCACTGCTGTGCTGAAAAGTGTTCCCGAAGCATACCGGCGATTTCCGCCGCCATTTGCTGGCGCTGAGGGTCCCCGTTCAGCGCTGTTTTTTGCACGCAGGATGCCAGGGCGTTCCCTTCATAGGGGCAGCCCGCAAGCGCTTCCCGGACAGCGCGGATCATGCCCTCGTCCATGGCGTCTGACCAGCAGTCAGCCGCATCAACATGGTTCTGTTTTACGTTCAGACAGATATGGATGCCGCCCCAGGAAAAACGGCGGTCCATTTCCGCGGTAAAGGGAATGCGGGGCGGGAACAGGCAGCTTTCAGAGGCAAGGAATTGCGCTTCTTTTTGAATCTCGTCCTCCGCCTGCCGGTTCAAAGCAAGCCTTTCGGGCGGAAGGCCATAGACTTCGCCAAACGCTTCCAACAGCTTTGCGCTTACCGTCTCCGCGTCAATGCCCGGGCAATACGCTTTTAAGTTGACCACCCGGGCGCGGACGGAGGACACGCTCTTGGACCGCAGCTTGGCCTGGGATACGTTCAGGTATTTTTCCAAAGCGCCTGTGTCCACGTCGATCATGAGGGTGCCGTGATGACAGTAGCAGCCCCTGGTTTCATAGAAAGCGTTGCCGGAAAACTTTTTGCCCTCCGCTTCAAAATCGTTCCTTCCGGTCCTTTCGGCAGGAACGCCCAGCTTTTTTACAGCGCGGAGGATCACTTCGCTTTGTTTTGCCGTGTCGTAATCCGCTTTTCGCACCGCGAAGCTGAAATTCAGGTTGCCCAGGTCATGATACACCGCGCCGCCGCCCGAAAAACGGCGGGCGAGACGCCCGCCGTCTTCCAGCAATTGTTTGATCCGGCACTCTTCCCACGCATTCTGGTTCCTGCCGATGACCACTGTGCGTTGGTTTTGCCACAGGTAAAGGATGCATTCATCTTCCGCCGCATGCAGCGTCAGATGTCTTTCCAGCGCGATATTCCGGTAAGGGTCCGTTTCCTGCCCAATGAGGTATTTAAGTCTCGAAATCATAGCGAATGACCGGTTTCCGCGCCGCTTTCACTTCATCCGGCCTGCGGATGCGTGAAGTAAAGGGGCGCTCGTGCATATGTGCAGCGTCTTCGTGGGCTTCTTCCCAGACCTTGCGGAACACCGCCGCCGCTTCGTCCAAAGTTTCGACGGTTTCGGTTTCCGTGGGTTCCACCATCAGCGCTTCGTGAACGATCAGGGGGAAGTACATGGTGGGGGGATGCATGCCGTAGTCGATCAGCGCCTTGGCAATGTCCATGGCCGATACGCCGATTTCCTGTTTGAGGGGTTCCAGCGTCATCACGAATTCATGCATGCAGGTGGCGTCGTAGGCCATCGTGTACAGGTCTTTCAGGCGGTTCATTAAGTAATTGGCATTCAGCACCGCGTTGGCGGAAGTTTCCGGCACCCCCTCCCGCCCGATGGAGAGCAGGTAGGTCAAGGCCTTCACGATCACCAGGAAATTGCCGCAGAAGGAGCGCACGTCGCCGATGCGGTTTTCAGCCAAAGCGCCGCGCAGCATATCGTCCGCTTTTTCGATCCGCAGGCCCGGAAGGAATTCCTTTAAGAACGCCTTGCATCCAGAAGGACCGCTGCCGGGACCGCCGCCGCCGTGTGGGGTGGCAAAGGTTTTGTGCAGGTTGATGTGCACCACGTCAAAGCCCATGTCGCCGGGCCGGGCGATGCCCATGATGGCGTTCAGGTTCGCTCCGTCGTAGTAATTGAGGCCCCCCGCCTCGTGGACGATCCGGGTGATTTCAGCGATGTTCGGGTCAAACAGGCCCACCGTGTTGGGATTGGTCAGCATGAGGCCTGCGGTATCCGGCCCGACGGCCTGACGCAGCGCGTCCAGATTCACATAGCCATGTTCATCCGAAGGGATGTTCACCACCTCAAAACCCGCCATGGCGGCGCTGGCCGGGTTGGTGCCATGGGCGGAGTCCGGCACGATGATCTTTCTCCGGGCCGCGTCGCCCTTGGATTGATGGTAAGCTTTGATCAGCAGCAGGCCGGTGAATTCACCGTGGGCACCGGCGGCGGGCTGGAGGGTCATAGCGTCCATGCCGGTGATTTCGCACAGGTATTTTTCCGCCAGCGCCAGCACTTCCAAACAACCCTGAACGGTTTCCTCTGGCTGCAGGGGATGGATTTGAGCAAAACCTGGAAGCCCTGCCGCTGTTTCCAGCACGGCGGGATTATACTTCATGGTGCAGGAGCCCAGGGGATAGAAGCCGCCGTTCACGCCGCGGGTCTCCTTGGCAAGCTCCGTATAATGCCGGTCAACTTGGACTTCGGACAGTTCGGGAAGGCGAGGCGCTTTTTCGCGCTGTGCAAAATCCAGCGGCGCCTGCGGCACGTCGATATCCGGGATCAGGGAAGCGCTTCTGCCGGGAACGCTTCTTTCAAAAATCAGCTTCATGCTTTCGGCACCTCCTTTACGACAGCGGCCACCCTGTCCATTTCTTCCTTGGTGTTCAGTTCCGTGGCGCACCAGAGCAGCTTCCCATCCCCCAGAGGCAGACCGCCTAAAATGTCCGCTTTGTCCAAGGCTTTCAGGATGGCCTGGGCCTGATTCTCGTCCGCCGCCTGCGTCACGAATTCATGGAAGAAGGGACGGTCATAGACCAATTTCAGGCCGCATTTTTCCAATGCATCTTTCAGGTAATGGGCTTTCGCGTGACAGGAGAGGGCTGTTTTTTTCAGCCCATCCGGTCCCATGGCAGCCAGGTACACAGCGGCGGTGAGGGCGCACAGCGCGTCATTGGAGCAGATGTTGGAACCTGCCTTTTCCCGGCGGATATGCTGCTCTCTGGCCTGGAGGGTCAGCACGAAGCAGCGATTTCCGTTCAGATCCGTGGTTTCGCCCACGATCCGGCCCGGCAGCTTCCGCATCATCTTTTCATCGGCTGCCATGAAGCCCAGATACGGCCCACCGAAGCCAAGAGGCATTCCCAGGGGCTGACCTTCGCCCACGGCGATGTCCGCGCCGATTTCGCCGGGGGTTTTCATTACCGCCAGCGCGATGGGATTGCAGCTCATGATCAGCTTCGCTTTTTTTTCATGGACCAGGGCGGCGGCGCTGTCCGCATCCTCTATGCAGCCGTAGAAGTTGGGCTGCTGGATCAGCAGGCAGGCGGTTTCTTCGTCCAGCATGGCTGTCAGCGCTTCCAGGTCGGTCGTGCCGTCCTTTTCCGGCACGACGGCCACCTCCGCGCCCCGGCCGAAACCGTAGGTGCGGACGACGGACAAGATTTTCGGGTCCACGGTTTCGGAAACAAGCACCTTGGCGCGCTTCTTTTCGCGGCACATTTCGCAGGCTTCCGCCGCCGCCGTTGCCCCGTCGTATACGCTGGCGTTGGCGGCGGCCAGGCCGGTCAGTTCGCAGATATCGGTTTGAAACTCAAAGATGGATTGCAGCACGCCCTGGCTGATCTCCGCCTGATAGGGCGTGTACGCGGTACGGAATTCTTCTTTTCCTACTACCTCGCTCACGATGGACGGGATGTAATGCCGGTACGCCCCGGCTCCTCTGAAAACGGAAGCATATATGTGGTTTTTGCCTGCTAAGGCTTTCATGGCCCGCCGGACCTCCAGTTCCGTTTTTCCTTCGGGAAGGCTCAGGGGGCGGTGCAGCTTCAGGCTGTCCGGGATGCAGGCGTACATTTCATCAAAGCTGTGAAAGCCGCAGCTTTCCAGCATCTTTTGCTGTTCCGCGCTCGTGTTCGGAACATAGGTACCCATGCGCTTCACCTCCAGGGATCACATTTGAATGCTTAGCCGGGATCAGCCTTCCGAGGCGATAAAAGCCTCGTATTCGGCCGCGGTCATCAATTCTTCGGTACCAGTAATGTCTCCGGCCAGCACGAACCAGGCTTCATAGGGGGCTTTGTTCATCAGCTCCGGCTGATCCGCCAGGGCTTCATTCACCTGTTTTACCGTGCCGGACACCGGTGCGTTCACATCGGACACCGCTTTCACGGATTCCACGTCCGCGAACGCTTCTCCTGCTTCCAGCGCGTCGCCCTCTGATGGCAGGTTCACGAACACCAGGTCTCCCAGCTGATCCTGGGCATAATCCGTGATGCCGATGTAAGCGGTGCCATCCTCCTGGAGCTTCACCCATTCATGGGTCTTGGTGTACTTCAGTTCTTCGGGAAAAGTCATGATGGTATCCTCCTTTTATTCTTCATATATTCAGTGCTGTTTTGAGGGAGATTTGAGAGTTGAGATATAAGAGCGCATTTCAGAATCTTGTTATATCAGCAAGCGGGCAAGTCTATTCAATGTATGAATCTGAATCTGCAAGCTGTCAATCTCAACTCTTAACTCTCAACTCTGTATCTTACATTTTCTTATAAAACGGCAGCTTCACCACTTCGGCTTCCACCCGTCTGCCGCGCACGTCCACCGAAACGACGGTGCCCGGCGCTTTGTATTCCACGTCGATGATAGCCATGGACGCGGGATAGCCCACAAAGGGACAGTGGGTGCCGGAGGTGGTGTGGCCGATCAGTTTTTCACCATCGTACACTTCCTGATGCTCCCGGGGGATGCCCCGTCCAATAGCTTTTAATCCCACCCGGCACTGCTTGGGCGTTCCGGCGGCTTCCAGGGCGGCTTTGCCGATGAAATCCGGCTTTTGCATCTTCACGAAATACCCCAGGCCCGAGGTCAGGGGAGAAATCGTGTCGGTCAGTTCGTGACCGTACAGCGGCATGCCCGCCTCCAGGCGCAGGGTGTCCCGCGCACCGAGCCCGCAGGGGATCAGTCCTTCTTCCTCTCCGGCGGCAAGCAGCAGGTCCCACAGCTTTTCTGTTTTCGCCGCCGCGGTATACAGCTCAAAGCCATCGGAGCCCGTGTAACCGGTCCTGGAAACGATGCAGTTGATGCCGCCCACGTCCCGGTCCCAGCAGGCGTAGTAGTTTTTCAGGGGGATGTTTTCCTCTTTTGTCAGCTTCCGCAGGATCTTTTCCGCCAGCGGTCCCTGCAGCGCGATTTGACCGATGGTGTCCGAAATGTCCGTGATTTCGACGTCGCCGAAGAGATGCGCCTTGATCCAGGCGACGTCCTTTTCCCGGTTGGAGGCGTTGACGACGATGTAATACCTGTCGCCCGCGATCCGGTACACGATCAAATCGTCCACCGTTCCGCCCTGCTCGTTGCACATGGGGCTGTAGCGCGCCTGGCCTTCCTCCATGTTTGTATAATCGTTGGTCAGCAGATGATTCAGATTCTTCACTGCGTCCGGGCCTTCCAGCAGCACTTCGCCCATGTGCGATACGTCAAACAGCCCGCAGGCCGTGCGCACCGCCATGTGCTCCTTGATCACGCCGGTCTTGTACTGCACCGGCATTTCAAAGCCGCCGAACTCCACCATCTTTCCGCCGCAGCGAAGATGGGCCGCGTACAGCGGCGTGCGTTTCAATTCCATTGTCCCCGCTCCTTTCTCTATTCAAGTTCGTATTTGAAAATGCTGTTTGGAACAAATCAAAAAGAGCAAACGAAATCAAGGTTCGATCCTGATTCTCGTCTGCCCTGTTGCTCTACCTGAAAGATTCGGCAGTCTCCGCCTATGGCAGACCGCCTTGCTTCTTCGGTGTGCATTCACTTTCCAGGGATACGTCCGTGTCCGGTTCTTTTACCTGAGAGTTTTTGAATTGCCCCTTCGGTGCCCGCTACCCGATCACAGCGGGTCTCTCCTGGACACATCTTCCGTAACAAGATTATACCATATCGATTCTGAAAAGTCAAAAGCGTGTTTTGGTTTTTTGTTACAAACTGATTTTCCCCATCACTACGGGATGAGAAGCGCCGGTGACGGAAGGCATATTGTTGGCGCTTCCATGCACGCACTCGTTGGCTAAGATGGCGAAAGCCACGGCTTCCTTGGCGTCGCTGTCCAGGCCCAGGTCTTCGTTGACCAGCACGGGAATGGGCAGCTCCTGCCGCAGCATGCCCATCAGGGCAGGATTGCGGCTGCCGCCGCCGCCCACGATGAGCTTGTCCGGTTTCACAGGGCAATGACGTTCGATCGCCACACGGACGCAGGCGGCGGTGAAACGGCAGGCAGTAGCAAGAATATCCCGATCTGAAAGACCAAGGGCGTACCCCTTTTCCATGAGCTGATCAACGTAAGAGGCACCGTAGAATTCTCGGCCGGTGGTCTTGGGCGGCGCTTTTCGCAGAAATGGGTCCTGCATCATCCAGGAGAGCAAGGCTTTGCTGCACACGCCGGAGGCGGCCAGATCGCCGTTTATATCATAATGCATTGCGCCGCCGGTCATTCGGGATACGATCTGGTCCATCACCATATTGCCGGGGCCGGTATCAAAGGCGAAGGTGTCCTCCATCCGCCCGCCCCGGGGCAGGACGGTGATGTTGCCGATGCCGCCGATGTTCTGCAGGCCCACGGTTTCGTCCTCCCGCCGGTAGAGCAGGTATTCCGTGTAGGGCACCAGGGGCGCGCCCTGCCCTCCGGCAGCCATGTCCCGCACGCGAAAATCGCTGACGACGGGACAACCGAGGCCGTCCGCGATGATGGACGCTTCCCCCAGTTGCAGGGTGCCCCGCACCGGACGGCCCAGGTAGGGTTCCGCCGCCGGTACGTGATACAGGGTCTGACCGTGACTGCCCACCAGATCAATGGAATCCGGGTCAACATTCGCCTTTTCACACACGGCCCGGCAGGCGTCCAATGCCAACTGTCCGAATAAAAAGCTGAACAAGCATAAATCTCTGCTGCCTCCGGCGGTCCCGGAAGCCAGACGGAGGATTTCGCTTCGCACGTTTTCCGGGTACGGCAAAGAAACGAAGGACAGCATCTTCACGCGGGTGGAAAGGCCGAAACCGGTGATTTCCGTGAGCGCCGCGTCCATGCCGTCCGCCGACGTACCGCTCATGAGGCCGATCACCCGCAGAGATTTTTTGTTCCAGAGACGTTGAAGCTGCTCCATCCCACTTTATCCTCTCTTTGAACGATTGGCGTTTCGATAAAGCGTTCAGCGTTCAGCGTACAGAGTTCAGATTGATATAGTCTGCCAAGCATAGGTCCTGTATTGGCTTCGCTGAATAATCTGAACTCTGTACTCTGCACTCCTTAGCCTTTGACGCCGCCTAAGGCGATGCCTTCCACAAACTGCTTTTGCAGGAAGATGTAAAGGATAAAAGGAAAGAGAAAGGTGAGGGTCGCGCCCGCCATGACCATGCCGTAATTGGTGGTGGAGTTGCTGGCGAGGGTGGACATGGTGACGGGCAGCACGCGCATCTCGGACCTTGTATTGATGATCAGAGGCCAGAGAAAATTGTTCCAGGCGGCGTTGAAGGTGAAGATGGTCAGGGTGATCAGCGCGGGCTGCACCAGGGGGATCACGATGGTGACGAAGCGGCGCAGCTCGCCGCAACCGTCGATTTCCGCCGCTTCCAACAATTCGTTGGGTACCGCAACCATGAATTGTCGCATGAGGAAAATACCGAAGGCCCCCACCATGGGCAGGATCAGGGCCGCGTAGGTGTTGGTAAGACCCGCCCGGTTGATCATCACGAACATGGGGATCAGGATCACCTGGCCGGGGATCATCATGGTGGCCAGATACCCCTGAAACAGCGCTTCCTTGCCGGGCATCGGTTTCTTTTCAAAACCATAGGCCGCCATAGCGGAAGCAACGTCCACCAGCAGGCAGGAGCCCACCACGGTGATGACGCTGTTTTTCAGCGCGGTGCCGAAATCGCGCTTGACGATAGCGTACCAGAAATTATACAGGCTGGGCCGCAAATCCTTGAGCTTGATATACAGCGTTTCGGAATCGGTGAAGGACACGGCTACCATATAAATCAGCGGCAGCACGCACAGCACCGCGAACAGCGTGACCAGCACGATCCCCACGACAACCCAGGGCGATAATGCTTTCTTTTTCATCAGTCCTTCTCCTTGAAAAACAGCGATTGAACCGTGTGGATCAGCAGGATCACGATCAGCAGGCAGATCGCTACGGCGCTGGCGTAGCCGTAGTTTTTATCCTGGAACGCGAAGGTATAGATCACATAGGCCACTGTGTAGGTGGAGCGTCCAGGCCCGCCGCCGGTCATTTTGTACACCAAATCGAACACCTGGAAAGAGCCAATGATGCCGAGGGTGACGATCATATAGGTAATGGGCTTCAAAATGGGCAGGGTAATGTACCAGAACCGCTGGATGGGCGAAGCGCCGTCCACGATGGCGGCTTCCCGCACGTCGGAGGGCACGTTCATTACCCCGGCGTAATAAATCACCATATAATAGCCCGTGCCTTTCCAGATGGCTACCGCTGCCACGCTGGGCAGGGCGTTGGCTTTCTTACCCAGGAAATTCACGGATTCAAAGCCCAGAAAATTCAGAAGTTGATTGATGATGCCGCCTTTGGGCTGGTACATAATGTTCCAAACGGTGGCGGACGCGATCAGCGACACGATGACGGGGATGAAAATCACGCTGCGCATGAAGGAGCCGTAGCGGTTCTTCATGTGTTCAGCGATGAACACGGCGATGAGCAGGGAAAGAACGGTCTGGGCGGGTACGGTGATCAGCACGTATCGCACCGTATTGCTCAGGGCTTCGGTGAGTACCCGATTGGTGAACAGCCTGGCGTAATTGTCCAGGCCGATCCACTGCGGCGGGGAGGCCATGTTGTATTTGGTGAAGGAAAAATAGGCGGACAAAAAGATGGGCGTCACGTTGAAGATCATCATCAGGATGAAGCTCGGCGCGATGTACCCGGCCCCGATCAGCGCTTGTTTGCGCGTGCGGGGACTGGTTTTCTTTCGGATGGCGGGAACGGTGGACATGGCGAACACCTCAATAAAATGGCGTTTTTTACTGCTTTCTTGGAAGGAGGTCTGGGGGAAACCATTCTTTGGCATCCAAAGAATGGTTTCCCCCAGATAGTCAGGAAAAAGGCCCCGGAGGCAGCGCCGCCGGAGCCCCGGAATCAGGGATTACTGCTTGATCTGTTCGGTGTAGTACTGCATGGTGTTGTCCAGTACTTCCTGGGGCGTCAGGTCGCCCATGAACATCATCTGGATGTTGGCCTGCAGTTCCTTTTCAAAGGAAGCCTTGCCCTCGAATTCGCTGACGACGTAAATATCCGCGGTATGCGCGCCGGTCAGGGTGGTGTAGGCTTCGTTCTGGGTATAAGTGGCGTCCTTGGTGAAGGGCGGCAGATAGAACACTTCGCTGTGGAAGCGGTCCATGGTCGCGCCGCTGGTGATCAGCACCAGGGCCTTCACGGCCAGTTCGTCGTTGCCGCGTTCCTTAGCCTTGGCGGAAACGCCGAAGGAGTCGGTAGCGGTGCGGGCGCCGTAACCCACGGGACCCTTGAGGGAGAAGAAGTATTCCCAGTTGACACCATTGTTGGTGAAGGACTTGCCCTTGTTCAGGTCGGCCACCACGAAGGCCAGTTCGCCCTCGCCGAATTTATTCACTGATTCGCTCTCGGATACGATGGTTTCGTCGAAGATGCCCTCGTCGGCAAACTTCTTGAGGAATTCCAGGGTCTTGAGGCCCGCTTCGTTGTTGATGGCAATGTTGCCGTCGGCGTCCAGCATCACGCCGCCCGCCTGGAAGTAATAGGGCCAGAAGGCCAGCATCAGGGCGCTGGTGCCGCTGGAGGCGCCCCAGTTCTGCAGGAAGCCCTGCTTGCCGGTCTTTTCATAGATGGTCTTGCAGGCTTCGATGAAAGCGTCCCAATCCTCGGGGAAGGCGTCGATGCCCGCTTCAGCCATGATGTCCTTGTTATAGAAGCCCATGGCCACGCCGTCGTCCATAGGCACGATCACATGCTCGCCATTGGCGTCCACGGGGCCCAGGGACCAGAGCAGGTAATTGTCCATCTGCTCCTGGGTCAGGTAGCTGTCCAGGCCCAGCAGCAGGCCGGCCTTTACCAGGTCATAGTTGTCGGTGACATACACCACATCGGGGCCGTCGTTGTTGAGCAGACCGGTGTAGATGGTGGTGTTGTAGTCGCCCCAGGGAAGGATCTCCACCTTGACTTCGCAGTTGTTCTCCTCCTCGAAGGGGTCAAACACGCCGTCCCAGAAATCCTGGTCGGAAATGCCGTCGCCGAACTGGTATTGGGGAATCCATACGGTCAGGGACTTTTTGTCTTCCGCCACGGCCAGGCTCATGCAGGACAGGAGCAGCGCGCAGGCAAGAAGCGTTGCCAGAATGCGTTTCATTGAATCGGACTTCCTTTCTTTCTCGATATTGATGCATATGCATCTATTTTTATCCATTATAGCTTGTTTTTTTGCATCCGTCAACCAAAACTGTCATCTTTTTGGGGGAATCCCAGCCAGCGCGAAGGTCGCTTCATGCAATGCCCGGCGGAATTCCCAGGTGGCGTTGGGGTTTTCCTCCGGGTAGTATAGCCGGTTGGCGAGGGATATGACGCCTATATCATAATCGGTTGAAAAATAGATGCCCGTACCGGTAAAGCCGGTGTGGCCGCAGCCGTGGGGATAGCTCGTGCCCGTTTGAAAGCCCAGGCCGCGGCCAGGAGCGCCGGACTGCTCCCGCTGGGCTTCCTGAACTAAGGGATCATCGCTGTTCATGCAAAAGCGGCACAATCCCTCCCAAGCCGCTGCATCCGCGAAAACGCCCGCGTGGCCCGATACGCCGCCGAAATAATAATGGGCGTTGCCGTCGTTCACATCGCCCCGTACGGGTCTGTCGGTTGGCCTGAAAGAAGAGAAGGACAGTCCCCTTTCTTTGCACATGTTTTCTTCGATGGGATTGCCATAGCAGGAGGGAACGATGGACAGGCTTGCATCCGGCAAATACGTCATATTTCCCAAGCCCAAAGGCTGTACAAAATCCTCCCGGAGGCAGCGATCCAGGGGCTTTTTTTGAATGCGCTCCAATACCTTGCCCAGCAGCATGAAATTGAGATCGGAATAGACCATGCCCTCGGTTCCCTCCGTGTGGGCCAGCGCATAAGAAAGGCCTCTGATAAAATCATGGTCCTTCAGCGTATAAAAGGGATACCAAGCGGGCAGGGAAGAGGTGTGCGTCAGCATCCTGCGCAGGGTGACGCTCGAAAGGCGCTCGCGCAGAAAAGCGTCGTCCCGGAGGGATGGCAGCGCGTCCAGGATTTCTTCATCCAGGGTTAATGCTCCATCGCTGATCAAACGCAGGATTTGCAGCGT
>JAFXMP010000298.1 GCA_017530275.1 Clostridia bacterium | reverse complement strand
TGATTTCGCCGGGAGCGATGTCGCCTTCCAGCGTGCCGCGGGTGAAGTCGGGATCACTGCCGGCGGGCTCCAGCAGGCGGTGCTGGATCAGCTGGTAGTTCACAGCGCGATCCGCGCACATCTTGCAGGAGGGGGTGTTGCCGCAGTGGAAGCCCATGAAGGTGTCTGTGAGGCAGTAGTCGAACTTGCCCTTGATCTGGCTTTCCCACATGGAGGCGGGCACGGAGTTGTTGATGTCCAGCAGGGTGACGGCGTCGGCGGACACGCAAGCGCCGATGTATTCGCTCAGCGCGCCGTAAATGTCCACTTCGCAGGCCACCGGGATGCCCCGGGAAGCCAGGCGGCTGTTTACATAGCAGGGCTCAAAGCCGAACTGCTCGGGGAAAGCGGGCCAGCACTTATCGGCAAACGCCACGTACTTGCGGGCGCCCTTGTGGGCTTCGGCCCAATCCAGCAGGGTCAGTTCAAACTGGGCCATGCGCTCCAGCATGTCGGGGAAGTACTTGCCTTCGCCCATTTCCTCGGCCATATCCTTGCACACGTCGGGGATGCGCTTGTCGCCAGCGTGGGCTTTATAGGAAACCAGCAGGTCCAGTTCGCTGTTTTCTTCGATTTCGATGCCCAGCTCATACAGGCCCTTGATGGGGGCGTTGCAGGCGAAGAAGTCCTGGGGACGGGGCCCGAAGGTGATGATCTTGAGGTTCTTGACGCCGATAATGGCGCGGGCCACGGGCACGAAGTCCGCGATCATGGCGGCGATATCGTCCGCGGTACCCACGGGATATTCGGGGATGTAGCCCTGCAGATGCCGCATGCCCAGGTTATAGGAGCAGTTCAGCATGCCGCAGTAGGCGTCGCCGCGGCCGTTGATCAGGTCGCCGTCGCCTTCGGCAGCCGCCACGAACATGCAGGGGCCGTCAAAGTTCTTGGCGATGAGGGTTTCGGGGGTCTCGGGGCCGAAGTTGCCAAGGAACACCACCAGGGCGTTGCAGTCGGCGGCTTTCACGTCGGCCACGGCCTTGAGCATGTCGGCTTCGTTTTCCACGGTGACGGGGCACTCGTACAGCTCGCCCTTGTAAGCCTTCTTGATGGCCTCGCGGCGGGCGATGGACAGGCCGATGGGGAAGCAGTCTCGGGATACGGCAACGATACCTAATTTGACCTCGGGAATGTTACAAGCCATTTTAATCTCCTCCGTTTCCAAATTGATTTAGCAACAGAAAGGCACATCGGCAGCGATGTCGATGTTTTCGCCTTTAAGTCCAATGTAAGCGCCGTCCTTGGCTTCGCTGCTGTCGGCGTGGGCCAGCAGCCACTTGTTCCGGGCCCACAGGCTCTTATCCAGGGTGTTCTTGCCGGTGCCGGGACGGTAATCGGTGTTGGTGTTGAGGGGCAGGGCCACCAGCACCCGGAATCCCTTGGCGGGATCGGCGTGGCAGGGGGCATAGTGCAGGGTGGTGGCATACACTTCCACCAGCACGCCCTTGGGCACGAAGAATGCTTTCACCTTGGCGTTGTCCAGCACGTCGTTTTCGATCTCGCCCTGCTTGGCCAGCAGCAGGATGAAATCCTCGGTGCCCAGGTTGAATTCGCTGTCCCGGTGATATTCCAGGCAGTTCAGCTTGGTGTTGTGGCCGTTGCAGCAGCCCAGCTGGAAGGGCATGCCGCCGAACAGCGCTTCGCCCAAAGCTTCGGCGTTGTCCGCCGCGTGCAGGGAATCCACCTTCGGGAAGTACACCACGTCGTCGGGGCAGGGAGTGGTTTCTTCCAACGCCTTCAAAATGCCCTTCACGTCGTAGCCTTCCACGATGCGGCCGTAGGGGGCAAAGGAGGGGTCGGATACAGGCAGGATTTTCATACAAATAACCTCCGCGTATTTTCAGTGTGGAGTTTGGAGAGTGGAGTGTGGAGTTTGATTGAACGCTACAGAACTCCACTCTCCACACTTCACACTCCAAACTTTATGATAAATTGGCAAGCGTGTGGAACTCGTTCTTTAAGTCCAGATAAATCTTCTGATACAGCTCGAAATAGGGCTCGTAGGCCGCGTGACGTTCCGCGTCGGGCTGGAGCGGTTCGCTCTCTTTCAGCAGTTCCTTGCAGGCGGAGGGCACATCTTTGTAGATACCAGCGCCGACGCCCGCCAGGATGGCCGCGCCAAGAGCCGGGCCTTCGGTGTTCTGCAAAGTGGAAACGGGCATATTATACATATCCGCCATCATCTGCCGCCAGAAGGGGGATTTGGCCCCGCCGCCGCAGGCCAGCATGGCGTTGGGAGCCACGTGCATGCCCCGCAGCACGTTCAGGTTATGCCACTGGGAGTACATGACGCCCTCCATGACGGCGCGCACGATGTCTTTCTTGGTATGCATGGCGGACAGGCCGAAGAGCACGCCCCGGCTTTCGGGGTCGAGAATGGGGGAGCGCTCGCCCATCAAGTAGGGCAGGTAAATCAGCCGGTTGGCCCCGATGGGGCTGCGGGCGGCTTCCTGGTTCATGAGCACATAGGAATCGGTGCCCATTTCTTTGGCCACTTCGATTTCCGCCTGGAAGAAGGTGTCCCGGCACCATTTCAGGCTCATGCCTGCGGCCAGGCCCACGCCCATGACCACGTAGCAGCCCGGCACGGCGGCGCAGAAGGTATGCACCCGGCCCGCGGGGTCGATCTGCACGGAATTGGAATGGGCGAAAATCACGCCGCTGGTGCCGATGGTGGTAAAGGCTTTGCCCTCGCACACCACGCCGGTGCCGATGGCGGCGGCCATGTTGTCGCCAGCGCCGGCCGCCACGGGCATGCCCACGGGCAGGCCGGTGAGCTTCGCGGCTTCCTCGGTGATATGGCCCGCCACGTCGCTGCTCTCCACCAAGGGCGGCAGCATGCTCATGGGAATGCCGGTCTTTTCACAGATTTCCTGGCTCCAGCAGCGGTTCGGCACGTCCAACAGGTTGGTGCCGGAGGCGTCGCTCATTTCCATATGGTATACGCCCGTGAGCTTCAAGCGCACGTAATCCTTGGGCAGTTGGATGTGCCGCGCTTTTTCCCAAATCTCCGGCTGGTTTTTGCGCACCCACAGGATTTTTCCGGCGGTAAAGCCAGTCAGGGCGGGATTGGCGCTGATCTGGATCAGCCGTTCCCTGCCGCCCACCAGCGCGGTGAATTCCTCGCAGCTTTCGATGGTGCGGTTGTCGCACCAGATAATGGACCGGCCCAGGGCCTTGCCGCTGTCGTCCGTCAGCACCAGGCCGTGCATCTGCCCGGACAGGGACAGCCCGGCGATGTCCTGAGGATTCACTTTGCTTTTGGTGATCACGGCCTTGATGGTGTTCACCGCCGCATTCCACCAGTCCTCCGGCTCCTGCTCCGCCCAGCCGTTATAGGGCTGATACAGCGGATATTCCTCCAAAGCGGAAGCGATTTCCTTGCCGTGAACGTCAAACAGTACGGTTTTGGTGCCCGAGGTGCCCAAATCCACGCCAATCAGATATTGCACAATCATCCTTCTCCCTTCGTTTAAGTATCTATGGGAAATGATTGTTTCTATTGTAGACGAAAAACCGCCAAAATGCAAGAAAAACACAAAACATTTTATGTTGATTTCTACGCAGAATTTGCGCTCTGTTTTCGTCGGCTGCTCCCTTTTTATTTTCCTTGACGGAACGGGCGATTATGGTATAATTTTTTTGCTGAATGAATACAGGGAGGCGGCTGCTATGCTCCATTTTGATGAAATGACCTTACAGGAACTGATTCGCCCGGAGGGCTTTGACTGCGATTGCGGAAAGCACCACGCCTGCGCCATGGATTTTCTGGAAATCGGGCCGGGGGCCATTGTGAAAGCGCCGGACATGGTGCGGGCCATGGGCTGTGAACGGCCCTTCATCGTGTGCGACCAGAACACCTATGATGCCGCCGGGAAGCGGGTGGATGAACTGCTGACGGCAGCGGGCATTGATCACCGACTGTACGTGATCCCTTGCGCCGGGCAGAAGATCGCCCCGGCGGAGTGGGAAGTGGGCAGCGTGATCATGCATTACGATCCGGCCTGCGATTTGATTTTGGGCGTGGGCAGCGGCGTGATCAACGATATTTGCAAGGTGGTGGGCAACGCCCTGGGCAAAAAGAGCGCCATCATCGGCACAGCCCCCTCCATGGACGGCTACGCCTCCAATTCCTCCGCCATGGAGATCAACCACGTGAAAATGACCCTGTTCAACCGCGCCCCCAAGGGCATGATTCTGGACACGGAAATTCTGGCCCAGGCTCCCATGCGCATGCTGTGGGCGGGCTTGGGCGATATGGCGGCCAAGTACATTGCCCTTTGCGAATGGCGCATGAGCAACATCGTCACCGGCGAATACTACTGCGAAGCCGTGGCCCGGCTCATGCGGGCAGCGCTGAAACGGGTGATCGACGCGGCGGCGGGCATCCCCGAAAGAAAGCCCGAAGCCATTCAGTCCATCGCCGAGGGTCTGGTGATCTCCGGCATCGCCATGGCCTACGCGGAAATTTCCCGGCCCGCCTCCGGCACGGAGCATTATTTCAGCCACATGTGGGAAATGATGGCGCTGGAAAGGAACCGCCCTTACGACCTGCATGGCATTCAAGTGGGCATCGGCACGGCCATGATGCTGAAGCTGTACCGCAAATTCAGGAAAATCACCCCCAGCCGGGAACAGGCGGAAGCGTATTGGCAGGCCATGACAAAAGAAAAATGGGAAGCGCAGATCAGGCGCATTTTCGGCAAGACCGCCCCGGAAATCATCGAGATGGAGCGCAAGGGCCTCAAGAACGACCCCGCCGCCCACGAAGAACGCCTGAACCGCATCATCGATCACTGGGACGATATTTTGGCCGCCGTCAACGAGGAACTGCCCGACGAAAAGGCGCTGCTTTCCCTCATGGAAAGCACCGGCATGCCCGTGAAGCCCTCCCAAATCGGCATGTCCATCGAGGACACGGTGAACGCTTTCGTGGGGGCCCGGGATGCCCGGCTCAAATACATGTGCTGCTCCGTCCTGTGGGACTTAGGCCTGACGGACGAATTTGCGGCATATCTGGCCCAGGTGGCGGAGGAATAAGGCGTGAAGATCATCGCCCGCGCGCAAAATGATTTTTCGTCCAAGTTTGGCATCCCCCGGCAAAGCGGCCTGGCCCCTTCCGCCCTGTCCCGGGTGGTGTTCGAGCCGGAATTCCGCAATGCCGACGCCCTGCGGGGCCTGGAGGATTTTTCCCACCTGTGGCTCATCTGGGAGTTTTCCGAAGCCAAGCGGGAAGACTGGTCCCCCACCGTGCGCCCGCCGCGCCTGGGCGGCAATACCCGCATGGGGGTGTTCGCCACCCGTTCTCCCTTCCGGCCCAATCCTATCGGGCTTTCCTGCGTGAAGCTGGTAGAGATTCAACTGCACACCGAGGACGGCCCGGTGCTGATCGTATCCGGCGCAGACCTCATGAACGGCACGCCCATTTTTGACATCAAGCCTTATCTGCCCTATGCCGACAGCCACCCAGAAGCCAAGGGCGGCTTCGCTGCGGTAGAATGGGAACGATTGCTGACGGTAGATTGTCCGCCCGAGCTGCTTTCCCGCGTTCCCGAACCTCAGCGAAACGCCCTGCTGGAAATCCTTTCCCAGGACCCCCGCCCCTCCTACCAAAACGACCCTGAACGGGTGTACGGCATGGCCTACGGCGGCATGGACATCCGCTTTTCCGTGAAGGAAAATGTACTGACAGTCAAAGAAATTTTACAGGCAAATAATCATCCAAAAGAAATGAAGCGTTAGGCGTTTGGCATCTTTCATTTTCGCGTAGACTTTTTTCAGCAAGCGTACTTTATTACGCCCGGAAAAAAGAAAACTTACCGTAAGCGCTTTCTGGTATAACCAGCCATTCAATATATAAGGAGGAATCATTATGCCAAAAATCACTTTCATGGGCGCGGGCTCCACGGTGTTTGCCAAGAACGTGCTGGGCGACAGCATGTGCACCCCGGCGCTGGAAAGCAGCGTGATCGCCCTGTACGACATCGATCCCAAGCGCCTGGAAGAATCCCATCTGATGCTCTCAGCCATCAACAGCAATTTGGGAAACAAGGCCAAGATCGAAACCTACTGCGGGGTGGAAAACCGCAAAGCCGCCCTGCGGGGAGCAAATTACGTGGTGAACGCCATCCAGGTGGGCCTGTACGAGCCCTGCACGGTGACCGACTTTGAAATCCCCAAAAAGTACGGTCTGCGCCAGACCATCGCCGACACCTTAGGCATCGGCGGCATTTTCCGGGCTCTTCGCACCATCCCCGTGATGTTCGATTTTGCCCGGGACATGGAAGAGGTGTGCCCCGACGCCTGGTTCCTGAACTACACCAACCCCATGGCCATGCTCTCCGGGGCCATGCAGCGGTATACCAACGTGAAAACCGTGGGCCTGTGCCACAGCGTCCAGGTCTGCGCGCCCACGCTGATGAAGCACGCGGGCATGGAATACGACGACACCGTGCAGTACAAAATCGCCGGGATCAATCATCAGGCGTGGCTGCTGGAAATCAGCAAAAACGGCGAGGACCTGTATCCCGAGATTAAGCGCCGCTGCGCCCAGATCACCGAAAAGCACGGAGACATGGTGCGCCTGGAGATCATGAAGCGGTTCGGCTACTATATCACCGAATCCAGCGAGCACACCGCCGAATACATGCCCTATTTTATCAAGGACAAGTACCCGGAGCTGATCGAGCGCTTCAATATTCCCCTGGACGAATACCCCCGCCGCTGCGTCAGCCAGATTGAGCGCTGGGAAAAGCTGCGGGACGAACTGACAAAGGACCCGCACCTGACCCACGTCCGCAGTAGCGAATACGCCAGCCGCATCATGGAGGCCATGGAAACCAACAAACCTTTTAAATTCGGCGGTAACGTGCTGAACACCGGCTTGATCACCAACCTGCCGCAGACTGCCTGCGTGGAAGTGGCCTGCATCGCCGACGCCAGCGGCGTCACCCCCACCTATGTGGGCGATCTGCCCGAAGTCTGCGCCGCCATGAACCGCACCAACATCAACGTGCAATTGCTCACCATCCAGGCCGCCGTGACCCTCAAAAAGGATTACATCTATCAGGCCGCCATGATGGACCCCCACTGCCAGAGCGAACTGTCCATCGACGATATCGTGGCCATGTGCGACGACCTCATCGAAGCCCACAAGGGCTGGCTGCCGGAGTACCGGTAAATTATTCTGGGGGAAACCGCTCTTTCATGCTGAAAGAGCGGTTTCCCCCAGGCCCCCTTCCGAGAAAGCCACCTTTGGAGTTTTTATAAAAATAAGGAAGCTTCGCATTTGCAAAGCTCCCTGTTTTTTGGTGCCGGCGGTGGGACTTGAACCCACACGAGTGATTAGCTCAACGGATTTTGAGTCCGTCACGTCTGCCATTCCATCACACCGGCATGCGGCTTTCCTGCCGTGGTTCACATTATACCCGAAAGCTCCCGGACTGTCAAGCGCAATTTCACCGCGCAATTCTTCCATGAGATGGAAGGAACCTTGCGTTTTTCGTCGAATAAGGGAACCAATTACCGAAGGAAGAAGGATTTTGTCAGCATGGAACAGTTCAGGGTTGGGGTCATCGGCTGCGGATTGATTTCGGCCGTTCATATCCACGCAATCAACGAGGCGGACCGCGCGGTGCTGACCGCCGTTTGCGATATCGACCCGAAAAAAAAGGAAAAGACTGCGGCAGAGCAGGGTGTAAGGGGCTATCTGGATTATCGCGAGCTTCTCGCCCAGCCGGATATCGACGCGGTGCACATCTGTGTGCCCCATTATCTGCACGCCCCGATCTCCATCGATGCTCTGCGGGCGGGCAAGCATGTGCTGTGCGAAAAGCCCATGGGCATGTCCCTGAGTGAAGCGCAGGCCATGGTACAGGCCGCGAAGGAAAGCGGCAAAACCCTTACCGTGTGCTTCCAGAATCGATACAACGACGCCAGCCAGCGGATGAAGCAAATCATCGACAGCGGGGAGATGGGCAAGGTAAAGGGCGGCAGCGCTTTCGTGTGCTGGGACCGGGGCAGCGCTTATTATGCCGACAGTCCCTGGCGCGGCAAATGGGCCACAGAAGGAGGCTCGGTGCTGATCAACCAGGCCATCCATACCCTGGATCTGATGAAATGGCTGTCCGGCGGGTTTGAACTGAAAAGCGCCACCATGACCGCCAAGCGCTTAGCAGAGGTAATCGAAACCGAAGACACCTGCGATATGCTGCTGGAAAACGAAAATGGAGGCCGCTTCCTGTTCTTTTGCAGCAACTGCGCTGCGGATAATATGCCCGTACAGCTGCATTTGCTTTTGGAAAAGGGCGAATTGCACATGACCGGCGAACATCTCACGATCATCGGGCCGGATGGCGCGTCTTTTGAGGATTACGCCACCGAGGCCAAGATCGGAAAAGCTTACTGGGGCAACAGCCACACCCACATGATCGCCGATTTTTACGACCGGCTGGTTCGGGGCGATAAGCCCTATATCCTGCCGGAAGACGGCATGAGCACCACCCGCCTGATGGAAGAAGCCTACCTTTCCGCCTCCACGGTAAGGCGGCGGCCGCAGCAGGAAAAGCGATAGCTTTGGCAAAACGGCGCCTGTATTTGGAATGCGCATTTTTGGTGATTCCGAGCCAGCACGGAAGTAGAATCCCGCCAATTGAAAACAGAATCTGAAAGATCCGCTGACACTTTAACAGCGAAAAAAGAGGCCAGGAGATTTAGTCCGATTCCCTGGCCTTCAATTATTTATCTGTCTTTATTCCCGGATCGCTGCAAACCCGTTTTCCAGATCAGCAATAATGTCGTCGATATGCTCCGTGCCGATGGACAGGCGGATGGTGTTGGGTTTGATGCCCTGATCCAACAATTCTTCCTGGCTCAGCTGGGAATGGGTGGTGGAAGCCGGATGGATCACCAGGCTTTTCACGTCCGCCACGTTAGCCAGCAGGGAGAAGATTTTCAAGTTGTCGATGAAAGCCCAGGCTTCCTTCTGCCCGCCCTTGATCTCAAAGGTGAAGATGGACGCGCCGCCATTGGGGAAATACCGCTCGTACAGGGCGTGATCGGGATGATCCGGCAGGGAGGGATGGTTCACCTTTTCCACCAGGGGATGTTTTTTCAGGTATTCCACCACCTTTTTCGTGTTCTCCGCGTGCCGGTCCAGCCGGAGGGACAGGGTTTCCACGCCCTGCAGGAGCAGGAACGCGTTGAAGGGAGAAATGGACGCGCCGGTGTCCCGCAGCAGGATGGCCCGAATGTAGGTGACGAACGCCGCCGGGCCCACCACGTCGTAGAAGGATACGCCGTGATAACTTGGGTTGGGGGCGGCGATATTGGGATATTTCCCGCTGGCTTTCCAGTCGAATTTCCCGGATTCCACGATGATGCCGCCCAAGGTGGTGCCGTGGCCGCCCAGGAATTTGGTGGCTGAATGCACCACGATGTCGGCCCCGTGCTCGATGGGGCGGATCAGGTAGGGGGTGCCGAAGGTGTTGTCGATCACCAGGGGCAGGCCGTGCCTGTGGGCGATTTCCGCGATGGCGTCGATATCCGGGATGTCGCTGTTGGGATTGCCCAGGGTTTCCAGGTAAATGGCCCGGGTGTTGTCCTGGATGGCGCTTTCTACTTCTTTCAGGTTGTGAGCGTCCACAAAGGTGGTAGTCACGCCGTACTGGGGCAGGGTGTGCGAAAGCAGGTTGAAGCTGCCGCCGTAGATGGTCTTCTGCGCCACGATGTGCCCGCCATTGGCTGCAAGCGCTTCGATGGTATAGGTAATAGCCGCCGCGCCGGTGGCCACCGCCAGGGCCGCGCTGCCGCCCTCCAGGGCAGCCAGCCGCTTTTCCAGCACCTCCTGGGTGGAGTTGGTGAGCCGGCCGTAAATGTTGCCCGCGTCCGCAAGACCAAAGCGGTCGGCTGCGTGCTGGCTGTTGTGGAACACATAGGAAGTGGTTTGATAAATCGGCACCGCACGGGCGTCGGTGGCGGGATCGGCCTGCTCCTGGCCTACGTGAAGCTGCAGGGTTTCAAATTTATAATTGCTCATGATCGTAATCTCCTTTTTTCTTATGGTTTTTTCTGGGCTGGTTTCCCTCCCCCGGCAACAAAAAACCGGGGGCTGTTTTGCAAGCTCCCGGGCACATGGCATATAGAAGAAGGAGGATCAATCCTATTCCCTCATCCAAAGGCGCGTGGATAAACAGCCGAACGCCCCCGCCACGGAACCTGCCCGGGAGTAAAGCATTCGACAGCACATGATGTTCTGCAGCTTGTAAATCCTGTTTTCGGACATCCTTCGCGCCTCCCTTCGGTTGAATTGACTGTATTATACATCTATACGCCTACTATGTCAATAGGTTTTATGATTTTTCTCAAAAACACCTTTGCCGGTTTGCTGCCTGAACACTGCAAAATCTTTCCGTCCCTGCTTGCAAGGCAGGAGTTTTCATGATATTATTATGAAGTGAATTTATGCCCTGAAATGAGGAAAACGCAGCGATGTTCATTGCCGATGGATGGAAGGATTTTGAGGTGCTGGATACTGGCGGCGGGGAAAAGCTGGAACGATGGGGGGATATCCTGCTGGCCCGGCCGGACCCCCAGGTGATCTGGCCCCGGGAAAACGAGGGGCTTTGGCAAAAAGCCCAGGCGCACTATACCCGCAGCGAACGAGGCGGCGGCGCTTGGGAATTTCGGGCAAAGCTGCCGGAAAAATGGGTTATTGCCTATAAAAGCTTACAATTCTATGTGCGGCCTACCGGCTTTAAACACACGGGGCTGTTTCCCGAGCAGGCCGCCAACTGGGACGCCATGTCCACATTATTGAAAAAGCGGCCTGGAGCTAAAGTTCTGAACCTGTTCGCCTATACTGGCGGCGCCACCCTGGCCTGCGCCGCCGCAGGGGCTCACGTGACCCATGTGGATGCCGCCAAGGGCATGGTGCAATGGGCCAAAGAAAACCGGGAATTATCCGGTTTGCCGGAAACCAGCTTCCGCTTTATCGTGGAGGACGCGCTGGCCTTTGTGCGCCGGGAGATTCGACGGGGCAGCCGGTACGACGGTATCCTGATGGACCCGCCCAGCTACGGGCGGGGACCCAACGGCGAAGTGTGGAAGTTGGAAAACGAATTGTACGGCCTGGTGTCCACCTGCGCCGAAGCGCTTTCCGACGATCCCCTGTTCTTTTTCATCAACAGCTACACCACCGGTTTCCAGCCCGCGGTGCTGCAAAACATCTTAGGCAAGACCGTCGCCCGCAGGTATGGCGGCAGGATCGATGCCCAAGAGCTTTGCCTCCCCGTCCGCTCCGGCGGCGTGCTGCCCTGCGGGGCAACGGGAAGATGGACCGCCGAATAGATTCCAAACGAAAGAGGTATACCATGGAAAAGCCCACTATTTTATTTGAGGACAATCACCTGATCGTGGCCGTTAAGCCCCAGAACCTGCTCACCCAGGGGGACGATACGGGGGACGAAAACCTGCTGGATCAGATCAAGGAATATGTGAAGGAAACGTACAATAAACCCGGCGAAGCCTACATCGGCCTGGTTCACCGCATGGACCGGCCCGTGGGGGGCCTGCTGGTGTTCGCCCGCACCAGCAAGGCGGCGGCCCGGCTGTCCGAGCAGGTGAAGGGCCATGAGCTGAACCGACAGTATGTGGCCGTCGTAGAAGGCGAAACGCCGGATCATTTCACTTATGTGGACTATCTGGCTAAGGACCCGGAAAAAAACATGGTCACGGTGCTGCCCTCCTATCTGAAACTCCAGGGCAAGGAAGCCATTCTGCATGGCCGCACCATCGCTCGCCGGGACGGCCTTTCCCTGATCGCCATTCAGCTGGAAACGGGCCGCGCCCACCAAATTCGGGTGCAGATGCAGCATGCGGGCTTCCCCCTGTGGGGCGATCACCGTTACGGCAACGGCAAAGGGAAAGAGCAAATCGCCCTGTGGGGCATGCGCCTGTCCTTTGCCCATCCCATCAGCAAGGAACAAATGCTGTTCATCGCCCCCACGCCGGAAGAAAAGCCCTGGCTGTTCTTTGAACGGGAATTGAAGAGCCTGGAAACCATCTGGCCCCAAATCCTGCCCGTGATGGCACGGGCATGATGAGAGATCGGGATCATATTGAAGGAGGAAAGCCTATGAAACGATTGCTTGCCTTGTTGCTCACCCTGCTGCTGGCCCTAACCTCCGGTTTTGCTCTGGCGGAAAATCCGCCCGTGGAAAACGAGGATATCGCCAGTATCCTCAGCAGCTTGTTGGACTCTATCCAGGAAAAGGCCGAAGAAGCGATTTCCGACAAGATCGGCGAAGTAACCGGCACGCTCTCCGACAAAATCGGCGAAGCGGCGGAAAATATTCCTGACAAAGCCAACAAACTGATTGAGAATCTGCCCGATCAAGTTCAGGAAATCATTGGGGATCTGCCCGATCAAGCCCGGGAATTGATTGAAAAATTGCCCGATGAAACTGATGAATTACTGAAGCTCCTCCAGGAAAAGCTGGGCGTAGGAGAAGAATACGCCGCCGGCCTGATCAGCAGCGTAAAGGAAGCGCTGCCCGGGATCTGGGAAAACACCAAAACGGCTGTTACCGAAAAGGCGGATGACGCCAAGGAATTCATCAAGGAAAAGGGGCGGCAGCTTTGGGACTGGATCACGAAGGGTGAACCGGAAGATGAGCCTGTGGAAGAGTCCGATGACGTCCCCGACGACCGGGTTTACTACTTTGATCTCTTGTATTTCGGTATGCCCATCCGCGAAGCAAAAGAGCTGGGACTGGGCGATCTATCTGTAGATGAAGAAAACGCCGTACAGTTTTTGGTGGTGTTATGCGATGAACCTCAGGGTTTTGCCGTCGTTCTGTTCAGCGGCCTGGACGATAGCGCGAAGCTTACCGAAATCGTCTGCATGCTTTACAGCGACGCGGATACGGTAACGGATCTGGAGGAGGGAATCGATATCCAGACCACCGAGGAAACGGTGAACGCGGTTTATGATGAAATCGAATCCTGGTTCACTGACCTCCAGGCTGTCGAATTGGGCGATCATCTGGCGCTCCCCCTGTATCTGAGCCTTTCGGATGAAGAAGAAACGATTTCCCGCGCCGTACTGTATCTCTACGAGGATGGTGAAGGCTATAACGCCGCCACCCATTATGTGTCCACCACAGACTGCGGCGTCAACATACTGCAATACCTGTATTTGGACACTGCCGAAGCGGAAGCCCTGCTGGCGGAATAAGCGGAAAAACACCGCATAAAGCGAAGGGCCTTCGGGCCCTTCGCTTTATCACTGGAATAATCGCTGACACGGCGGAAGGGAGGGAAGCGTCATGATCAGGCGGCTGTTTCCCCTGCTGCTGGCCCTGCTCCTGCTGCTGTTTGCCTGCCCCGGCGGGGCGGAAGAAGCGCGGCCCGTGTATTTCCTGGGGAATTTTGCCTTCGGCATGACAGTGGAGGCCGTGCGGGCCATGGATACGGGAGGCGCGGCGCTGACGGTCACGGACGAGGAGCGGGCGCTCCGGCGCATGACCTTCCTCAGCGACAATTTCGCTGTGACCCTGTTGTTTCAGGGCATTACCGAGGACGCAACCCTGGCAGAAATGGATTTTGCTTTCTTCATGGCCCCCGATACCGTGGTGCGGCGGGACAGCGTTTTGGAAATCCGGACCTCCAAGCGAACCGTGAACACGGTCTATACCTATGTGGAAAACCTTTGCAAAAAGATCTTCGGCAAGGGCAAAAACGCCGCTGACGGCGCACTGCCCGTGCCCTCCCTGCTCTTTCCCGAAGGAGAAAGCGGCCCTTCCTTCACCCGCCTGCGGGTGTATACCCTGCCGGACGCCGGAAAAACGGACGTGATCACCCACCTGGTGGTCAGCGGCGAATACAGCGTGAATTATGTGATCCTGCGACAAATGGAATAAACAAAAAAGCGAGGCCTTATGAGCAATCCTGTTACCTTTGAGCTGCTGCACACCTGCAAGCAGTCCGGCGCGCGCCTGGGCGTGCTGCACACCCCCCACGGGGATATCCCCACCCCCATTTATATGCCCGTGGGCACCCAGGCCACGGTCAAAGCCATGACGCCCCGTGAAATGGAGGAAATCAACGCCAAGATCATCCTGTCCAACACCTACCACCTGCACCTTCGCCCCGGGGAGGACATCGTGCGGGAGGCGGGGGGCCTGCACCGGTTCATGGACTGGCGCCACCCCATCCTGACGGACAGCGGCGGGTTCCAGGTGTTTTCCCTTTCAGAGTTGCGCAAGATCACGGAAGAAGGCGCAGCCTTCCGCAGTCATTTAGACGGCAGCAAGCAGTTCATCAGCCCGGAAATCTCCATGGATATCCAGCAGGCCCTTGGCGCGGACATCGCCATGGCCTTCGACGTGTGCTCCGCCTATCCCTGCGACCGGAAAACCGCCGAGGAAGCCATGCGCCGCACCCATCGCTGGGCCGCCCGCTGCAATAAGCACCATACCCGCAGTGATCAGGCGCTTTTCGGCATCGTGCAGGGGGCGTTCTATGAGGACCTGCGCATCGAATCGGCCAAGACCCTGGCGGATATGGATTTCCCCGGCTATGGCATCGGCGGGCTGAGCGTCGGCGAACCCAAGCCGGTCATGTACGACATGCTGGAAAAAATCGAACCCCATCTGCCCAAAAACAAACCCCGTTACCTCATGGGCGTGGGTACGCCGGACTGCTTCCTAGAGGGCGTGCTCCGGGGCGTGGACATGTTCGACTGCGTGCTGGCTACCCGCATCGCCCGGAACGGCACCTGCTTTACCCGAAACGGCCGGTTGGTTGTGCGCAACGCCGCCTACGCCCGCGATTTCACCCCTATCGAGGAGGGCTGCGACTGCTACGCCTGCCAGCACTTCACCCGGGCCTATGTGCGCCATCTGCTGAAAGCGGAAGAAATCACCGGCGGACGCCTCACCTCCATCCACAACCTGCGCTTCCTGATCCGTATGATGGAGGAAATCCGTCAGGCCATTTTGGAGGACCGCTTCCTGGATTACCGGAAGGATTTTTACGAAAAATACGACCTGACCCGGAATTTCTGACCTTTCGCGCAACAAAAAAGCAAACCTGTGAACGCCTGCCGCAGGTTTGCTTTTTGTTTATGACTGGATGAATCAGCCCTTCACAGCCCCGGCGATAAAACTGTCCTGGATGCGTTTGCTCAAAAACACATAAACCAGGAGCGTCGGGATGGTAGCCAGAGCCAACGCAGCGCCGATGGGGCCCCAGTCGGTGGTATACTGTCCGGAAAGCGCCTGAACGCCCACAGGAAGGGTCTTCACCCGATCATCGCTGATAAACACGTTGGCGAACATCAATTCATTCCAGCACTGGAGAAAGGTGTAAATACCTACGGTAGCGATTGCGGGCGTCATCAGAGGAACAATGACCCGGAAGAAAATGCCCCATACGCCACAGCCATCCAGAAAAGCTGCTTCGTCCAAGTCATAGGGGATATCGCCCATGAAGCCGATGCAGATGAGAATGCCCATGGACAGGGAAAAGGCGGAATAAGGAATGATCACGGCCCAATAGGTGCTGAGCATATGCAGCTTGGAGAGCGTGACATAGATCGGAACGATGGAAGCGTGGATCGGGATGGTCAGGCCCAGCATGAAGAACTTATTCATCACTTTTCTGCCCTTCCACACCAGTCTCGTCAGCGCGTAGGTTGACATAAAGGAAGCGACCAGGGTGATGCAGATGGTGGCGGCGGCCACGATGATGCTGTTCAGAAAATAGGTGTACATGTGGCCGGTATTCAGGGCTTGGGTATAGTTGCTCCACAGCCAGTACTTCGGCAAGCCGGCGACGTTTTCACCAAAGATTTCCGCGTTGTTTTTCAGGGAAAATGTGATCATCCAGTACACTGGGAAAATACTGATGATGGCCCACGCGATCAACCCGATATACACGAAAACGTCGGCTGCCTTCAGCTTTTGCCCCTCATGCCGGGAAGGAAAGCGCTGCTTTTTCGTCAATGCCGTCATTTGATTTTTTCCTCCTTAAATACAAGGCTGATCAGCAGGGCGAAAGCGAAACAGAGGATGATCAGCATGACCGCGATGGTGCTGCCCATGCCGTAGCGGTTGCGTTGGAAGAGCAGGTTGATCATCAGGGTGCTGGGTACTTCTGTGGCATGGAAGGGTCCGCCGTTGGTCAAAACGTAAATCAGGTCGAAGGATTTGAGGGAGCCGGTGACCGCGAATATCACGCTCACCCGCAGGATGGGCTTGATGTAGGGAATAATGATATAACGGTTGACCTGGCCCTCCGAGCATCCGTCCAGCATGGCGGCTTCGGTCAGCTCGGGGGGCACGCCTTTCACACCCGCGTACATGAGCAGCATATGATAGCCCACATACTGCCACAGGATGGGTACAAAGCAGGCCCACAGCGCGGTATCTTTAGTGCCCAGCCAAATGCGCGTCCAGCTCTCCAGTCCCACAGCGCGCAGCGCCGCGTTGAGCAGGCCGTATTCCGGATTATAGATTTTTACCCACAATTGGCCGATGACCACCGTGGAAATCAACACCGGCATAAAGAAAACGGAAAGGAAAGCACGCTCTCCGGGAATCTTTTTGCCCAGTTTCAGCGCCATAATCAACGCCAGTGGCAACTGAACAAATACGGAAAGCGCCGCAAGCAGCAGCGAATTTCCCAGCGCTTTCACAAATCCAATAGATTTGCTGGTAAACAGCTCCACATAGTTTTTCATGCCGATAAAATCCGTCAGCGGATAGCCTACCTTCCAATTGAACAGGCTGTAATAGCTGGACATGATGATCGGCGCGATCAAAATCCCGATGAACAGAATCAATGCGGGAAGCAGAAACGCAAAAATGCTTAGCCTGTAGCCAATGGTCCTTTTCATATCCCGTGCTCCCTTTCAGAATCAGAAAAAGAGGGAGACGGCCCCGCTTTGGGGAAAATCCCTTGCTGGGACCGTCTCCTTTTTATCTACTCGTATATTCTATGATGGGATCGGGCGTTACTGCAGTTCAGCGGCCAAGCCTTCGATGAAGCCGGCACCGTCGACGAGGCCACCGTACACCTGGGACACATACTCCAGATAGATGTAGGCGGGATCAGCGCTCATGGCGGTGTCGCCGAAGAGCACCATGCCGTCAGCCGCGGCCACAATGCTGGCAACGTCAGCCACCAGGGGCTTCACGTCGCTGGTGTCATAGTCGGGGGTCCAGGCGGGCAGACCGGAACCGGCCAGATAGCAGTAGTGGCAGATGGCGCGGCCCAGCTCGAAAGCGGCCTGAGCAGCCAGTTCCACATTCTTGGAATGAGAGGACACAGCCAGCGTATCGGAGGGGCCGCCGATAACCTGACCGTAGGTGGCCTTTTCAGCATTCATCACGGGGAACAGGGCGACCTGGAAGTTGCCTTCCGCGTCGTTCACTTCGCCGCAGTTCCAGGAGCCATTCTGATAGAAAGCATACTTGCCGGCGATGAAGTTGGCCTTCACCGCGTCGTTGCCCAGGGCCAGACCGTTGGGATCGAAGTAACCCTTGTTGATCATATCCTGGAAGGTGGACACGGCGGTGGCGATGCCTTCATTGTTCCAGGTGGCCTTGCCGGCAAACACATCGTTCAGGGCTTCGTAGCCGATGGTCTTTTCAATGATGGGCTCCAGGTATTCGGTCACGCACCAAGTGTCATTGGCGGAAGCGGCGCAGCCGAAGGGGGTGATGCCGGCGGCAACCAGAGCGTCGCAGCAGGCTATCAGGTCTTCATAGGTCTGGGGCACATGATCCCAGCCAGCCTGGGCCAGCAGGTCCATGTTGGCGAACAGGGCCACGATGTTGAAGGTCAGCGGAATGCCGTAGTGCTTTCCATTATAGGAGCTGTTCTGCAGCATCACTTCGGGAAGCTGGTCGGCAAAGGGTTTGTAGGCTTCATCCACGCAGTAGGCGGTGCCCATCTCGGCGAAGTCGCCCAGGAAAGCGCCGGCCCAGGTGAAGAAAATGTCCGGCAGGGAGTCCGGATCGGACATGGCGGACTTGATCTTGGTCTTGTAGGAGTTGTTTTCAAAAGCTTCCCACTTGATCTCAATGTCGGGATGGGCGGCTTCAAATTCGGCGATGGCTTTTTCGTAGCCGGGGCGGTTGGCGTCGCTCTCAGTGGCGATACACCACAGGGTCAGAGTGGTCTTTTCTTCTGCCAGAACGGACGTCAGGCTCATCACCATGACGAGGGTCAGGAGCAATGCGAGCATCTTCTTCATGATACGGTTCTCCTTTCAAATTGTATGATACGATCCTACCGGTTCGTCCGGTTTCATGTATTATTATACACGCTTACCCTGCCCAGCACAAGCCGTATGTTCGCAAGATTTGCGCTGGAACTGCTTATACGTTGCTTTTTCGCCTTTCTTTCAATCAGCGGCGCAAAAAAGGCCGCGGCGGGTTTTTGATATCCGCCGCGGCCATTTTTAAACCGTTTGATCAAATTTCTTCTACTTTAATCAGGTTGGTATTGCCTGATTTGCCGTTGGGCAGGCCGCCGGTGATCACAATTTTATCTCCGGGCCGCAAATGCAGTTTTTCTTTTGCCATCTGCTTGGCCACGTAGAACAGCACGTCCGTGGATGTATAAGCCTCAAACAGAGCGGGCACCACGCCCCAGGACAGGGCCAGCTTGCGCATGCTGATCTCGCTGGTAGTCAGGCCCAGGATATCCACCGGGGGCCGGAAACGGGAGATCATGCGGGCGGTGCCGCCGGTCAAGGTACAGACCACGATAGCCTTGGCCCCGATATCGACGGCCATGCCCACGGTGGCGTGGGAAATGGCGTCCACGGTGGTGTGGGTGATGAATTCGGCGCTGCGGAAGCGCTCCGCGAAATCGATCTTGTTTTCGGTGGCTTCGGCGATCTTCGCCATGACGGCCACCGATTCCACGGGATATTTGCCAGCGGCAGTCTCGCCGGAGAGCATGATGGCGCTGGTGCCGTCGTATACCGCGTTCGCCACGTCGGAAATTTCGGCGCGGGTGGGCCGGGCGTTGTGGATCATGGATTCCAGCATTTCGGTGGCGGTGATCACCCGCTTGCCGATGAGGCGGCATTTGTCGATCAGGTGCTTCTGCACGGCGGGCAATTCCTCATAGGGAATTTCCACGCCCATGTCGCCCCGGCCGATCATGATGCCCTCGCAGGCAGTGCAGATTTCTTCAATGTTGTCGATGCCGGGCTGGTTTTCGATCTTGGCGATCAGGTTGATCTGCTGGCCCCCGTTGGCGTCCAGGAAAGAACGTACGTCCAGCAGGTCCTGCTTGCGGGACACGAAGGAGCAGGCCACATAATCCACCTGGTTTTCGATGCCGAAGAGGATATCGGCCTTGTCCTGCTCGCTTAAGTAAACCAGGTTCAGCACCTTGCCGGGGAAGGACATGCTCTTGCGGTCGGACAGCTCGCCGCCGATCACCACCTGGCAGCGGATTTCCGGGCCCACGATCTCCTTCACGTCCATGGCCACCAGGCCGTTATTGATCAGCACCCGGTCGCCGGGCTTCAAGTCCTTGTTGAGGTCCGCGTAATTGACGGATACCTGCTGCTCGCTGCCTTCCGCCTCGTCCACCCGCAGGGTGAAATCCTGGCCGTCCTTGAGGGTCACTTTATGATCCTTGAAAGTCTTGATGCGGTACTCCGGGCCCTTGGTGTCCAGCATGATGGCGACGGGCAGGCCCAGTCTTTCCCGCACCGCCTTCACCTTGTTCATCTTTTCCCGGTGCTCCGGGTGGGTGCCGTGGGAAAAATTGATCCGGGCCACGTTCATGCCTGCCAGCATCATTTTTTCCAGGATTTCTTCCTTCTCGCTGGCCGGGCCGATGGTGCAGATGATCTTGGTTTTACGCATGGCGATCGCTCCTTTTGTATTTATCGTACCGGAAAATCAAACCCTTCGCTGCACGGCTCATTTTTGAGCCGGTAATGCCACCATTCGTGATTGAACCGCTTGAAGCCGTGTTTTTCCATGACAGAGCATAACAATTCCCGATGAACGGCCTGTTCCTCGGTGATTCCCTTTGCCCCGTGCCAAGCCAGCTTACCGAAATAGTCGAAGCCCGTGCCCATATCCAAGGGGTTCCCGTCCATGTCGGCGATCGTCAGATCGACGGCGCTGCCCCGGCAATGGCTGGAATTTCGGGCGATATAGCCCTCGTCCACCAGCAAGATCTTCTTTTTATATTCGGGATAGAATTCGGCCTGCATGCGCATGTCCCCCGCGTCCCGGGCCCAGCGGACGAAATGCTTCACGGCCCGCTGGGGGCGGTAAGCGTCGAAGATCATCAGCCGGTAGCCCATTTGACGGAATTCATCCGCCGCTTCCTTGAGCTTTTCCGCCGCTTCCACCGTCATGATGGCATAAGGCGCTTCATAGCCGTCGATCACGTCCCCCACAAAATTGTGGGTGCCCGCATAACGGATATCTAAAATCACGTCCTCGATCACTTCATGCACGTAGCAGAAGCCTTTGGGCAGTTCGTAGGCCGGGCCTTCCTCCGAAGAAGCGCAAAGCGGCAGCAGGCACAGCAACGCGGCAATCAACACATTCTTAACGCGCGTCGTCATAGGTAAACTTCACTTCCTGGGGATGGCCCCACAGATAATAAGTGATGTACAGGTCGCGTATGGAATGGGGCGTGCCCTCGGTGAGCAGCACTACCCACACGTCCTTTTCCCCGCCCGGCGGGATCACCGTTTCCTGGGTGTCGCCGTAAAACAGCATATCGTTTTCGATGGGCGCCACCTGCATTTCCACCATTTCCGCGGGCACCAGCCCGTTGTTTTTGAGCCGCAGCGTATAGATATAATAGCTGTAGTTTTCTGCCGGGCCCATTTCGGTTTTTTTCAGTACCGTACCCAGCAGGCTCTGCTGGGAAACGGCTGTGCGCAGGGCGTCGTACTGGGGTACGCGGTCCCTGGCGGGAAGGGTTTGCAAAGCCTTGCCCGTCACCTGCAAATTGGTATGAAACATTTCCCACCCAAGTGCGCCGCCCACGGCCAGCACCAGCACCAACAAAATGATCGCAGCGGTCCTCACAGGCTGTTCTGCGCCTCCATCTGTGTCAAAATCCGGTTCATTTCCTGAACCATTTCGGAATCCTTCAGCCGGAATTTGAATTCCACCCGGCGGGAAGCGTCCCGGTTCACTGTGCCATCCGCGTTGTAAATCAGATCGGAGAAGCTTCGTCCCTTGGCGGTGAGCAGACTCTGGAGCTGGCTCACCTGGCTTCTGCCGAGGGAGGACAATTGCAGGCAGTATTCCGCCACGGACAGGGCGCGGTTCTGGCTCAGTTTCAGGTTCGTCATATAGGAGCCCTGATCGTCAGTATGCCCCTCGATGATGATTTCGCCCACATAATCCACATATTCCGGTTTCAGCAGCACGCCTAAATACACCGGCAGGAACCGGGAGAGCAAGTCCTTGCCTTCGTCTCGTATGGTATCCTTGTTGGAGTCGAAGAATACCTTGCCCTCCAGCACGATATCGCCCGTGGCCGGGTCCACCGACGCGCTCAAATTGGCGGCGGCCAGTGCTTGGCTCAATGCCTGGATGATCTGGGACCGGACGCCGATCATATCGTCGATTCGGCGCTGATAGGTGAGCATTTCAGCCTTTTGGGCTTCCAGCACGCTCTGCATGGCGGCCAAAGCATTGGCCTGGGTGGCGAGCTGCAATTGCAGCATCGCTTGTTCCGTTTCCTTGGTTTTCAGGGCGTCCTGGGCGGCGTGCAGGTCGTTTTCCTGCTGGTCTAATTGAATTTGGATGGCGGCCAGTTCCTCCTGTTTGCCCATGAGGGTCACGTTGGCGGCCTCCAATTCTTCCTCCCGCTGGACCAGGGTGATGGTGGCCCGGTCCAGCTCCGCCTGCTGCTCGTTCAACTGCTGGGTTTTGATTTCCAGCATGCTGTAATATTGGTACACGCTGTACACCACCGCCAGGACGAACACCAGCAGCAGCGACGCCATCATATCCGAGTAGGATATCCAGTGGGCCCCGTTATCCCCGGACCGGGGGCCGCGGCCGGTTCTTCCGCGCTTTGCCATATTACGCGCCCTCCGATACGCGGTTTTTG
The DNA here is from genome assembly GCA_017530275.1 of Clostridia bacterium. The sequence continues at coordinate 4,226 of JAFXMP010000298.1, read as the reverse complement.
TCCTTGCCTTCCAGGGCCGCGCTCATATCCTTCATGGCGCGCTGGAGCCGGGACAGGGCGGAAACGCAGCCCTCCGTTTCCTTTTGAAGCTTTGCGGCCTGAGCGGAGGGATGCTTCTCCATTTCGCGGATTTCTTCTAACTTTTCATTCAGCGCCCCCAGCACGCTATGGATATTTTCATCGAACATGCCCAGAGCCCGGCTGAACCCACCGGACAGGTCTTCCACAAAAGAGGCGTAGGTCTCTGACAGACGGCGGCTGCTTTCGTCCATTTTACTCGTCATATCTCCGGTGACGGCCATAGCCCCGTCGGCCTGCTGCTGCACCGCGGTCAGCACCCGGCTGCTCCAGTCGGCATAATCGTGCATGGAGGCTTTCAGTTCCTGCTGCGCGGATTTCAGCGTATCCATGAACGCGGCCTGTTCCTCGGACGCAGTGAGCATGCCGCTTAATACCTGGGAACCGTGGGTCAGGAACTGACTGCCGGTTTCCTGGGCCTGATCGATGGTGTGGATATAGCTTTCAAACCGTTTCATCACCCGGCGGTTCACATCCTGCAATTCGTTCATGCCGCTCAAAATCTGGTCGGCGGCGGCCATAGTGCGCTCCAGCGATTCCAAGGACACGGTCTGAGCCTGGTTCACCTGGCTTAAGGTCTGACCTAATTGTACGAACTGGTTGCCCAGCATCCGGTGCATTTGATTGATGAATTGATTGGCGATGTTGGCCACCCCGTCGATCTGGGCCTGGGTCTGACCCATGATAAAGCTGTTCATGCTCTGAGTGACGGGATACAGGGATTTTTCCACGGAGGATACGATGCCCTCGCTGACCCGCGCCTCCATATCGGCGGACATGTGCCTAAGCAGCGCCGCCCGATCCTCGGACTGAATGATCATCTGCACATTGTCCTCCAGGGGTTTCTGCATCACCAGGTCTGCAAAGGCGTCGGTAAAATCATCAATGGCGCTGGTGGCGCTGCCGTTAGCCATGCGGTTGAGCATATTAAAAAGCAGGGAACAGGAAATACCGGCAATGGAAGTCATGAAGGCGAAGGTCATGCCCCCGATCATCTGGGGAATGCTGTCCATGGTTTTGGCTGCGTCGCTCATGTCCAGGCCGCTCAAGCCCCGCATGAGCCCAATAAAAGTACCCAAAATACCCAAGCTGGTGAGCAGGCTGGGAATCACATCCGCCAGTTGGGCGTGACCCACGGAATAGATCACAGATTCGTCGTTAATATAATCTTCCACGTTGCAGTTCAGGCCCCGGGCGTCCAATTGCTCGGCGTTCACCAAAAAGCGCCGCCAGGGCCCTTGGATTTCTTTCCCTAAAAAAAGCACATCCTGCCATACTGGCCTGCCCTCCCCCGTGGCGGTTTCCAGCAGATGAATGCCGCGGCGCAGCTTGCGCGCCACCCGGCTTACAGGCAGCACACATTTGAAAATACCGATCAGCGCCACCAGGGCGATGGCTAAATAAATGCAAAAATCTGTCAGGTTCGCCATAATACTTTCTAAAATGTCCGTCATGAAGGCCGCTCCTTTCCAAGGGTTCATGCATCTATTGTAATAGATTTTCTCCAAAATTGCAATGGAAACGTAATATTTATGCTCGTAAATTTGTAAAATTTACCGTTGCAGAAAAAGAGGTTCATTTACAGCATGCTTGTCAGGAACGCCGTCTTTGTGCTATCATAATCCCCGGAATGTGGAACTTTCTGAAAGGAAGGAAAACCATGGATCAGGATACCATCGCGGCGCTGGCCACGGCCCCCGGCGAAGGCGGCATCGCCATTGTGCGCGTCAGCGGCCCGGACGCGGAAGCGCTGCTTTCCCGGCTGTTTGTGCCTGCAAAAACCTGGGAAAGCCACCGCATGTATTACGGCCATATCATTTTTGACGGGGAAACCCTGGACGAATGCATGGCGGTGCTTTTCCGCGCCCCCCGCAGCTACACCCGGGAGGACGTGGCGGAAATCCACCTGCACGGCGGAAGCTGGGCGGCGCGAAGCGTGCTGAACGCCTTGTACCGTTTAGGCGCGCGGCCCGCCGGACCGGGGGAATTCACCCGCCGGGCTTTTTTGAACGGGCGCGTGGACCTGAGCCGGGCAGAAGCCGTGATGGCGCTGATTTCCGCCGAGGGAGGCCGTGCGGCGCGAGCGGCCCTGCGGCAATTGGAGGGCGGCGTCAGCAGCTTTATTCGTTCCGCGCAGGAAGAGCTGATTGCCCTGCTTTCCGGCGCGGCTGCGGCCATCGATTACCCCGAAGAAATCACCCTGGAGGAAGCAGCCAGCGATTTGGAAGCGGGTGCTCGCCGTTTGGCGCATAAATTGGAAGCCGCCTGCGACGAGCGCGGCGCGCGCATTGCCGAACAGGGCCTGGAAGCCGTTCTGTGCGGCAGGCCCAACGTGGGCAAATCCTCCCTGCTCAACGCCCTTGCCCGGCAGGAACGCGCCATCGTCACCGATATTCCCGGTACCACCCGGGATATCATCCGGGCGGATGTAATGATTGAGGGCCTGCGGGTGCATTTTGCCGATACGGCGGGCCTGCGGGAAGGCGCCGCCGACGCCATCGAGCGCATCGGCGTGGATCGGGCCCGCCAGGCCATCGCCGGGGCGGACGTGGTGCTGGCCGTGCTGAACGCCTCCCTTCCCCTGGACGAAGAGGACCGGCAGCTTTTGGAAGACACCAAGGACACGCCCCGGATCATCGTGCTAAATCAGTGCGATAAAGAAATGATCCTGGACCCCAAGGATTTTGACGATCCCGTGGTGGTTTCAGCTCAGACCGGAGCTGGCTTGCAGGACCTGGAAAAGCGGGTGGCCGCTTATGGCGCGGGGGCCGGCGAAAGCGCCCTGACCCAGCAGCGCCACATGATGCTGGCCCGGGAAGCCGCCGCTTCCCTCCGTGCTGCCGCCGACGCCTGCGCAAGGGGCGAGGCCGTCGATCTTGCCGTGATCGATCTCCAGGACGCTCTGGCCTCTCTGGGCCGCATCACCGGCGAGCAAGTGGACGACAAAATGATCGACGAAATTTTTGAACGCTTCTGCGTGGGGAAGTGATTTTTCCGGGGGAGTCCGCTCTTTCAGGGTGAAAGAGCGGTCTCCCCCAGACCCCCTTCCGAGAAAACCACAAAAGGATCGGTAAATGATTCCCTTCTGTCTTATTCTGTCTCTTTCCTGCCAAATTGTATATTATGTATAAATATTTATTTTTCTTTATAAAATCCCCTTGACAAAGGCAGATTCCGTGGTATAATCAGCGTGTATTTATTCAAGGAGGGCTTCATTCATGGACAAGAAGGACATCAAAAAGGTCGTATTGGCTTATTCCGGAGGGCTGGATACCTCCATTATCATTCCGTGGCTCAAGGAAAACTACAACAACTGCGAAGTGATCGCCGTTTCCGGCAATGTGGGCCAGGCGGACGAACTGGAGGGCCTGGAAGAAAAAGCCCTGAAAACCGGCGCTTCCAAGCTGTACGTGCTGGACCTGACCGATGATTATGTGGACAACTACATCATCCCCACCATGAAGGCCGGGGCGGTGTACGAAGATTACCTGCTGGGCACCAGCCACGCCCGGCCCTGCATCGCCAAGGGTCTGGTGGAAATCGCCCTGAAGGAAAAAGCGGACGCCATCTGCCACGGCTGCACCGGCAAGGGCAACGATCAGGTGCGTTTCGAGCTTGCCATCAAGCATTTCGCCCCCACCATGCCCATCATCGCCCCCTGGCGGGAATGGAGCATCAAAAGCCGCGATGAAGAAATCGACTACGCCGAGGCCCACAACGTGCCCCTGCGCATCAACCGGGAAACCAACTATTCCAAGGACAAGAACCTGTGGCACCTAAGCCATGAGGGCCTGGACCTGGAAGACACCGGCAACGAGCCCCAGTACGAAAAGCCCGGCTTCCTGGAAATGAGCGTCTCCCCCATGGACGCGCCGGACAAACCTACTTATATCACCCTGGACTTTGACCAGGGCAAGCCCGTGAAGCTGAACGGCGAGGCCATGAGCGCCAAGGATATAATTCTCAAGCTAAACGAGCTGGGGGGCAAGAACGGCATCGGCCTGCTGGACATCGTGGAAAACCGGCTGGTGGGCATGAAGTGCCGCGGCGTGTACGAAACCCCGGGCGGCACCATCCTGTACAAGGCCCATTCCTATCTGGAAAGCGTGTGCCTGGACAAGATGACCCTGCACGAAAAGCAGAAGCTG
>JAFXMP010000297.1 GCA_017530275.1 Clostridia bacterium | reverse complement strand
CCGGGACCTGCGGGGAAAAGCTTCCGTCCACAGCACCCTGGAGGATATCCCCGGCATCGGCCCCGCCCGAAGGACGGCCCTGCTGCAATACTTCAAATCCGTCAAGGCCATCAAGGAAGCGGATTTGGAGGAACTGCAAAAGGTGTCCGGCATGAACGCGAAAGCGGCCAAGGCGGTGTACGATTGGGCGCACCCGGCACAGGAAAATGGGATTTAGCGCATCAGATTCTTCCGTTTGCAATCCGGTATGCAGAATGTTGTGTTTGACATGTTTATCCTATGTGAAGATAAGGGGGAGCCGGCATAACCATGGTAAGCAGGAAAAGAAATGAAACGCAATCCGTTATTGAACGGACGAATCAGACTGAACTGTTATTTCCTTTTGTACCTGTGTCCGAACAGATCCATGCTCACGCGCTTTGCTCGCCCGATCAAACCGCTGTGATCTGCATGGGAAAGGCGCTCAGCTACGGCGAGCTGGAACGTCTCTCCAACAGAGTGGCCAATTTACTTATCAAAAAAGGCGTCGGCCGTGACATTCTGGTCGGCGTTTTGCTGGAGCGTACAGCATTGGCCTATGTGGCGGAGCAAGGCGTGCTGAAGGCGCACGGCGCTTTTCTTCCCTTTACCGTTTCCTATCCGGATGAACGGATTCAGTTCAGCATGGAGGACGCCTCCGCCGCCATTCTGCTGACAAGCAGAAAACTGCGCCAGGAACGGCCTGCTCTGTCCGAATGCGGCTTTGAAGTTCTGGCTGTGGAGGACATCCTTGAAACGCAGGCCAATGACGCATATCCCCCGTCAGAGGGAATCGCGCCCGGCGATCTGGCCTACTGCATCTATACCTCCGGTTCTACAGGACGTCCCAAGGGCGTTATGATCGAGCAGGGGAATCTTGCCAATTACGTGCATCGAAACGAAAAATCCATCGAAATCATGCACTACGCCAAACCGGGGCGCATCGCGCTGGCCATGGCCGCATTCTCCTTTGACGTTTCGATCGTGGAGCAATTTGTGCCGCTGTGCAACGGGAACACCGTGTGCCTTGCGACGTCAGAGGAAATCCAGGATCCCTTCCTTCTGGCAAAGACGATCCAGGACAACCGCGTCAACAGCATCACCTGCACCCCCACGTTTCTGTCCAATATCGTGGGGATACCCGCGTGCGCGGAAGCGCTCAAGCAGATTGAATTCTATGACGTCGGTTCGGAGGCTTTCCCGAAAAATCTGTACCTGAAGCTGCGCGCCCTGCGGGAAGACAGCGTGATTTTGAACGTATACGGGCCAACCGAGTGCGCCATGGGCTGCGCGGCCGCCGTGATGGGGCCGGATGGAGAGGTTACCATTGGCGGGCCTATAGTCAACACGCAATTCTTTGTCATGGATACCGACGGAAACATCCTTGACGTCGGCGGGAAGGGCGAGCTGATTATCTGCGGAGCCTGCGTCGGGCGCGGCTACGTGAATCTGCCGGACAAGACGGCGGCGGCCTTTTTTCACTATCGAGGCATGCGCGCCTACCACAGCGGGGATCTGGCTTCCTGGACGGAGGACGGACGGATCTGTATCTGGGGCCGGATCGACAATCAAGTGAAGCTGAGGGGCTTTCGCATCGAGCTTGACGAGATCGAGCGCGTCATGGGCAGCTATCCCGATATCAAGGGCAGCGCCGTCAAGCTCTGCCATGTCGGCGCGGATTATCTTGCGGGTTATATTACCGCCGCGAACGCCGTTGATCTGGACGCGCTGCGGGCCTTTATGGGCAAACGGCTGCCGGACTATATGATCCCGTCGGTCATTCTCCAGATGGACAGACTCCCGGAGACTGTCAACGGCAAAGTGGACAAAAAGGCGCTCCCCGATCCGCAGCCGGTGCGGAACGAACGGCCTGTGACCGCTCCGCGGAATGATACGGAGCGCATGTTGCGCGATACCTTTGCCGAGGTTCTGAACCTGAAGCCGGATCAGATCAGCGTAGAAGACGATTTCTTTGAGCTGGGCGGAGATTCACTGCGAAGCATGATCCTGACTTCAAAGCTGTTGGATCACGGCGTGACCAGTGCGGCCATCTATTCGCTGCGAAGCATCGAACGCATCGCAGCCATGCTTCTGGAAATGAAACAGGGGATGAGCCTGGACGAAATCGAGGCGCAGGCGCGGAAAACGCCCCATTATCTCAGCGCCATGCAGACAAAGCTGATCGATTATCAGTTCGCAAGGTCGAATTCCACCATGTGGAACAATATGTATTATCTGTTCCGCTTTAACCGGAAGACCGATCCGGAGCGCCTGCGGAAAGCGGTCAATGAGGCCATTCACCATCATCCTGCGCTGTCGATGAAGATTGGGTTTAACGAGCATGGGGAGCTGGTTCAAACCTACTGCCCGGAGCTGCTTCCCGAGATCCAGTTTGAAGCGTGCACCGATATGGACGTTATCCGAATGAAGGATGAGCTGGTGAAGCCCTTCCCGATGTTCAATTCGCCTTTGCTGCGGGTGCGCATGTTCCTCACTGAGCGATACAGCTATCTCTTCTATGATGTTCACCACCTGGCGATGGACGGGGCATGCATCGGCCTTGTCATGTCCAGTATCGTCAAGGCTTATCACGGCGAGCCGCTTCCCCCCGACTATTACTGCGCATACCTCAACAATGAGGATCATAACCGCAAGGTGCCCAAATATCTGGAAGATAAGGCTTATTTTGAGAAAAAATACGGCGGCTATGACTGGTGTCGGATTCCTGAACCGGACCGGGAGGAATCCGTTCCTACGGCGGCAGGCCGCGTGATCCGTTTCCCGTTTGACGCTTCCGATCTGGAAGAGGCGGAAAAACGCCTGAACACCACAAGGAGTGTCATTGCCATTGCCGCGGCCATTCTGACCCTGCATGAGACCAGCGGCAGGAATGATATCATGACCAACTGGATCTTCAACAACCGTCTGGGCAGCTTTGCGTCCGATTCCGTGGGGATGATGATCAAAAATCTGCCGGTTGGCATCCACATGGATCAGATACACAGCCTAAAGGAACTGATTGTCGAGATCAAACGGCAGGTCGCGGACGGCATCTCCCACTGCAGCTATGACTATTTTGCCGCGCGGGATTCCGCATTTTCCAACGATCCTATGGAGGTCAACTACCAGCAGAATATGAACGCCGACGAGCTTGCGTCTCTGCATCCCTTGCAGATCGATCTGGAAAACCGCTACCATGCTCCCGGCGCGCGTTTGGAGCTGGAATTCTTGGAAAACGACGATAACAGCGGCCTTTTCGATTCCGAGATAGAATGGGCGGCCAACTGCTTCTCGGAAGAAAGAATACAAGCCTTCCATGCGCTGTATATCGAACATTTTGAACGCATCGTGCTGGAGGGGGCGGAAGAGCCGAAGGAGAGAGCTAAAAAAGATGAAAGAAATTAAACTGTCCGACCATTTTACCTATAAAAAGCTGCTGCTCTTTGCCATGCCGACTATCGGCATGATCTTGATCTCTATCACCTATGATGTGGTTGACGGTTACTTTGTCTCAAACTTCATTGGCAAGACGGCCTTTTCCGCCGTAAATATCATCTATCCCTTTCAGCTGATTCTATCTATGATCGGCTATATGTTCGGTTCCGGGGGAAGCGCGCTGATCGCTGCTGAACTGGGCGACGGAAAACCGGAAAACGCCCGGCGCTATCTCACCGCGATCATCAAGACGGCGGCCGTTATCGGCGTTGTGCTGGCCGTGATCGGCATCTGGTTTTTGCGCCCGGTGGCGGTGTTGATCGGCGCGACGCCGGAGATTCTGGAGCTCGGGCTTCCCTATGGCCATACGCTCTTCCTGTTTCTGCCCATCATGATTTTGGGTTACACCTTTCAGAGCATCCTGATCACGGCGGAAAAGCCGAAACTCGGGCTTTACATCTCTCTTGGGAACCTGTTCAGCAATCTGTTGTTCGACTGGCTCTTTGTCGCCGTTTTTCATTGGGGAATGGTGGGCGCCGCCGCAGCCACCGGAATCGGCGCCTGCCTGAACGGCCTGATCCCCCTGATCTACTTTGCAAGGCCGAATTCGAGTCCGCTTCACTTTTGCAGGGGACGCGTACAGCTTAAACCGCTTTTGACGGCGTGCGGAAACGGTTCCTCCGAGATGGTGAACGACATGTCCACGTCGCTGATCTTCGTCCTGTACAATTATCAGCTGCTCAGAATGCTGGGTGAAGACGGCGTTGCGGCTTACGGGGTGACGGTCTTTGTGGAGGGGATTTTCGCCGCCGTCTTTTATGGACTGGCAATGCAGGCTACCTCCATCGTGGGTTACCACTTTGGCGCGAAAAATTACCCGGAGCTGAAAAACCTGCTGAAAAAAGGAATCATACTGAACATCGTTTTCGGCGTGCTGATGTTTTCCCTGGCGCAGATCAGCGCGCCGCTGATCTCCAAAATCTACGTCGGCTATGATGAGAATGTCTATCAACTGTCGATCCATGCGCTGAGAATGTTTGCGTTCGCCTTTTTGCTCCAGGGCTTCAACGAATATGCTTCCGCTTATTTCACCGGACTCAATAACGGGCTGGTATCCGGCATCCTGGCTTTTACCAGAACCTTTGTCATTCAGACTGTGTTGATTTTCGTGCTGCCGCTTTTTTGGGGTACAGACGGCCTTTGGCTTGCCCAAGCGTTCACCGAGCTTTTCTCCGTTGTGATTGCGATTGTTTTCTTCGTCATGCGGAAACGCGATTACAGCGGCTCATAAACAAGGGCGAGAAAAACCCGGAATTGCTGTTCACGGACCCCCGGCCCAACGTGAAGCGTAAACCGTCACCCGATTTCCTGTGGGGCATCGAACTGAAAAGCGACCATAAAGTGATCGGTCTGATCGAAGTGTTCGACGTGGAAAACGACCGGTACGGCAAGGTGGGCTACCGGGTGGCCCCCTGGCTGTGGAATACCGGCGTCTGCACCGAAGCGCTGCGCCGGGTGGTGGATTTCATCTTTTCAGAAACGGCCATGCACCGGCTGGAAGCCACCGCCGACGTAAGGAACGGCGGCTCCAACCGGGTGCTGGAAAAATGCGGCTTCAAGCTGGAGGGTACCATCCGGCACGGAAAAATGGTTTCAGCATACTGCGATTACAACATTTGGGGACTGATAAGGGATGATATTGAAAACCAATCGTCGCTTTAAGTAAAAAGGTGGTTTCGGTCAGTGTGGAGTTTGGAGTGTGGAGAGTGGAGTTTTATCTTGCTACACACTGTTTTCCCGAAAATACAGCGAATAATAACAAACACTATATATAAACTCCACACTCCACTCTTCACACTCCACACTTCTGACCTGATAGATCATTGACATTTAGGAGGAGAGACTTTGAGTACATCCCGTTTTGCGTTATTTGTGGACCTGGAAAACTGCGGGGCCAAGGCGGCCACGCTGAATAACATTTTGGATAAAGTAAAGATTCGCGGAGATATTTTATTGGGCAAGGTGTACGGCTACACCGACCGGTTCAGCGATTTGAAGGAAGTGCTTTTGTCCAACACCTTCACCGTGGTGCCCTCCATCCGGTACGGCTTCGCCCAGAAGAACAACGCCGACATCATGCTGGTGATCGACGCTTTAGAGGTGGCCTTTTCCAACCCCCTGATCGATTCCTTTTGCATCGTGTCCGGCGACAGCGATTATACGCCCCTGGTGGGCAAATTAAAAAGCATGGGCAAATTCGTGCTGGGCATCAGCCGCAGCGAAGTAGCCAGCAGCATTTTCATCAACGCCTGCAATGAGTTTCAGTTCCTGGAGACCGTGTCCTCCGTCAGCCGGGACAAGCGTGCCCGGAAGAGCCAATCCAAGGACGAGCCCTTGGACGACAGCGGCCTCAACAAGCTGCTGGAGGGCATCCTTTCCGAGCAGACGGACGAGGACAAGATGTACGCCAGCGAATTGAAGGGCGTGCTCCTGCGCCTCCGGCCCGATTTCAACGAAAAATCCTTCGGCTGCGCGTCCTTTGGCAAGCTGCTCACCAAATTGAGCCAGAAATTCGGCACCATCCGGGTGAAAAACGAAAACAACAACATGTACGTGGCTCTGAACGCCGACGCGCCGGAGGAAGCGGCGTCCAAGAAACTCAATCAGGACAACTGGCGCACCGCTTTCGTGGAGCAATTGCAGCGCTACAAGGACGACGGCTTCGAGCGCATTAATCCCTCCATTCTGAAAGCCGATATTCAAGCCGCCTATCCGGACTTTACCGAGCGTTCCATTGGTTTCAAGCGCTTTTCCGACGTGCTGCGCCAGATGGAAAAGGACAATCTGCTGGCTTTGGAATTGGACGAGCAGAAAAATATGCTGGTAAAGATGCTGTGAGCAAAGAGCACTTTGCAGCCAACTGAACGAATAAAGCTTCTGGGTCTTATCGAAATCTCTGATAAGACCCAGAAGCTTTGTTATCCTGTTGTTTGCGCTCTATGACTGATCCGAAGCGCACGCAGACTGTTATATGGCAGTCCTCAGAACTGCTGCATATCCTCGATATACTGCTTGAGTTCGGTCACGGGGATGCGCTTCTGTTCCATGGTATCGCGGTCGCGGACGGTGACGGTGCCGGTTTCCTCGGTCTCGAAGTCCACCGTGATGCACACGGGGGTGCCCACCTCGTCCTGACGGCGGTAGCGCTTGCCGATGGAGCCGGTTTCGTCGTAATCCACCATGAAGTACTTGCTCAGTTCTTCATGGATCTGGGTGGCTAAGCCGCCCAGCTTGTTCTTTTGCAGGGGCAGCACGGCGGCCTTGAAGGGGGCCAGGGCGGGATGCAGGTGCAGCACGGTGCGCACGTCGCCGCCCTCCAGCTCTTCTTCCTCGTAGGCGTTGCAGAGGAAAGCAAGGGTCACGCGGTCCGCGCCCAGGGAGGGCTCGATGACGTAGGGGATATAGCGCTCGTTGGTCACGGGGTCGATGTATTCCATGCTCTCGCCGGAGGTGTTCTGGTGCTGGGTCAGGTCGTAATCCGTGCGGTCGGCAATGCCCCAGAGCTCGCCCCAGCCGAAGGGGAACAGGAATTCAAAGTCCGTGGTGGCCTTGGAATAGAAGGCCAGCTCTTCCTTGCTGTGGTCGCGCAGGCGCAGGGCTTCTTCCTTGATGCCCAGCTTCAGCAGCCAATCCCGGCAGTAGCCCCGCCAGTAATCGAACCACTCCAGATCGGTGCCGGGCTTGCAGAAGAATTCCAGTTCCATCTGTTCAAATTCGCGGATGCGGAAAATGAAGTTGCCGGGGGTGATCTCGTTGCGGAAGCTCTTGCCCACCTGGGCTACGCCCATGGGCAGCTTGCGCCGGGTGGCGCGCACGATGTTCTTGAAGTTCACGAAAATGCCCTGGGCCGTTTCGGGGCGCAGGTAGATTTCGTTGGCGCTGTCCTCGGTGACGCCCTGGTGGGTCTTGAACATCAAATTGAACTTGCGGATGCCGGTAAAGTCCTTCTTGCCGCAGGTGGGGCACACGATGTCGTGCTCCGCGATAAAGCTTTCATACTGCTCGTTGGTCCAGCCGTCAGCCTGGATTTCCTGGCCGTTTTCCTTGCCCCAGTCCTCGATCAGCTTGTCCGCCCGGAAGCGGGCCTTGCAGGCGCGGCAGTCCATGAGGGGGTCGTTGAAGGTGCCCACGTGGCCGGAAGCCACCCACACCATGCGGTTCATCAGAATGGCGCTGTCCAGGCCCACGTTGGTCTTGCTCTCCTGCACGAACTTTTTGAGCCACGCCTTTTTCACGTTGTTCTTGAATTCCACGCCCAGGGGGCCGTAGTCCCAGCTGTTCGCCAGACCGCCGTAAATTTCGCTGCCCGGAAAAATAAAGCCCCGCACCTTGCACAGAGCCACTAACTTGTCCATTGTCAACTGACCCATCTTGCATCATTCCTTCCTTGAAAATGTACGCTTCATTATCGCCATTTCGGGAGGATTTGTCAAGGAAAAGTTATTCAGTTTTCTACTCAAACTCGATACATCCAAGCGCTTGCTGCAGGGCTGGCGTAGCTTCGTCTCCGCTCGGAAAACCCAGGGCGGACCGGGCGGCGATGACGGCCCGGCGGGTGGCGGGACCGAAGGCCCCGTCCGCGCCTGCGTGCAAAAAGTCCCGCTGGATCAGGCGCAACTGCAACTGGCGCACGTCGGCTCCCCGGTCCCCTTCCCGCAGGGTGCGCAGACCCCAATTCAGAGGGCCATAGGGGCCGCCCTCGACCACCACCCGCGTACCGGTGGGGATCATGGCGTAGAGTGTTTCCGCGTCATCCACCGCCATGCGAATGCAGCCGTGGGAGGCGTTTTTGCCGATGGAATCGGGCTTATTGGTGCCATGCAGACCATAGCTGCCCCAGGGTACGTTCAGGCCCAGAAAGCGGGTGCCGAAGCCGGAAAGGTCCGTCATGAATCTGCTGGTGATGCGGAATGCGCCGATAGGCGAGGGCGTGTTCCCTGTGCCCGCCGCGATGGGAAACACTGTCGCTGCTTCCCCATTTTCATACACCGTCAGGCGCTTGCTGTCCAAATCCACCCAGATCAGCATGCGTTCCGGCCCTGCCGAAACAGGCGCGGCCAGGCTTTCCCGGTGCGTCCATCCCCACATCAGCAGCGCCGCTATTCCCAGCGCCGCAGCGCTCAACCGTCTGTTCAAGGCGTAAGCACCTCCGAGGCAGGATATGCCGGAAAGGCGGGAGATATGCGGTGCAGACAGATGTTCAGAGGGCCTTCTTCCTCGGTGCGGCAGCTGCAATTGATCCAGCCCTCCGCTTTGGCGCAGAGGGCTGCGGCGGAAAGGAATTTCTCATGAAAAAATCTATGGTTTTCTGGCCCGCTTCATGACCGTAAAAAACAATCAAAATATGCACGTTTAACCCTCCTGCTTGTCAGATGCGGCAGATTGCGATACAATGATGAGGAGATCAGCCGAAGGCTGATTATCCGTCCAGCCGGGCCGCGTATGCGGGCATGGCTGAGATCACGGAGGAAAGGGTATGCGTTGGACGGAAGGGCAGCAGGCGGCCATCGAAGCGCGCAACGGCAGCGTGCTGGTGAGCGCCGCGGCGGGCTCGGGCAAAACGGCGGTGCTGGTGGAACGGGTGCTGTCCCTGCTTCGGGAGGGCGGAAGGATCGACCGGATGCTGATCGTCACTTTTACCCGGGCGGCCGCGGGAGAAATGCGGGAGCGCATTGGACGCCGGTTGGAAGCGGAGGGGGCGGAAAACGCCCATCTGCGCCTGCAGGCTATGCGGCTGAATCGGGCGCTTATCTGCACTCTGCACGTGTTCTGCGCCCGAGTGCTGCGGGAGCATTTTCAGGCCGTTGGGGTGGACCCCCTGGCCCGCGTCGGGGATGAAGAAAAGCTGAAAACCCTGCTCCGCCAGGCCCAGGACGAAGTGCTGGAAAAAGCCTACGCGGGTCCCAATGAGGATGAACAGGTTTTATTTTCCCAGTTTGAAGACGGGCAAATTACCGCTCTGATGGATGAACTGTACCCCTTTCTCATGGCGCAGGCGGACCCCTGGGGCTGGGCGGAGGAGCAGTGCGCGGGCAAATGCGCCCGGCTGGATACCTGGGCAAAGCTTTTGCGGGAGCTGTGTCTTTTCCAATTGGAGGGGGCGGCAGAACTGCTGCCCGAAATGGAAGCGCTTTTGAAGCGGGCGGACGGACCCGCAAGGTATGCCGCCGCCTTTGAGGCGGACCGGGCGCTGACGGAGCAGCTGCTTGCCCAGGTCCGGGAAGGTCTGCCGTCCGGCGGAAAAACCACCTTCGCCCGGCTGAGTACCAAGCGCGCCGCCCCGGAAGAGGACCCCGATACCGCGGCCCGGTTCAAGGCTCTGCGGGAGGAATGGAAGGAACGCGTCGCCGCCGCCCGCGAGCCGCTGCCCGAAAATCGGTCGCAGGCGGAAAAAGACCTTTCGCACACCCTGCCCGCCCTGCGCGCCTTATGCGGGCTGGTCAAACGCATGGACGAGCGCTATTTCCAGCTAAAGCAGCGGCGCAATTACCTGGATTACAGCGATTTGGAGCATCTGACCCTGAAAGCTCTGGAAAATCCCGATGTGCGCGCCGCGGTGGCGGGGAGCTTCGACGCCCTGTTCGTGGACGAATACCAGGACGTATCGGGCATTCAGGAAGCCATTCTGCGGCGGCTGCACGAAGGAAATGAAAACCTGCTGTTCATGGTGGGGGACGTGAAGCAGAGCATTTACCGCTTCCGGCTGGCCGATCCCACCCTGTTTCTGGAAAAATATCAAAGCTATTCCCTGGACGAAAAGGCGGAGGAACGAAAGATTTTGCTCCAACAGAACTTCCGGTCCGATGAAAACGTGCTGCTTTCGGTGAACGAGGTCTTTTCTCACGCCATGCGGGAAAAGGAAACGGAAATCGCCTACGATGAAGCGGCTATGCTCCGTCCCGGCGGGGGACAGCCTTTTGGCGCACCGGTGGAAATCCACCTGATCGCCGCCCAGGAAGAGGACGGTGAGAGCGACGGCAGCGAACTGACCCAGGGCTACCGGTACGAGGCGGCCTTCGTGGCGAAGCGCATTAAAGAACTCATGCGCTTCGCCTCTGTGCGGGAGGGGGAGGGCAGCCGTCCCCTGCGTTTCCGGGATATCGCGCTGCTTTTGCGCTATGCCTCGGGCCGTGCGCCGTACATTGCCCGGGCCCTGCAATTGGAGGGCATTCCGGTATACAGCGACGCCGACGCCCAATTTTTCGATCTGCCGGAAGTGGCTGACCTCATGAACCTTCTGCGGGTGATCGATAATCCCTTGCAGGATATTCCCCTGCTTGCGTCACTGCGCTGCCCCTGCTTTGGCTTTACGGAAGAGGAATTGGCCCGTATCCGGCTGGTGGGCCGCACCCCAGGCACGCCCTTTTACGCCGCCTTTGAAACGGCGTTGACGGAAGAAAGCCCCCTGGGGGACAAAGCCCGGTCCGCGTGGGAGAAGCTTTCCTGGTGGCGTTTCCTGTCCCAAAGCCTCACGGTGGATCAGCTGGTGTGGCGGGTGCTGGAGGAAAGCGGACTGTACATGCGGGCGGGGGCCCTGCCCGAAGGGGAACTGCGCCAGGCCAACCTGCGTTTGCTTGCGGAGCGCGCCCAAGGCGAAAGCGCCATGGAGGGATTGGGCGCGTTTCTTCGGGAAACCGGGAGGCTCCACGGCTCCGACGATGGAAAAGCCGCCAAGACCCTGGGCGAAAACGAGGATGTGGTGCGCATCTTGACTCTGCACAAATCCAAGGGCCTGGAATTCCCGGTGGTGTTCCTGCTGGAAATGGCTCGAAGCTTCCGCAAAGGCAGCGGAAGTCTCCTGCGCCTCCATGCCCATCACGGCATGGCGCTTCAGTACATCGACGGGGAACGCCGGGTCACAAGGGAAACCTGTGCGTTCAGCGCCTTGAACGGGATCAGCGAGAAAGAAGCCCGGGCCGAGGAAGCGCGGCTTTTATACGTGGGCATGACCCGCGCCAGGGAACGGCTGATCTTGGTGGGGTCTCCCCGCAGGCTGGACACGGCCCTGGAAAAATGGCAGCGGCCCGCGACAGCTTACGCCGCAGGGGCGGCGGGCTGTATGCTGGACTGGGTGATGGAAAGCTTGGGCGGTTTCCGAGAAGGCGAATATATCGGGAAAAACGGCAGCGTATGGCGCATGCGCACGGAAAAAGCGGAGGAGCTTTCCGCCCCCGCCGCCATCCGCGTGGTTCCGCCAACCCTTTTCCTGGACGCGCCGCCGGATGAACGGACCCTTGCCCGCATGACCCGAAAGCTGCCCGTGAATCCGCCCCTCAAAACTTCCGTCACTGCCATTGCCAAGACACTGCGGGACGAAAAGGACGCCTGGGAATCTCCTGCCGACAAGCGCCGCCTGCCTCCGGAACCGCCCAAGCCTTCTTTCCTTGAGGAACAGCGTGTGACCGCCGCCCAGCGCGGCACCATCACCCATCGGGTGCTGGGCCAGATCGATTATGCCTTGGCCCGCCAGGGAAAAATCACTCAGGCCCTGAACCAATTGCAGAAGCAGGGCGTGCTGACCGATGGGGAACGGGCCGCCGTGCGCCTGCATTGGCTTACCGGCTTTTTTTCCTCTGCACTGGGCCAGCGCGCCTTGGCGGCCCGGGAAGTGCATCGGGAATGGTCCTTTAATCTGCGGGGGGACCAGGGCAGCCTGATCCAGGGCGTGATCGATTTGTGTTTCCTGGAAAACGGCCGCTGGGTGCTGGCCGATTATAAGACCGACGCTGCTGACGGGGATGAGTTGCTGCGGCGCTATTCCCTGCAATTGCGGTGGTACGCCCGGGCCTTGAGCGGCATCACCGGCATCCCCGTTGGCGAAACTCTGATTTTCAGCCTGCGGGCCGGGAAATGCTTTGAGATTCCTGACTTGGATTAACGGATATATTTTTGGGGAACCCGCTCTTTGCAGGATAAAGAGCGGGTTCCCCAGTTTTGCAGTATCAAAATATTCTCTCTTGCGAAGTCGGCATCTCCGCTGATGGTTACGTCTACGCACCGGCGCTATTGTACAGCAGCAGGCACACAACGGCGGCGGCCAGAAAGCACAGGCCCAGGATCAGCGTATAAGGCTTGGGCTTCTGGCGCTTTGCATCCTTTTCCAGCTTGTATTCGTAATACTTTTGGCGCTTTTCCTTCCCGAAGGGAGTGAACAGCACCTTCAGGCTTTTCACGCCATAGCTGAATATATCATAGACCCCGCTGGAAGCGCAAAACGCCAGGATCCCAAAACTGGTCAGCAGCACGCCCGGCACGAAAAAGGCGTCGCACAGGCCCCGGTAAGCGTCCGCCGGGTCTCCAGCGGTGAACGCTCCGTTTGAAAACGCCATGAACAGGAACAGCGCAAGGCCCAGGGCCAATTCAACGAACCAGGGGATCAGTTTCTTCTTCAACCCTTAAGCTCCTTTTGATAGGCTTCAAATTCGGCCTGGTTGCAATGAATGAAATGGCCGGGCTTGATTTCCCGCATGGTGGGCTGATCCGTGGAATAATCGTGCTCCGCCAGAGGATTGTACACGATGCGCTTGCGGTTCTTTTCATACAGGGGATCGGGCAGGGGGATGGCGGACAGCAGGGCCCGGGTGTAGGGATGCAGGGGATTGAGGAACAGCTCGTCCGAAGGGGCCAGCTCTACCATTTTGCCGAAATACATGACGCCGATGCGGTCCGAGAAATACTTGACCACGGAAAGGTCGTGGGCGATGAACAGGATGGTCAGGCCCAGGCGCTGTCTCAGGTCGTTGAGCAGGTTGATCACCTGCGCCTGCACCGACACGTCCAGGGCGGACACCGGCTCGTCGGCGATGATCAGGTCCGGCTCCATGATGATGGACCGGGCCACGCCGATGCGCTGGCGCTGGCCGCCGGAAAACTCGTGGGGGTAGCGGGTGGCGTGCTCCCGCACCAGGCCTACCATTTCCAGCATGTTGTATACCTTTTCGTTGATTACCTGATCATTCTTTTCACCCTGAATTTTCAGGCCCTCGGCGATGATCTCCCGCACGGTCATGCGGGGGTCCAGGGAGGCGATGGGGTCCTGGAAGATCATCTGAATCTGCGTCACCAGCTTGGTTTTTTTCGCCTTGTTCAGTTCGTTTTTGTATTCCTTCTGCAAGGCCGCTTTTTCTGTTCCGGAGGCGGAAGCCAGCTTTTCCGCGTAGCGGGCTTTCAGTTCTTCCGTTCTTTTTTGCTGGTATTCCTTATCGCAGTTGTTCTGATCGAATTTGGCCTTTTTGATTTCTTCCTTCTGTGCGGCGATGAAGGCGTCCAGTTCGGATTGCAGCTTGTCCTTTTCCGCGCCGGAAGCTTGCTCGATCTTCTGTTTATATTCCTTTCGGGCGTTTTTGATGGCGTCCTGATAGGAACGGATGCCCGCGCCGATGCGGATGCCCTTGAAATACACGTTGCCGGAGGTGATGTTGTACAGCTTGATGATAGCGCGGCCCGTGGTGGTTTTGCCGCAGCCTGATTCGCCCACCAGGCCGAACACCTCGCCCTTTTTGATATCAAAGCTCACATCATCCACGGCTTTGAAATCCGCACGGCCGAAGTACTGGCATAGATGCTCCACCTTTAGCAGGGTTTCCTGATCATTCGGCATGCTGATTCCCCCTTTTCTGGTTCATTCTGGCGATGCGGTCGGTAACGGTCTTGGGCGGGTCCACCTTGGGGGCGTCGGGGTGCAGCAGCCAGGTGGCGGCGTAATGGGTATCGGTGATTTTGAACATGGGGGGCTGGCGTTCAAAATCAATCTGCATGGCGTACTTGTTCCGGGGAGCGAAAGCGTCGCCCGCCGGGGGATAGATCATGTTGGGCGGCGTGCCGGGAATGGCGTCCAGCTTTTCGTTGGTGTCCAGGTCGGGCATGGAGGAAAGAAGCGCCCAGGTGTAGGGGTGGGCGGAATGGTAGAACACTTCTTCCGACGTGCCGTATTCCACGATCTTGCCCGCGTACATGACGGCGATGCGGTCTGCCATGTTGGCGACTACGCCCAGGTCATGGGTGATGAAAATGACGGATAGATGGCGTTCTTCTTTCAGTTTGTTGATCAATTCGAGGATTTGGGCCTGAATCGTCACGTCCAGGGCGGTGGTGGGCTCGTCGCAGATCAGGATATCGGGGTTGGCGGCCAGGGCGATGGCGATCACGATGCGCTGGCGCATGCCGCCGGAGAATTCAAAGGGATACTGGTTATAGCGCTTCCGGGGTTCGGGGATGCCCACTTCCTCCATGAGCTTGATGGCCTTTTCCTTCGCCATGGCCTTGGTGACTTTGTTGACCACGCCGGAGGCGCTTTCCTTCAAATGGTCGATGACGGCCACGGTTTCGGCGTTATAATCCCTTTGATCCTTCCGGGCGAGCTGATCCTCATAGTGTTCGGTTAGACTGTCGATCAGGCGAAGGATGGCGCTGCGCACGCTTTCCAGATCGGTGAGAGATTTGGGGGCCACTTCCCAGTCCACGTCCTTACGGCGTGCGGCGGCCCGGTCGTGCCGGGCTGTCTGCCGGGCAAAGCGCTTTTCTTCCTTCTCGTTTTTGACGATGGCGGAGAAATAATGATCAATTTCCGATTCCAGGGCCGAGGGGAAGATGTAGGCGATGCTGTCCTTCACAAATTCCAGCCGGTCGATGGAGGCTTCCGCGGAAGCGGAGAGCTTTTTGAGGACTTCTTTGCATTCCTTGCGATCCAAAACGGAATTGGTGAACACCCTCCGCTCGGATTTCAGCGCTTCCACGCAGGCGGCTTTCTTTTCGTACGCCTGGGCGGCGGAGTATTGCAGGCCCAGCTTGGCGTCGTCGATAAAGTCCAGCATGAAATGCTCGTCCAAATACTTGCGCATTTCGGCGTTCAGGGCGGGCACCGGCAGATCGGGCAGAGGCTGGCCGGAGAAAGTGAGGTAATAGCCCATGGTGAAGAAATTGGGTTCTTCCAGCTCCAGCGCTTCTTCCAGGATTTCATTCATCCGGGAAAGGGAGGCGCGCAGGGCGGCGGAATGGTCGTTGTCCTGCCTGGCGCGCTTCATATCCTCGGGCAGGCGCTTGGCAAGGGCGGTCAGTTCCTCCGCCTTTTCCTTCACCACGTAATCCTGCACCGACAGCCGGGCCAGATGGGCCACCCGGTTCACCCGGTACTTCAAATCCTTGGCCGCGTCCTTTTCCAGCTCGAATACCATCACGCCGATCAGGTTGGAGGCTTCCTCCGCGGCGTCGTGGGCCTTGTTGTAGGCCGATTCCAATTCCAGATGCTTGTATTCAAATTTGTTGAACTGATCGCATTTCTGCTTGATCTGCGCGGCTTTGCCGGGATCACCCGCGCCTTCGGTCATGGCGCGGCGCAGCAGCTTCAAATAGCCGTTGAAGGCGGCGCGGCTTTCCCGCTGGCGGGCCTTGCCCTTTAAGATCATGGCTTCCGTCAGCTGCCGCCCGATCTTCACGATGGGGTTCAGGCTGCTCATGGGGTCCTGGAAGATCATGGCGATCTTGTCGCCGCGGATCTTGTGGAATTCATCCTCGCTGATCTTGAGCAGGTCCTTGCCGTCGTAGATGATTTCGCCGCCCTCGATGATGGCATTGGCGGCCAGGATGCCCAGGATGGCCTTGGAGGTAACGGACTTGCCGGAGCCGCTTTCGCCCACGATGGCCAGGGTTTCGCCCTTCATCAGGTCGAAATCGATGCCGCGCACCGCCTGCACCTTGCCGTTGGAGGTTCGGAAGGATATCGTAAGGTTTCGTACCTGCAATTTCTTTTCCATATCAGTCCTCTCCTCTCGTGGTGGGGTTGAAGGCGTCGCGCAGGCCGTTGCCGAACAGGTTGAAGGAAATCATCAGCAGGGAGAAAAACAAGGCGGGGAAGAACATGGCGTGGGGGGAGGAGGTCATGCTGTGCTGGCCCAGGCTCATGAGTTCGCCGATGCTGGTGCCCACAAAGTCGGAAAGGTTCACGATGCCGAGGTACGTCAGCGACGTTTCGGAGCCGATCACGCCAGGGATCATCATGGCGCAGGAGGTGATGATGGTGCCCAGGGAATTGGGGAAGATATGGCGGAACATGAGCCGCCAGTCCCCGGCGCCCAAGGTGCGGGAGGCCAGCACGTATTCCTGGCCCTTGAAGCGGTAGAACTGCTTGCGCACCAGGGCCGCCATGCCGATCCAGCCCGTGGCGATGTAGGCGAACAGGAAGGAAGGCACCGTGCCCACCTTCTGAGCCAAATGCAGCTGGAACAGGGTGGTGGCCACAATGAAGGGAATGCCGGAGAGGATATCGGAAATACGCTCCATGATCAGGTCGGTATATCCGCCGTAGTAGCCCTCAATGGCGCCGTAAATGGTGCCCATCACAAAGCGGATCACCGATACTAAAATGGCGAACACCAGGGAGAACCGGGCCCCCATGCCGATGGCGCAGAACAGGTCCTGGCCCTTTTCGTTGGTGCCGAAGTAATACTGGGGCGCGTGGCCGTTCACGTATTTATAATAATTGTAGTATTCCACGCGGCACTGCACCGCGCCGGACTTGCGGATGGAGTAGATGTAGCTGCCGTCGTCCCCCGCTACGCGGATGGAATGGTAGGGCGCGCCCTCGATGACGGAATTGGAGGAATAGGCGGGGATGAAATCGCCGTTTTCGTCCTTTACCGGCGTGCCCTTTTCATCCTTCACCTGATACCATACGTTGGGATTGTTGGTGATGTTCAGGATGTCCTTGGCTTCCACGTAGGGATAAATCACCTGAATGCCCGTTTCATTTTGCCAAGCCTGAATCCTTTCAAATTCCTCGTAGGAGAACACCATGTACACGATGCCGATTTCAAAATACTTGTTGGTCTGAATTTTATAGGTGGCCGTTTCCACGGTTTTGCCGCGCTGCTTGGCGGTTTTCACCTGCTTGCTCACGATATTCAGCAGCGGATCGTGACCCGTCTCCATGGCGATGCCCTTCCAGTAATCCATGCTGGCTTCGTTCTGGCTGTCGTGGGTCACCGCGCCGTTGAACAGGTTCCATCCCTTTTCCGCCAAGCTTTCCACGAAGGGCGGCGCGTTCACGTAGCGTTTGTCCATTTCCCGTACGCCGTAGGGGGAAATGATAGGCGACACGATAGAGAAAATTGCCAGCAGCAGCAGGATATAGGCCGCCACCACGGAGGATTCGTTTTTCTTGAAGCGCACCATGGCGTCGGCGAAATAGCCCCGGGATTTGGTTTCCAGCTTTTTATCGCGCAGATCCGTGTCCTTCTGCACAAATACGAATTTTTCCTGCGGAATCCGTTCAAATTGATTATCCATCTCTTCTCTCTCCTTCCGTCAGGATCATTTGCGGCTGCCCATGCGGATGCGGGGATCGATGAAGCCGTAGCTGATATCCACCACAATGCCCGCGGCAAGGCCCACGGCGGTGTAGAACACGGTGAGCAGCATGAACATGTTGTAGTCCCGCCCGTTAATGGAATTGATGTACAGGGCGCCTACGCCGGGCACGGCGAAAATGGATTCAATGATCAGGGATCCGCCCATGATGCCGATGAACTCGCCGAAGATCATAGGCAGCACCACCACCATGCAGTTTTTCAGGGCGTGGCGCACGGTGGCCTGGCCCTTCGTCAATCCCTTGGTGCGGGCCAGCAGCATGAATTCGCTGGTGAGCACCTCGGTCAGTTCCGCCCTTGTGGTGCGGGTAAAGTTCGCGATCACGCCGAAGGACAGGGAAAGCACCGGGGGCATCATGCTCACGAACATGCTCCAGTCCAGATAATTGCGCCCGGAATTCATCAGGAAGGGGAACCATCCTAACTTAAACGACAGGAAGTACTGGATCAAAAAGGCGTACACAAAGGACGGCACCGATATAACCACCATGGTCAGGGTGGAAATGGTGTGGTCGATCCAGGTGTTTTTTTTCAGCGCCGCCAAAATGCCCAAGGCGATGCCGAAGGGAATGGACAGCAGAATGGAGTAGATGTTCACGATCATGGTGGCGGGCAGCTTGTCCATGAAAATCGCCGCCACGTCCTGGCCGAAGTACAGCTTATCGGATATGCCCCAATCCCAGCGGGTGAAGATATCCTTGAGGAAAATACCGAACTGCACCATATAAGGCTTGTTGTAGCCCATGGCTTCCCGCCGGGCCAGGATCACCTTGGTGTGGGGGTCCTCCGCGGGCAGCGCCACCGGCGGCAGCATCCGCACCAGAATGAAGCACATGCAGGTGATGATGAGCAGCGTCATCAGCATCAGCAGGATTCTTTGTATGGTATACTTGAGCATTTGTTTACCATCCCTCTCCATCAGTATTTCAATTAAAGACGCATTGCATGAAAGCCCGCCGTCCGGGAGAGAGTTGAGAGTGCAGAGTTGAGAGTTGAGATTTTATATGGTTATGAAAGGAAAACTGGACGGACATCATAACCGCATATCGGACAAACTTCATCTCAACTCTCAACTCTCAACTCCCAACTTTACTAGAATTCTTTTTCCGCCTTATGCGGGTTACTTGAAACCCGTTCTTCCGTGGGGTTTGGACAATGGAGCTTTTTGGCAGTCTCCATTCTCCAAACTCCGCCCCGCTTCCCTTTTCTCCGGGAAACAGCAGTATCTTGCCAGGGGCCCGAAGGCCCCCGGCAAGATACTGAAAGGATCGTTAGGCTATCAATATCGGATAGGAAATCAATAGCTCAGGGTGCCGTCGGGCTGGGAATCCACGAATTCCTTCCACTCGGCTTCGTCGTAGTTGTACTTCATGTACATGATGCCGCCGCGGCTCATGATGGCGTTGTATTCCTCCACCACGTAGTAGACCTGCTGGCTCAGCAGCGCGGCGCTGGCGTTCTGCAGCATGGGCAGATAGTCGTAGGTGCCCAGGATGGTCACTTCGATGGCAGCCAGGATGTTCAGGCGGGTGTCCACGTCGGCCTGATCGGCGCCGAAGTTGTATTCCTTTTCGCCGATAGTGACGGTAGCGCCGTTCAGGGCGTCGCTCCAGGCTTTCAAGGTGGTGGTCAGGTCTTCGCCGCCGATGTTGATGGTCAGTTCCACCTTGGTGGCGTCGAACCACTGGGCGTCATAGGCGTAGTTGGGGTTCACGTACACGTCGGTGATGGAGTAGGGGTTCAGGCGGGAGCCGCTCCAGCCGCCCAATACGGTGTCGGAAAGGCCCTGCTTGATCTTGTTGCTCCAGTCGGTGCCATAGGGCGCGGACAGGTAGAATTCCACCTTGCCGTCGAAGGGGGTATCCTTGGTTACTTCAGCCATCTTCTCGTTCAGGTAGGCGATGGTGCGGTCCATGAACGCGGAGAGGGAGGAAGCGGAGTATTCGATGCGGATGGTCTGGTCGCATACGCCGTCGCCGTCTTTATCGGTGATATAGCCCAGGTCCAGAGCGTCCTGGAAGGCGGCTTTATAGAATTCCTTGGCGGCCACGGGATCGTAGCCGGTGATGGAAGCGGCGGCTTCGTCCAAGGAAGCGTAGTCTTCCACGTTCACGCTGTAAGCGT
The DNA here is from genome assembly GCA_017530275.1 of Clostridia bacterium. The sequence continues at coordinate 2,197 of JAFXMP010000297.1, read as the reverse complement.
CGCACAGGGCCTGCTTGGCCTGATCGGTGTCGCGGTAGCGGGAACCGGTCTCGGGATCGTACAGATACGCGGTGCCCAGGATGCCGTAAGCGCCGGAACGGGCGGGAGACACGGTGGCCGCGAAGTCTTCCTTATCGTAGGTCAGAGCCACGGCCTTGCGGAAGTTCATCACAGTCATGGTCTGCAGGTCGAACTTTTCGGTGTCGAAGTCTTCGGCGGCTTCGCGCTCGTTGAGCTTATCCAGATAGCCGTTGAGGATCAGGAAGTAAATGGTTTCAGAGGGCGTGAAGTAAATGTAATCGCTGTTGCGGTATTCAGCAAAGTCCTCCGCCTGCAGGCCGTAGCCCATCACCAGGCCCTTGAGGAACATCAGCTTCCGGGTGGCGGCTTCGGCGACCACCTGGGTGTCGATTTCGTCGGTCATGTAGAAGGGATAGGTTTCGCCGTCTTCGGGATCGACGTAGACGTGCTTGCCATCCTTGTAGCCGAACCAGTTTTCATTGCGCACGAAGTGCATATTCTTGTCGGCTTCGTAGTTCACCAGCTTGTAGGGGCCGTAGGAGGAGGTGGTTTCCACGCTGGTGTTATAGGTGGAGGTGAAGGTATCGCCGGTGGGCTTCAGGTTGGCTTCGTACAGGTCTTCCTTCACGATCCAGTTGCCGCTCAGGTTGTAGAGCAGATAGAAGCCGCTCAGGCTCTTGCTGAGCACCAGGGTGATCTGATATTCGCCGGTCTTGTACAGGCCCACGGTTTCAAAGCCCACTTCGGGATAGGTCTTTTCCACGATGAAGTAGTTGGGCAGGTCCGCTTCGGTCTCGCCCCAGGCTTCGTTGGCGGTGGTCACGTCGGCATACAGGGCATAGTTTTCATCGGTCAGGGGGATCAGGCCGTTTTCGTCCATCATGCCCACCAGGGTTTCCCAGTTGGTCATGCCGAAATAGGCTTCGCCGTAACCGTCAACATAGTCCTTCAGGGTGTTGCCGCTGGTCCAGTCCAGGGCGTAGTTTACGGCCAGGTACACCGGGAAGCCTTCTTCAGTGACATAAGCACCGTCTTCGCCCTTCACCAGGTTCTCCATGGTGTACTCTTTGTTTATGCCATTGTCAACCTTGACCACCTGGCCAGCGTTGGCGTAGGCTTCCGCGCCCGCGATGGACAGATCCTGAGAGTAGTAGTCCGTGGCGCGGTAGTTCTGCAGTTTGGGATCCAGCAGCCGCTGCATGGAGTACACATAGGTGTCGGCGTTGATGGGGGTGCCGTCCTCCCACACGCAGTCGGGGTTCAGGTCGATCACATAGGCATAGCCCTTGGTGGCGGATTCGGGGATGCCGAATTCGGGATGCTCGGCCTTCACCTGCTCGGTCACGTCAACGGGTTCGGCGGCAGCCATTTCGGGCACGATCACGTAGCCGGAATAGGGTTCCTTGCCCTCGATGGGATGCAGTTCATCATTGAAGATGAACATATACAGACCATCGCGCAGGAAATCGCCGGGGTAAGAGTCGTCGGTGGTCTGATAGGTGTGGGGATTCCAGTTGGTGGCCAGGGTGCTCACGTCATCCTTGTAGATGTACTTTCCGGCTTCGCCGGTCAGCACGGCCGTGATCTCTTCCACGGGTTCTTCAGTCGTTTCTTCCGCTAAGCTCAGGACGGGCAGCAGCGCCATCACCATCGCCAGCAAAAGTGCCAGGAACTTTTTCATGGGTTTCTCTCCTTTTTGATTTATTAACATTGCTTGGGAAAACGGCTTTCCGCCGCCCCGGCAAGTGTTGCGAAATGAGACGCCTGAAAATAGAAGCTCCCTTTTTTCCGACGTGTTTTGGACCTCGATCCATGGTTATCCGAAAAAAAGAACAGATCTATTATAATCGAAATCCGCGCAGAAAACAAGCCGTTTTTCCATATTCGTGCTTTTTTGCCCTTTTCGCAGGATTGCGTGCCGTATGGCAAAGCATCTGGCGGGACAGAACTGTGCATCCTGCGAAGCTTTCATAAAAACCGGCATAGTACATGACGCACATGAACAAGAGGACCGGCCTGAATGTGCCGATCCTCTCAGATTGTCGACAAAGTCCCCCGGGGAAGTATGAAGGGGCCGCAGCCCCTTCATCAATAATCCGCAGGCGGCGGCGTGTACGCCGCCGAGGAGCGGCCATGCCGCTTCCTCTATCAATTTCTGGCCGAAAAATGTGCGTTT
>JAFXMP010000296.1 GCA_017530275.1 Clostridia bacterium | reverse complement strand
GACATGTGACAGATTCTGGGGGAAACCGCTCTTTGGAGGCCAAAGAGCGGTTTCCCCCAGACCCCTTTCCGAGAAAGCCGTAATGGGAATACCATGAGATATTATTTCACATGGCATCATCCAACGAATATATGTATAAACAGTACTTTCATTTTCTCAAAGGAGATTTCTACCGTTGAAAAAACTGTTTGGTTTCTTTCGATCCATGACCTTCGGCATGATCCTGCTGGTTCTGGTGATCGCCTGCTCCCTGGCGGGTTCCCTGATCCCTCAGCAGGAAACGGCCATGGCCTATGTGAACGCTTACGGGGCCAATACCGCCACGCTGCTGATTGCCCTGGGATTGACGGACATTTTTCACACCTGGTATTTTTACGCGCTGGAAATCCTGCTGTGCCTGAATCTGGTGCTTTGTTCTATCCTGCGCTTTCCCAAAACCCTGCGGGCGGCGGACGCCCTGAAGAAGCGTATCCGGAGCGCTCCCCTCGATCACCCCATCACTGCCGAACAGGGAGAGAAATTAAAAGCATTCTTATCCCTCCGCCGTTTCCGGCGGGAAGAAACGGAGAATGGCGCTTTATACAGTAAATCCATGATCGGATTCTATGGCTCTTTTCTCACGCACCTGTCCATTCTGCTGATCCTTTTGTTCGGTACACTGGTTCTGATGACCCCGGAAGTGACCGATCAGACCGTAATGCCGGGCCAAACGCTGACGCTTCAGGACGGAACGACGGTTCTCTGCGAATCCTTCCACATCCAGGATGAAACGGGGAAGCTGGACTATGCAAGCGTGCTGACCGTTGCCAGCGCAGACGGGAGCCAGACCAAAACCCAGGAAATCCGGGTGAACGAGCCGCTGCGGTTTGGTGAATATAAGATTTATCAGCAAACCTACGGTACCGCCGGACGCATCCGCATCACCAATGCGGAAAATGGCGCGGAGGAAGTACAGTATCTGACTGAACCCTGCTTCCTTTCTATCGACCGGCAGAACGGCATTTTCTTTGACGCGCTGTATCCCGGCTACTATCAGGACGAGGAAGGAAACTACACCCTCATCACGAGCACAGACCGCAGCTTCCCCGATCCGGTGTACAGCGTCCAATCCATTGTGGGCGGTATGTCCACCGCTGTGCTGGCCTTCCCCGATGAGGAAATCCACATGGGGAACATCACCTTTACTTTCCTGACCCCTGCGGAATACCCCGGTCTGCGCATCAAGCATGTGTCGTCCTGGTTGTTTGGCGGCCTGTATTTCAGCTTTTGCCTGATGGTGGCGGCTCTGTACCTTTGCTTCTTTACCGTTCCCGTATGCGTGCGGGTAGAATCGGAGGGCTTTGCAATTTGTTCCCCGAAATCCGCCCAGGGATTATGGATCGACCTGGAAGCTGAATTGCGTGCGGATGAAAAAGAAAAAACGTAAACATGGAGGATGGGAAACATGGATATTTGTTTTTTCGCCGGTCTGGTGGTTTATTTTATAGCCATGAAGATGCAGTTCGTTGCTTCCGCCATGAAAAAAGAAAGCATCCACAAAGCCGCCCGGATCGCATTTCTCGTGGGCTTCGGGCTGCATACGGCTTACTCGGTCTGGCGGGGCATTGCAGCCGGACGGCTGCCGCTGGCCAATCAATTCGAGTTCGCCTCCGGCTTTGCCTGGGCCATTACGGTGCTGGGCTTTGTTTTGTTCACAAGGCTGAAACAGGAGTGGGTGATGACCGCGGCCATGCCCATGACGTTTCTGATCCTCAGCTACGCGGCTTTCCAGCCCATGCAGATCAAGGACATCATGCCCGCCCTGCGTTCCACCTGGTTCGCCCTGCATATCGGTTCCGCAGCTTTTTCCTATGCCGCCTTCGCCATTGCCGCGGGGCTGGGCGCGGGGTATCTGATCCAGCTGAAGAAGGGAAAAGAAGAAAAAGACAGTAAAATGCGGCAGATGGATTATATGGGCTATCGGGTCGTCAGCTTGGGCTTCCTGCTGCTGACCGTGGTGATCTTTTCTGGGGCCATTTGGGCGGAGCAGGCGTGGAGCACCTGGTGGAGCTGGGATCCCAAGGAGACCTGGGCGCTGATCACATGGATCTTCTACGCCATCTATCTCCACCAGCGGCTGCGCCTGAAATGGCAGGGAAAGCGCATGGCCTGGCTGGCCATCATTGCCTTTATTCTGGTGATCTTTACCTTCGCTGGGGTCAACCTGCTGCTCCCCGGGCTGCATTCTTACGCAAGCGCGTAAAACGATTGCCCCGTCCTGATGGATCGGGGCTGGGAGATGGACGGCATGAGACGCAAGGATCGGGAAGTGCAAAGTTTGGATGAGATTTTTGACATATTGAACCGCTGCGACACTGTGCGGGTGGCCTTCCGGGGAGAGGAATACCCTTATGTGGTTCCGGTTTCCTTTGGTGCCGAACTGGTGAATGGAATGTGATCGTATACTTCCATTGCGCCAGAGAGGGCATGAAACTGGAACTGTTGAAGAAAGACCCTCGCATTTGCTTGGAGGGCGATATCTTCATACGGACAGAAACGACAAATCACGGCATTACCACCCGATACGAGAGCGTGATCGGTTTCGGAGAGTGCCGGATCGTTGAAGATGAACAGGAAATCAAGCACGGATTGAAGTTACTCACAGAGCATTACGGGTATATGGATTATTCGCTTGATCGCTGCCGAGCATTGGAACATCTGTATGTGGTCAAGGCGGTGCTTTCGGAGATCACGGGAAAGAGAAACCTGCCGGTAACAACAGAATAATCATCACGATTATGTCCTATGCTCCAGGATGTTCGCCATGCTCCGGCTGATGTGCCCGGTCATGGCTTTTTTTGCTTCCTCCGGCTTTCCGTCCCGGATGGCCTGGAGAATGGCGATATGCTCATGGGTGGAGCTTTCATAATGATGCTGAGCAGCGCTGTCGCCGTGTCCCACGCTGGGGCCGTTCCACAAGTCCATCAGATAACCGGTCAATTGGTGATTGTCCGCCGCCCGCCAGATGGATTGATGAATCTCCTGATTCAGCTTTTCATACTCCGCCACGTTGATGGCATCCAAATGCTCGCGCAGGTCAGAAAGCCTCTCCAGCAGCTTTTCGGTTTTCATCCCATTTTGGGCCGCGCGGTACGCCGCTTCCGATTCCAGCAGGATGCGCATTTCAAAAATATCCTGGATGAATTTCCTGTCGATGTTGTTGACGATGGCCCCTTTGTTCATCCGCAGGGTGATCAGGCCTTCGCTTTCCAGCACCTGAAAAGCTTCCCGCACCGGGGTGCGGCTGATGCCCAATTGGGCGGCGATTTCTGTCAAACTCAGTTCGTCCCCGCTTTTGTATTCGCCGGAATAAATGGCTTTCCGCAGGATCGCGGTGATCCGCACCCGTACTGGCAGCAGTTCCAATGTCTCCACAAAGCAGCCCTCTTTCTTTGCATATCGTATATAATCAAAATTATAGCCTGTGCGGAGATAAAAATCAATCGAAAAAGTACGGCGAAAGGGCTTGCTTTTTCCTCGCGGCTGTGTTATTATGTTATCAAATTGAATATCGTATACGATATTCAATTTACAAAACACGAGCGACAAGGAGGAAGGCTTATGCACGCCATTGAAAAAATCTTGGCCAAAAACAGCGGGCGGAAGGAAGTCCGCACCGGGGAAATCGTCACCGCCAGGGTGGATTTCGCGGAAATCAACGACCTGTACCTGCAAACGGTGTATTCCTTTTATGAGATGGGCGGTGAAAAAGTATGGGACAACACCCGCTGCGCCTTCGTCTTTGATCATTACGCCCCCTGCCCGGACATCAAGAGCGCGTCCAATCACAGGGAAATGCGGGAATTCGCGCAAAAGAACAACCTGAAATTCCATTTTGACACCAACTGCGGCGTGTGCCATCAGGTGATGCCCGAAGCGGGCGTCATCTATCCCGGCATGATCGTGGTGACGACGGACAGCCACACCACCACCCACGGCGCGTTCGGGGCCATGGGCACGGGCTGCGGGGCCACGGACATGGCCACCATCCTCATGACCGGAGAGCTGTGGTTCCGGGTGCCGGAGATCATCGAAGTGCGGCTGGAGGGCGAAGCCCCCAAGGGCGTATACCCCAAGGACGTGGTGCTGGCGGTGCTGGGCAAAATCCGGGCGGACGGCGCGGTGTACAAGGCCATCGACTTTACCGGCAGTTATGTGGAAAACCTCAACGTGGCGGGCCGCATGACCATCTGCAACATGGCTGTGGAAATGGGCGCGAAGACCGCCTATATGCAGCCCAATCAGGACGTGCTGGACTATGTGAACCAACGGGCGGTACGGACCTATGAAGTCCAGTTCACCGATCCCGGCTACCGGTACGCCGAAAGCCATGTCTTTGATGTAAGCAAATTGGAGCCTGAATTGGCCTGCCCCAGCTCCGTGGAAAACGTGCATCCCCTGTCCGAAGTGATCGTCCATGGCGAAGTGAAGCTGGATCAAGGCTACATCGGCTCCTGCACCGGCGGGCGCACGGAGGATATCGCCATCGCCGCCAAAATCCTCAAGGGCAAGCACATTCCCGCCTATACCCGGCTCATTATCGTGCCCGCATCCCGCGAGGTCATGCAGGAATGCATCGCCAAGGGGTATATCCAGGACCTGATGGACGCGGGAGCCACCATCACCACCCCCGGCTGCGGCGCATGCTTGGGTGCGCACGAAGGCATCTTAGCTCCCGGCGAAGTGTGCATCACCAGCACCAACCGCAATTTCCCCGGCCGCATGGGTTCCACCGAAGCCCTCATGTACCTGGCCAGCCCCGCCACCGTGGCGGCCAGCATCCTGAACGGGCGCATCTCCGATCCCCGGCCCTATCTGGAGTAAAGTTTACTGCTGGGGGAACCATTCTTTGGGGGCCAAAGAACGGTTCCCCCCAGACCCCCTTCCAAGAAAGCCACCTTTTTTTCAGAATCTTATCCACGAAGCATAAATAACTTGGAGGAGTTTTTCAAGGAGGCAATGCATATGAACACCAAAATCACCGGAAAGATCATCGTCGTGGGCGACAACATCGACACCGATCAGATTTATCCCGGCCGCTTCCTGGCAATCACCGATCCCAAGGAAATCGGCAGCCATTGCCTGTGCGGTGTCAGCGAATCCATAGCGCCCAACTTTCCCCAGGGCGGCATCGTGGTGGCGGGACGGAATTTCGGCTGCGGCTCCAGCCGGGAGCACGCTCCCATCGCCCTGCTGAACATGGGCGCGTCCGCTGTGCTGGCCGATTCCTTTGCCCGCATTTTCTTCCGCAACGCCGTGAACTTAGGTCTACTGCCCGTGATCTGCAAGGGCATCAGCCGGCATGTAAAGGACGGCCAGACCCTGACCCTGGATTTGGACGCGGGCACCGTGACCATCCTGGAAACCGGCGAAACCCTGCCCTGCGAACAATTGGGCGAACAGGCCATGAAGATCCTGGAAGCCGGCGGCATCAAACCCATGATGCGGGCCAGGTTTGGGAAATAGACCATAATACGCTTGAAACGCAAAAGCCGCTTCCGGCATCGGAGGCGGTTTTTGAATGAAGAGCAAGCGCTATTCTTCACAAGATCAAACATGGTCTTGTAACCGGGAATTTCGTCGTACAGGGTGACGGCTTCATCGAAGAAGGCAGCCGCCCAGGAGCCGGGGCTTTCCTCGTCCCACCGTTCCAGGTACAGTTCTTCGCCGATGTATTGCTCAGGTCAATGATGAAGATGGCCATAAAACCGGGAAAGGCCGATGGATCATTTCAAATGATGCGCTTCCACCGAAATGGGAAGCGGCGCGTCAGCGGCGAAGGTGATTTGATCCGCTTCCAGAGGCGTGGGAATCAGAGAAGTGACCACCCGTTCCCCGCCGTTAATGAACAATTCGATGCTTTCCTTGTCCATGAGCAGCCGCAGGGTGAGCTTTCCATCCTGCACTTCGGCCTTCACGTGGCGGGTATGGGCGATATCCCGATGAGACCCGCCGTGGCTCCTGTCAAAGACCAGTTCACCACGCGCCAGGTCACAGCGGATCTGCACATAATGTTCGCTGTCCTTGGCGACGTGCAGGGTAAAACGGCGGCAGGCGCTGTTTTGGGCGTGAAGCGTCAGCGTCAAATCCATGATTCTTCCCTGAACGCCCGGCAGAAACGTTTGCAAAATCTATCTATGACAGGTACATCGTAACTGGGCGTTTTCCCATCGTGAATGGACCAAAGCGCTGCTTCGCGACCAATGAAAAGCCTGCCCCGGATTCATGGGACAGGCTTTTCGTCTGGTGTCAGGGGAGCGATTCAGCGGATCATTCGGCCTTGACGAAAATGTAGGCGAAGGCCACGTCGCCATCCTTCTTGACCATGTTATCGTCGCTGTAGCAAACGATCAGCTGGCCCGCTTCGTTCATGCCCATGTACTTCATGTTTTCGTCGGAGATGGCTTCGTTTTCCACGCCGGTCACCTTGCAGAAATACAGGCTCTTGTCATCCGCGCCGACCTTGCTCAGTTTGCCGACGCCCTTGCAGATGTAGGTGGAGCCTTCGGTCCAGCCGGTCCACTCTTCGTCCTTGGTCCAGTCCCAGCCGTCCCAGGGCAGTTTGAGGGTGGCTTCGTCATCGGTGATGGCGGCGTCGAAGGTCAGCTTGGCCTCGATGTCGTGCACATGAGTGTGGATGTAGGCGGCTTGGTCCACCATCACGCCCGCGTCGGAGCCGGTGGCGCTGCCGTCCAGGATGGCCTTCACGGTCATGGTAATGGCCTTTTCGGGTACGGCGATGAGGCCGGTCACTTCAATGTCGTTTTCATCGGCGAAGTCTTCCCCGATGTAGGCGGCAGCCAGCACCCATTCGCCTTCCCAATCGGTGACGGGGGCTTTGCGGTTAAAGGACATTACTTCTTCAGGATCGGCTACCAGGATGTTTTCGGCGAAAGCCACGCAGGAGACCAGCATCAGAACGGCCAGGAGCAGAGCGAACATCTTTTTCATGGTAGATACTTCCTTTCTTTTATTTGACTGAACATGCAGTCAATGATTCGATGGTAGGATGGAATGATGTACGTGGCTATGAACAGGGGGATTGTCAAGGGGCACTCCCCTTGACGAAAATCCGCAGCGGCGGCGTGTACGCCGTGAGGACGAAAAATTTCTGACGGGAGCGAAGACGACCAGAAGAAATTTTTCTACCTTGCGGTTTTTCCGCCCGGAAATTCCGTAGGAATTTTAGGAAAAACCGTGCGGGGGGCACGCGGGGGGTATGCAATACCCGCCCGCGAAATGCTGCGAAGCAGCATTACACGCCGGAGTACGCCGCGAAGCCGCAGTCGATGGGCAGCACCACGCCGGTGATGGCGGAAGCAGCCTTGTCGTCGGTGAGGAAGAATACGCCGCCCAGCAGTTCTTCGCTGTCCACGAACCGGCCCATGGGGGTACCGTTCAGGATCTTTTCGGAGCGCGCGGTAGGCGTGCCGTCCGGGTTAAAGAGCAGGGCCCGGTTCTGGTTGCTCACCAGGAAGCCGGGCGCGATGGCGTTGGCCCGGATGCCGCTGCCCGCGAAGTGGGTCGCCAGCCATTGGGTGAAGTTGGAAATGGCGGCCTTGGCCCCGGAATAGGCGGGAATCTTGGTCAGCGGAATGTAAGCGTTCATGGAGGAAATGTTCAGGATGCAGCCATGCTGCGTGGCGACCATGTCCTTGGCGAAGGTCTGGGTGGGAAGCAGGGTACCCTGGAAGTTCAGCTTGAACACGAAATCCACGCCGGAAGCGTCCAGATCGAAAAAGGTCTTCTGGCCTTCCTTGGCTTCATGCTGGTATTCGTTATCGGTGGTGGCCCGGGGATTGTTGCCGCCCGCGCCGTTCACCAGGATATCGCAGGGCCCCAGGTCTTTCAGCACCTGCTGATGCACCTGCTCCAGGGCTTCCGCGTCCAGCACGTTGGTCTTGTAGCCTTCACAGATGTAACCCTGGGCTTTGAGCTCGTCCGCCAGCTTTTTGACGGCTTCTTCGTTCAGGTCCAGCGCCGCTACTTTCGCGCCAGCCTGGGCGTAAGCCCGTGCCATGTCGCCGCACAGTACGCCGCCCGCGCCGGTGACCACCACGACCTTACCGGTAAAATCCACGTTCAGAGGAAGATTCATAGAAATTCACTCCTTTCAAATGCCGCTGTGAGATAGAGTTGAGAGCGGAGAGTTGAGATGAGAATAGAGACTCCATTGGTTTTTTCAACCAAATTGATCTCAACTCTCAACTCCCCACTCTCAACTCTAAGAATCAATCCTTGCCCGGCCACTTCTCCATAGCCTGTTCGACGGTCATGCCCTCGGCAATGCCCTGCTTGCGGGCGCTGTTCACTTCCTGGATCTCCTTCATCTTTTTCCCGGTCAGGCTGTAACCGTGCATGGCCCAGAGTGTGGCGATCCACGCCAGCATGGGGATCACGCAGAACATCACGATGACGGCGGCCTTGATCCCGCCGGAGAAGGGGGTCGCGTCGGTGGGCAGTTCGCTGAGACCCGCGAAAATCAGGAAGATAAACGCCACCAGCGTCTGCGCCAGGGAGGAAACCAGTTTGTCCACCAGGGAGAATAACGTGCCCATGATGCCGGGAATGTACTTGCCGGAACGGTAGGTTTCATAGTCCGAACAGTCCGCCACCATGGGGATGGGCATATCCGCCGTGGCGTAGTATGCGCCGTAGCCGACGCCGAAGAACAGGATGAACAGGATGGTGTACAGGTTGATAGCCCCGCCGCCGTTGAAGGGGAAGGACAGCGTCATGGCCGCGTTCTGATTGTTGGACAGGATCAGCAGCGCCAGCACGCCCACATAGCAGATCAGGGCGACCGCCACATAGCGGGTGAGGGACGCTTTCTGGCCCAATTTCTGGCTGGTGCGCACGGAAAGCAGGAAGAAGGGCACCGCGAACACATAGCCCAAAATCATCATGGGCAAATACAGGCTGTCGTAATTGCCCATCATGATGCCGTACAAAGCCAGCAAAACGGTGGTGTTGGTGGCGATGGCCAGGGCCAGCTTGCAGCCCGCGCCGGCCACCATCAGGCGCTGCATGGGCTTGTTGTGCCTGATGATCTCGGCGTACTCGGAGAACTTGACCTTCTCCTGCTTGCCGCCTAAGCCATAGAATTCGGGCCGGTCTTTGGCGGCGATGCCGATGATGGCGAGGATGGTCAGCCCCACGGAAACGGCGATGCCGATGGGAGTGATGATGCGGTACAGCTCAGGCCGGGCGTAGCCGGATACGATCACCTTGCCAGCTTCGTCCAGGATGTTGTAGTTGTTTTTGATCATGGGGATCAGAAACTGCATCACGCCCATGCCTAACATGGAACCCACGGTGTTGAAGATGGTGAACAGGGGGCGCTGGTTGGGGTCGTTGGTCAGCACCGTCTGGCCCGCACGGGTTACGGAGGTCTGGAAGGTATAGCCGATGACCCAGATCGCATAGACCACAACGAAAGCCGCATAGCGCAGCCACATCATGGTTTCGGGGATCAGGGGCGTGAGCACATACAGGCAGATCACGCTGACCGCCATGATGACGCTGCCGATGATCATGAAGGGACGGAACTTGCCGATTTTGGTGCTGGTCCGGTCCATGAGCGCGCCGATGATGGGGTCGGTAATGGCGTCGAACACGCGCATGAACGTGACCATCAGAGAGGCGAACATGCCCAATTGCAGCACGCTGGAGCCAAACTGCGCCACATAGGACAGGATCAGCACGAAATACACGTTGGTGGCCCCGTTGTTCAGGGGGAACAAGGCCAGCTGGTACATTTTTGCCCGATTCACCCCAGCGGGAGCGGGAGAGGACTGTTTTGCCATGGGGAAAACTCCCTTCCTGTTTTTTAGAGTTGAGAGTTGGGAGTTGAGATTTTAAATGGCTGTGAAAAGGAGTCCGGACAGACAGTGAACAGCATATCTGGCAAATTTCATCTCAACTCTCAGCTCTTCACTCTCAACTCTGATTTTTTACTTCGTCCAGTTCGCGCCTTTATCTCCGGTTTCCCGGAGCTTATAGGCGGGATTGGGCTTGTCTGCATGCCGGAATTCGGCGTAATCGCCGCATTCGCCGCTGGTGACGCGAACCTTGGCCTTATCCTCCAGGGGCACGGTGAAGGTGAACACGTTTTTCCCGTACTTCGTTTCCTTCTTTTCCCCGTTCAGGTAGAGCGTCACTTCGTTCTGGTTGGAATACACCTTCACTGTGATTTTCTTTTCCGTGCGATCCCGGAAGCCCTTGGAGCAGATATGCACGAAGGGCTCCTTGCTCCAATAGGCTTTGTATAAATAGAAGCTGTCTTTCTTGGTCTTGCGGTCAAAGGTGATCAGGCCCTTGTGATTCATGCCGGGTTCGCCGCCCTGATCCCGGGCGTCGGCGGCAAAGTCGAACATGTTCCAAACGTGGGTAGCCCACATATAGGGATTGCGCTCAAAGCACTTGAGCAGGTATTCGTGATAAATGGCCTGGTATTCTTCGGTGTGGTCGCCCCGGCGGGGATGGGCGGAATGGAGGTTGGGCATCCCCTCGCAGCCGTATTCGGAATACCCTAAGCATCGGCTGGGATATACCAGATGGAAGAAGCGCATCCACACATCGTTGAGCCACAGGCCCGGCACGTACCAGCCCAAATACAGGTTCCAGCTCACCACATCGGTAATGTGGGCCACTTTGTTGAAGGGGCCGCACATGGCGTAGCATGCCAGGGTTGTGAACCGGGTTTTGTCCATTTCGTGCACCAGGTCGTTGAGCACATGATGGTTGTCCAGCATGTCCTTTTTATCCTTGGTGGAAATGGTGATTTCATTGCTGACGCCCCAGCACACGATGGAGGGATGGTTATAGTTTTGGATGATCAGTTCCTTCATCTGGCTGATGGTGTTTTCCCGGCCTTTGGGCATATGCTCGGAAATGTAGGGGATTTCCGCCCATACCACCATGCCGCGCTCGTCGCACAGGTCATAGAAATATTGATCGTGCTGGTAGTGCGCCAGGCGGATGGTGTTGGCCCCGATCTCACTGATCAGATCCATATCCTCTTTGTGCATTTCCCTCGTCAGCGCGTTGCCCACGCCTTTCCGATCCTGGTGCCGGGAAACGCCCCGCAGGGGATAGGATTTGCCGTTCAGATAGAAGCCGGTCTTGGGATGATAGTGGAAATCCCGCACGCCGAAGCGGCTGGAAATCTCGTCCACCGCTTCTCCGTCCACATTGAGGGTGGCGACAGCGGTATACAGGTAAGGGCTTTCCAGGCCGTTCCATAAATTCACGTCGGGAATATCCAAATGAAGCTGTTTTCCTTCGCCCTGGGCCGCCAGCTTCCCCGACATATCCAGGATGCGGACGGACACGGTTCCTTCCTCGCAGTTCGTCCAGGTGTTGATCTCCACGTCCCCCCGCTTGTATCCCTCGCAGGGCTTGGCGGTGATCTGGATGCCGGGGCCGGAGAAATGATCCATGTCAAAGTGCTTTTTGTTTACCACGATCAGGTACACGTCCCGGTATATGCCGCCGTAGAAGGTGAAGTCCGCCTTCTGGGGATACACCCGGTCGTTCACGCTGTTGTCGGCGATCACCGTCAGGGTGTTTTCCTTTTTTTGCAGGATGGATGTGATTTCCTTTCGGAAGGTGGAATAGCCGCCGTCATGGTGCAGGATTTTCTGCCCGTTCAGCGATACGTCGGCGGTAGCGTTCACGCCCCGGAATTCCAGATACACGCATTCCGTTTCCGGATCATAGGAAGGCGCGTCGAATACCTTGGTATAGACGCAGCTCCCCCGCCAGTAATCGTTGCCGCCGTCCTGACCATCCACAGCGTTCCAGGTGTGGGGAAGATTGACGGGGATTTCCTTTTTGTCCGGCCCGATGAAGAGCCAGCCCTGGTTCAGGGTTTCACGCTTTCTCATAGCATTTCCCCTTTCATTCTTCCACGATGTGCTGGGTGAGGCCGTTGATATAGATGGGCGTCAGCTCCGCCTGGATGAGGGGACGGGCATAGGTCAGGAATTCCGGCAGCATATCCGTGCGGGCTTCGTTGATCCATTCCACGGGGATTTTCTTTTCAAAGTTGGCGACCTTGTCGATGTCAACCAGTTCGGTGGTACATTGATACGGGTCGTTGGACAGTCGTTTCAGGGCCACCATCTTGGCGGTAACGCCCTCGAAAGCCGCTTTGGCTGCCGCGCCGCCAACCTGGTACGCTTCGGTAATGTCCGTGCGGGAGGCCAGATGCGCCCCGCAGCGCTGGAGAATAGAAAGTTCCACGGCGCGGGTCTTGGTGGGCAGGTTCCGGGCTACCAGATTGGAAAGGTAACGGGCGGTGCCGGTCAGATTGATGTGCCCGAAAGCGTCCACGCTGCGGGCGTCGTCGGAAAGCTCGCATACGAAACGCCCGTCCGGCAGCTTCACGCCTTCCGAAACAGCGATAACCACGCTTTCCCGCTCCTTCTGCATCCGTTCCACCTTTTCCAGGAAGCGGTCGGTATGGAAGGGCAGTTCAGGCAGGCAAATGAGATCAACGCCCTCGCAGTCCTCGCCCCGGGCCAGTGCGGCAGCGGCGGTGAGCCAGCCAGCGTTGCGGCCCATGACCTCCACGATCGTCACATAGTTGGTGCCGTACACCGTGGCGTCCCGGATGATTTCCTTCATGACCACGCCGATGTACTTGGCGGCGGAGCCGTAGCCGGGGGTATGGTCGGTGAGCATCAGGTCGTTGTCGATGGTCTTGGGCACGCCCATGAACCGGATCTCGCTGCCGGCCTGTTTTCCGTACCTGGCCAGCTTGTTGATGGTGTCCATGCTGTCGTTGCCGCCGATATAGAAGAACCACTGAATATCAAGCTTCTTCAGAATGGCGAACAGCTTTTCAAAGGTCGCTTCGTCTTCTTCCGGGGCGGGCAGCTTGTAGCGGCAGGAACCCAGGAAAGAAGAAGGCGTGCGTTTGAGCAGTTCAATGTCGATATTGGATTGCAAACGTTCTGTCAGGTCGCAGACCTTTTCATTGAGCAGGCCCTGGATGCCGTGGAGCATGCCGTATACGTGCTTTGCTCCCCGCGTCTGGCACGCCTGAAACACACCCGCAAGGCTGGCGTTGATCACGGAGGTGGGGCCGCCGCTCTGTCCTACGATGGCGTTTGCCATGGTCTTTCCCTCCTTTTCCCTCCTTATGGCTCAGCGCTTCACACGGGCGCTGCCGTTCTTCATGATGGATTCCACTTCTTCCTTGCTGGCCATGCTGGTGTCGCCGGGAGTGGTCATGGCCAAAGCGCCATGGGCCGCGCCGTAGTTTACTGCTAATTCGGGGTCGCCGGTGGTCATGAGGCCAAAGATCAGGCCGGAAGCGAAGGAGTCGCCGCCGCCCACGCGGTCCAGGATCTCCAGGCCGTCGTAAGCCTTGGACATATGCACCTGACCGTCCGCCCAGCAGATGGCTTTCCAGTCGTTCACGGTGGCGGTTTTCACAGTGCGCAGGGTGGTGGCGATGGCCTTAAAGTTGGGATACTGCCGGGCGGCTTCCGCGATCATCTTATAGTAGCCGTCTAAGTTCAGTTCTTTCAGGTTTTCGTCGTTGCCCTCCACCTGCAGGCCTAAGCAGGCGGTGAAGTCCTCTTCGTTGCCGATCATCACGTCCACGTACTGGGCCACTTCCTTATTGACTTCCCGGGCTTTTTCCAGGCCGCCGATGGCCGACCACATGGAGGGGCGGTAGTTCAGGTCGTAGGAAATCATGGTGCCGTATTTCTTGGCAATTTTGCAGGCTTCGATGACCGTTTCGCAGCTCTGTTCGGACAGGGCCGCGTAGATGCCGCCGGTGTGCAGCCAGCGCACGCCCAGCTTGCCGAACACGTATTCAAAATCAAAATCTTCCGGCTTGGCCTGGGAAATGGCGGTGTTGGCCCGGTCCGAGCAGCCCACGGCGCCCCGGATGCCAAAGCCGCGCTCGGTGAAGTTCAGGCCGTTGCGGCAGATACGGCCGATGCCGTCCGTTTTTTTCCAATAGATGAGGCTCGTGTCCACCCCGCCCTGCTCGATCAGGTCCTTGAGCAGCTTGCCCACTTCGTTGTCGGCAAAGGCGGTGAGCACGCCGGTGCGCAGGCCGAAGCACTTGTGCAGGCCGCGCACCACGTTGTATTCTCCGCCGCCCTCCCAGGCTTTGAATTCCCGGGCGGTGCGGATGCGGCCCTCGCCGGGGTCCAGCCGCAGCATGATTTCGCCCAAAGATACGGCGTCGTATTTGCATTCCTTGGCAGGCTTTACGTTCAGGTTCAGCATGATCTTATTCCTCCTGTTACGCTTTCTTTGTTTTCCGGGTGTAGATGGCAATTTCGCCGATCACGAACGCCGCCAGGATCAGGGCAGCGAAGGTGATGAATTTGGGATCGAAACCGTGTTTTTCATCGATGCCCACAAACACGTCCACCACGTACCAGTAGCATTTATGAACGAACAGGCAGAGGGCCACGCCGGGAGCGATGGCCGTGACGGCGGAGGCAAGCCCGTACTTTTTCAGAATAGTCAGCCCCGCCGCGATCAGTCCGCCGCCGACGAGCAAGCCGGTAATGAGCGGATCGTAGCAGTTGCCGTTATGGGTGCTGTCCAGGCCGAAGGTGCCTTGAATGATGAGGAAGTAAACGCCTGCCGCCAGCGCCGCGGCAGCGGCCAGCAGCACGATATAGAACCCGAAGCTTTTCTTCGAGGAAGCGTTGCTCATGAAAAAGACTCCTTTCCAAATATTTGTTGTAACGATTTTGTCAGTTGGATTCAGTGTGGAGTGTGGAGAGTGGAGTGTGGAGTTTTGAAATGTTTTTGCTTTGCGCGTATCATGTAAGCGAAAAATGAAGCCGTCATTTGTCTAAACTCCACTCTCCACACTCCACTCTCCACACTTTCATTTCTTTCGGGCT
>JAFXMP010000295.1 GCA_017530275.1 Clostridia bacterium | reverse complement strand
TGGCGCGGGCGATGGCTACGCGCTGCTTCTGCCCGCCGGAAAGGCGCAGGCCCCTTTCCCCCACCTGGGTTTCGTAACCGTCCGGCATGGCCAGAATATCGTCATGAATGTTGGCGGCCTTGGCAGCTGCCTGAATCTCCTCCATGGCGGCGTCCGGCACGGCGTAGCCGATATTTTCCGCGATGGTGCCGTTAAACAGGAAGGTATCCTGGAGCACCGGCGAAATGTTCCGCCGAAGGGTTTCCAGGGTCACACTGCCGATATCGCAGCCGTCGATCAGGATATGGCCGGAGGTAGGCTCATAAAACCGAGAAATCAGCTGGGTCAGGGTGGTTTTTCCCACGCCCGTGGGGCCTACCAGGGCCAGCATCTTGCCGGGCTCGCAATGGAAGGATACCTCCCGCAGCACCGGAACGCTTTCGTCATAAGAAAAACTCACGTGATCAAAGCGGATATCGCCGCACACGTCCTTGAGCGGAACAGCGTCCTTCTTATCCTGGATCTCACAGGGCGTATCCAGTACGGCTAGTACGCGCTCCGCCCCGGCCATGGACTGCTGCATATTTTCCAGCAGATTGGCCAGCCCTGTCACCGGCCCATAGAACAGGCTCAGATACAGCAGGAAAGCTACGATATCCTCCACCCGCAGTCCTTCCTGATAAGCCAGATACCCGCCAAAGCCCACCACCAAAATGGTGCCCAGAGAAGAAATGAACTCCACCGAAGGATGAAAGATAGCGCTGATTTTCAGGGCCTGGAGCATAGCGCGGATGTGCTCGAAGTTCCGCTCGTCCACCTTCCCCGTTTCATACTCTTCCCGGCCGAAGGACTGAATCTCATGGATGCCGGACAGGTTGTCCTGCAATTTGCCGTTCAATTCGCCCATCTTTTTCTGGGAAATGCGAAAATAAGGGCGGACTTTCTTGGAGAAGATCACGCCGGAAATCAGGATCAGGGGGATCGGCGCACAGGTGATGAGGGCCAGCTTGGCATTGATGGTCAGCAGCACGATCAGCACGCCGGTGAAGGTGACCAGATTGGTGATCGTTTCCGGGATCATATGGGCGTAGAGCAGTTCAAAATCCCGGGTGTCGTTCACCACCCGGCTCATCAAATCGCCGGTCTGCTTGTCATGGAAGTACCCCAGGTGCATGCGCTCCAGCTTGTCGTAGGTCCGGGTGCGCAAGTCGCCCACCAAATACCAGGCGGCTTTATGGGCCAGATAATTGCTGAGGAAGCGGAACAGGATGCGCAGCAGATACAGCCCCACCAGCACTGCCGTCAGCGTGCCGATTTGCCGCAGGCCCGCTTCGTCCACGCCCCTTTCGACGATGCCCGTCATAGCGGATAAGGCTTTTGGCGCAGCCAGGTTCACTGCGGTCAGGCACAGCGTGGACAGAATGGCGACGATATACAGTGTTTTATAACGAATGGCCTCGCGGCTGAGCCGCCAAAGCATTTTCATAGTGCCTCCTACTTCTGCGTTTTTCACGGTAAATGCAGTTTGCTTTCCATGGCGCGGCGGATGGTTCTTAAGTTTCTCTGGGAAAAAGTCTCTGAAAGCATTATAAGCCTTAAAGTTTACTCTAAGTCAATTGTCCAAAAGGAAAAATTTTCCGCTCAGCCTGAACAGGAAAATCCATTCCAAATACGAAAGGACTCAGGCAATGCAAAGGGATTCCATCCTTCGCATGCTTCCAGTTTTTTCATCGCAATGGGACTTGTCATCTGTGATTTCCTGATTCTTTGGTTTTTATTGTTCCGATATCCGGCTTCGGTTCCTGATACTTGACAATGAAAAGAAAGAAGTATAGAATCCTTTAATGGAAAAGAATGTTTTTCACAAAGCAGGAAACGCTTATCAGATCTTGTTTTATTTCAAAATCTCCGAACGATTTGCACCAAACGCCGTCTCCCTGGATAATAAAGGAAGACATGAGCCAGCGCTTATCCCTTGTTATCCAGCGCGGCCTTCCTGATAAGCCTTATACCGTTCACTTCGGATCAGGCAGTTCCATGCTGTCCGGTCACATAAGAAAGGGGATGCAGGATGAAGGAAAGAATCCTGCTGTTGCTGGCAGCGGCATTGCTGCTGTCAGTATGCTGGGGCCTGCCGTGCGCCGCAGCGGAAGCAAAATGGCCAGCAGGATCCAGCGGCGGACAGAAAACCAACGGAAAAATGACGCTGGATCTCACCAATATTACAGAAGGCTACTTCATGGCCGCCGTCAGCGAAAAAACCAGCCACCCCATGAAGCTGCGCGTTACCAAGGACGGCGTAACGCTGACCTACAATCTGAACACCGACGGCAATTTCGAGGTTTTCCCACTGCAATTGGGCAGCGGTACATACGATATATCACTGTTTGAAAACGTATCCGGTAAAAAGTTTTCCAATGCGGGGAAAATAAGCGTCAATGTTGCTTTATCGCGGGAGGACGGGGCTTTCCTGTATCCGAACCAATATGTGAACTACAACGAGCTTACCAAAGCCGTGGCGGTGGCCAATGAATTGTGCGCGGGGAAAAATGAAAAGGAGACCTTTGCGCTGATCCAAAAATACATCACGGAAAACTACGCATACGACTTTATCAAATCAGTCACAGTGCCGGCGGGCGAGCTGCCGGATATCGACGGGTGTTATAATAAGAAAATGGGCGTGTGTCAGGACCTGTCGGCGCTGACGGTATGTATGCTCCGGTCCCAAGGGATCCCCGCCAGGCTGATAGTCGGATACGCGGATAAAAACTATCACGTCTGGACAGTAACTACCGTTGCGGATAAAGAAGCGCTTTTCGATCCCACCGCCGCGCTCAACGCGATCAGCAAACCTTCGAGCTACTCGGTTGAACGTTACTATTGAGGAGGAATCATATATATGCGGAAATCTGAACGGAACGGGCTTTCTTCTGCTGAATTGAGCAATTTCTGCGGTCAGGTGGCCCTGATCCTGGAAGCAGGCCTGCCCTTATACGACGGCATGGAAACCCTGGCAGGGGCCGACAGCGCCAGCGCCAATGCCGACGTGTATGCGGCTGCCAGCAAAGGCGTTACTGAAACCGGATCCCTGTACGATGCGATCAAGGATGATAAAAGATGGCCCAAGTACCTGATAGAAATGGTGGGTATCGGCGAAAGGTCCGGTCAGCTGGATCAGGTGATGCGGGGGCTGGAATCCTATTACGCCCGTGAAGACCGCATTCGTTCCTCCATCTCCAGCGCCGTCACCTATCCCCTGGTGCTGGGCGTTATGCTGATCGCGATCGTGCTGATTCTGCTGTGGAAGGTGCTGCCCGTATTCCGCCGGGTGCTCAATTCCATGGGCGTGGGCCTGACCGAATCAGGCAGTTTGCTGATGCGCCTGGGTGTTTCCGTGGGCTGGATCATTCTGGCGTTGGTGGCCCTGGTGGTGGTCGCAGTGGTGACGGGCGTGGTGCTCATGCGCACCAAACATCGGGAAATGGTAATGAACCTGGTGCAGAAAATCATGCCCGCTTTGCAGCGGTTGAATAAAAAACTGTCCGCGTCCCGCGTGGCCAGCGTGCTGTCCATGATGCTTTCCGGCGGCTTTCCCACGGACGAGGCCCTGGAAATGACCTCCAACGTGCTGGATGACCGGGAAGCGGCTGAAAAGGTAAAGAACATCCGTGCGAGCCTGGAAGGCGGCTCCACCTTCGCCGAGGCCGTGACCCAGACCAACCTGTTCGATGATCTGCACAACCGCATGATCACCATGGGCAGCGCCACCGGCCAGGAGGACCAAGTGCTGGGCAGGCTGGCCTCCCTGTACGAAGAACAGGTGGAAGATGGCATCACGCGCCTGGTAGCCATCATCGAACCCACCCTTGTAGCCCTTCTTTCCATCGTGATCGGCGCCGTGCTGCTTTCCGTAATGCTGCCCATGGCAGGTATCCTGACCAGCCTGTAATAAAGGAGAAGGGTGCGCATGAACCGAAGGGATTGGATCAAGCTCCTGGCGATCGTGGCGGTGCTGGCAGCCGCCGTTCTGCTGGTGAACCGCATCGACACAGCCCAGGATACCGCGGAAACGGTCATCGTCAGGGACGCAGTCAAAAACGCGGCGCTGACCTGCTATGCCGTAGAAGGCGCATATCCCGACAGCGTGGAATACCTGCGGGAACATTACCATCTGGCTTACGATGAGGACCGATACATGATCACCTACGACGCCTTTGCGTCTAACATGATCCCCGATATCTGGGTTACGGAAAAGGGGGCAACGGGAAAATGAGCAAAAGCGGTCCTTCTCATGCCATATCGGGTGTATTTGTGTTCCTGCTGCTGGGCATATTTGCCGTGTTCTCCACTGTGATGGTGCTGTTGGGAGCGAAAGCCTATAAAGCCACAGCCGACCGGGCGGCAGAACACGACGCGGGCCGCATCGCCAGCGCTTATGTGCGCAGCATGGTGCGGGCGGACGACTGCCTGGACGCTCTGCGGGTGGATGATATTGACGGCCTCACCGCAGTGACCTTGCTGTACGAATACGACGGCGAAGAATACCTGACTATGATCTATGCATACGGCGGCATGCTGCGGGAATGGTTCACCTACGCGGAAGCCGATTTCGAACCGGAATATGGCGAAGCCGTGTGCGCCGTGGATGAATTGAAGGCCAGCCTGTCCGGCCATCTGCTGCGTGTGCAAATGCGCCGCGGAGACGAATGGACAAACGTGGATATTGCCCTTCGTTCCGCCGCAAACTGAGGTGATAGAAAGTGAAATCCGGAAACAGAAGCAACGCGCTGCTGGTGGAGCTGCTGATCGTGGTGATGTTTTTTATGCTGTCCTCCACGGTGCTTTTGCAGGTTTTCTCCACCGCACGCAGCCAAAGCGCCCTATCCGGCAGGATGATCCAAGCGCTGAACGCAGCCCAGAGCGTGGCCGACCGGCTGTACGGCGCGGCGGATGCGGAAAGCATGCTGGAGGAAATGGGCGGCTCTCAGGAGGAGGGTCTTTGGCGGCTGCCTTGCGACGGCTATGACCTGATCGTATCCATCAGCCGGGAGCTGCAGCCCTTCGGCGAACTGCAGCGTTATCGGGTACAGGCGGTAAGCGATGGGGAAACGCTGGTAGACCTGCCCGCGGCGCGGTATCAGGAGGCGGCGAAATGAAGAGAAAAAGCTCGATCAGCTTTGGTCCGGGCGCTTCGTCCCTGATCCTGATTTTCGTAGTGCTGGCCCTGAGCATCCTGGGCATGCTGTCCTTAATGAACAGCCGCAACGATATCCGGCTCAGCGAGCGAAGCGTGCAGGTGACCCAGGCAGTGTACGCCCTGCAAACGGCAGCGGAAGAAAAGCGCGCCGCGCTGGACAGCCTGCTTGTGCAGGCCGCGAAGGACGCCGTCAGCCAGGAAGCGTATGCTTCCGCTATTGAAGCTTCCCTGCCCGAGGATGTGGAATGGGATCAGGGCATGCTTTCCTGGGAAGAAACGGACGGCTTTCGTTCCCTGAGCTGCGTTTTGGAAGTGCAGCCCTTGGACGCCCAAGAAAGAACCCGCTGGATTCATTTTGAATTGGCCGCGGTAACGGAAGAAGTGTGGTAAGCATGGTTGAACTGCTGCAGAAGGCCGTCAATATGGGAGGATCGGATATTTTTATCATTCCCGGCTCCTGCGCCACGGTAAAAGTAAACAATAAACTGATGCCGCTGAACGACACCCGGCTGCTGCCAACGGACAGCGAAAAACTGGTGGAGCAGATGTACCTGCTGGCCCATCGGGACATCAAGCTGCTCAGCCGGGAAGGGGACGACGACTTTTCCTTCGCCATTCAGGATGTGAGCCGCTTCCGCTGCAATGCTTATATGCAGCGCGGCACCGTGGCCGCCATTTGCCGCATCGTAAATTTTGAACTGCCCAACGTAAGCGATTTGGGCATCCCGGACATCGTGATGAGTCTCTGTTCCCAGCGCAGCGGCATGGTGCTGGTCACCGGCCCTGCGGGCAGCGGCAAAACCACCACCCTGGCCTGCATGGTCGATAAGATCAACAGCGACCGCCAGGCCCATATCATCACGATCGAGGATCCCATCGAATACCTGTATCATCACAAGAAATCTCTGGTGAGCCAGCGGGAAGTGCCCAACGACGCGGCCACCTTCTCCCGCGCCCTGCGCGCCGCCCTGCGCCAGGCCCCGGACGTGATCATGCTGGGCGAAATGCGCGACCTGGACACCATCCGCACCGCCATTACCGCCGCGGAAACGGGCCACTTGCTTCTGTCCTCCCTGCATACCATCGGCGCGGCCAAAACGGTGGACCGTATCATCGATACCTTCCCCGCCGAACAGCAGACCCAGATCCGCGTGCAGCTTTCGATGGTGCTCAAGGCAGTCATTTCCCAGCGCCTGGTGCCCACGGTGACCGGCAGCCGGATACCCGTGTTTGAAGTGATGACCGTGAATCCCGCCATCCAGAATATGATCCGCGACGGCCGCACCCACCAGATCGATAACGTGATCTACGGCGGCAGCGATAAAACCATGCTGTCCATGGATGCGGAACTGCAGCGCCTGGTCTGGGCAGGCAAAATCACCAAGGATATTGCCCTGCTGTACGCCGCCAATCCGGAAACGCTGGCCAAACGCCTTTGATGAACAAAAAAAGAGAGGGATCGGTCTTTCCAGGCCGGTCCCTTTGTTTGCCCCATGGCATCCCGCTTCATTTGACGAACAGAATATAACCAGCCGTCAGCAGCGCGATCTGCACGATCAGCATGACTGGGAAAAACACCTTGAAATACCAATGCTTTGTTTTATGGCGGCACAGCACCATGCCCAGGACCCCGCCCAGGCCGCCGAACAGCCCCGCAGCAAGAAACAGCGTTTTTTCCGGGACACGCCATTTCCCCGTTTGGGCGCATCGTTTGTCATACGCCATCAGACTGAAAGAAACGATGTTCAGGACAGCCAGGATGATTGCGGCAATTGGCAGCAGCACAGTTTGTTTCCTCCTTCCGAAGCCTGTGTTATCACATCAAGTATACCATACCATTCGTAAAATGAACAGCCAACAGTTTCAAAAAAACATCGTTTTTCTCTCGACATTCCAGTGCGCCTCATGTATAATGATGCCGGAAGCCGCCCAAAGCTTTTTCATGATACGCATTTGAAGGAGGAAATCAGTTATGGCAAAGGATGATTCTGTACTGGGCCAAACGATGCAGGCCATTGAGGAAAAGGCTATTGATACCAGTAAAAAAGTACGCGTGGGCTTGATCGGCACGGGCTGGATCGCGGAAGAGCATGTGCGCCAGTTTGTGAAATTCCCGGACGCTGAAATCGTGGCCATGGCCGATCTGATCCCCGGCAAGGCTGAAAAGTTCTGCCAACGGAACGGCATCGATCCCGCGTCCATTCATTTCTATCCCGACCACGCCTCCATGCTGGCAAATGAACATCTGGACGCCGTTTCTGTGTGCACCTACAACGCCACCCACGCAGAGTGCGCCATCGACGCCCTGAACGCGGGGGTGAACGTGCTGCTGGAAAAGCCTTTCACCGTGACGTTGGACGAGGCTGTGGCCGTCATGAAAGCCGAAAAAAAGAGCGGCAAGATCCTGTCTATCGGCTTCCAGCCCCGCATGGACCCCAACATGCAGCAGATCAAGAAGATCGTGGATTCCGGCGCGCTGGGTGAAATATATTATATCCAGACCGGCGGCGGACGCAGGCGCGGCATCCCGTGCAGCACCTTCATTGAGAAGAAAACGGCGGGCATCGGCGCGCTGGGCGATATCGGCTGCTACAGCCTGGATATGGTGCTGAATGCCATCGGCTATCCCAAGCCCCTGACCGTAACGGGCTATACCTCCAATTTCTTCGGCACCAATCCCCTCTATATTTCCAATGATCAGGACCACACTGCGGAAGAAAACGCCGCCCGCTTCAACGTGGACGATTTCGCCGCGGCCTTTATCCGCCTGGAGGGCGGCGTGATCCTGGACTTCCGCATTTCCTGGGCCATGCACCTGGATACCCCCGGCGATACCGTGATCTTAGGCAAAAAAGGCGCGCTGCGTATCCCCTCCACCGAATGCTGGAACGGCACAGTGGGCGGGGAAATGACCCTGTACACCGATATGGCGGGCCTCCAGACCGAAACCAAGATCCCCATTTTGAAGGCCTCCAAGCCCCTGTTTGAAATGAAGATCCGTTCCTTCCTGGACGCGGTAAAGGAAGGCGGCAAAGCCCCCGTTCCCTCCTCCCAGATCCTGTACAACCAAGCCATTATTGACGGCATCATGAAGTCCGCCGAGGCGGGAAGGGAAATCGAAATCGTCATTCCGGAAATCTGATCCTGTTCATAAACAGGACGTGCGCACTGTTCCGCACGTCCTCTTTTTCTGTTGCCCCGTTCTGGTTTTTATGGTAAAATGCAGGCAACGGAATGCCACAAAACGCCGCGAAATGCGAGGGAAAGCACAATGACCGACGCACAGCAAAGAGAAGCCGCCCGCCAGTTTTTCTACCGCTGGAACGGCAAGGGCCGCGAAGATGAAGACGCCCGCTCCTATTGGATCGAAATTCTGACCAATATCATCGGCGTGGACCGCGTGACCGAGCGCGTGGATTTTGAGAAGAAAGTGATCGGCCCCCTGTTTCCGGACGATCTGAAAGCAGAACTGGAAAAGATCAAGCAGATCGCCGTAGCGAAAACTCAGGAAAAACGCCTGCGGGATTTGCGGGATAAGCTGGCTGGGCTGTCCTGGCTGGAAAGCAAGACTCTGTATTTGATACAATTTTACGATTGCCCTCTCAGGGGTGTCGCATAGGACTTAGGGGTGACGGTTTTCAAGAACCGGCTCATTTTGTATAATAACAGATGTGGAAATCGGAATTTGATGGAGGAACTATGTTAAAAGATTACGAAATAAATAAACCTGTTCTTGAAACTGACAGACTGATTATCCGAACTCTTAACGAAGCTGATGTGCCGGATTTGAAAGAATGGTTGGGGAGAGATGAAATTTATACCTATTGGGGACGAAAGGCCAGCAAAGGAGAGAAAAATCCGGAGTTGCTGTTTGTTGACGCGCGTCCTTGGGTAAAAAGGAAGCCTTCACCAGACTTCGACTGGGGAATTGTTTTGAAAGAAACAAATACTGTTATTGGAATGATTGCAGTATTTGATATACAGAATTCGAGGATGGGTGATATCGGGTATCGTATTCATCCTGACTATTGGAATATGGGAATTACTACAGAAGCACTGAAGGAAGTGGTAAAGTTTGTTTTTGAAAATACGGAAATCGAACGGCTGAACGGACGAGCTGATGTAAGGAACATTGCCTCGAATAAGGTGCTGGAGCGGTGTGGCTTCATAAAAGAAGGAACAATTCGCCAAGGAAAAATGGTTTCGGTCTATTGTGACTATAATATTTACGGTATGCTCAGAGAAGATTATGCAAATATGAACTAAACGAGTTCACCTTGGGTTCGAAAAATGCTTTGCATACGGTCATGATAGGAATTGCAGCAGCCGGAATTCACAAGACCCCGCCGCGTATGGATTTCATCCTGAATCGCCCCTTCCTCTTTGTCCTGATGGGAAAAGGGAACCTGCCATTCTTTATGGGTATCGTACGTCAACCGGATCCTGCGGGAATATGAGATGCTCAAGCGAGGAATACGAGAATGACGATGCTGATAGACATTGTTTCAAGAAGTTCGGCAACCTGATTCAAATTATATCATCATTCCCAGGCATTCATCAGAAAACAGGCGATATATTCCCTTTGGCTTTGTAGAACCGGATATTATTGTCAATGATGCAGTTCAAATTATACCCAAAGCAGACATATATTTATTTGGTCTGCTTATGTCAAATGTCCATATGTCCTGGATGCGCACAGTTTGTGGACGGCTTGAAATGCGTTACCGTTACAGCAAAGACATTGTCTATAACAGCTTCCCCTGGCCCACCCCCACGGACGATCAGAAAGCCCAAATCGAAAAAACGGCCCAGGCCATCTTAGACGCACGGTCTCTGTACCCCGATTCCTCCCTGGCCGGCCTGTACGATCCCCTGACCATGCCGCCCGAACTCCGCAAAGCCCACCAGGCCAACGACAGCGCCGTGATGAAAGCCTACGGCATGCCCATCAAGGAAACGGACGAGGCCGCCTGCGTGGCGTGGCTGATGCGGCTGTATCAGGAAAAAACCGGCAAATAATATTCCGCGTTGAGCGGCGAACACGAAAGGAGCGTTTTTATGACAAACGAACAGCTCGGCGCGCTTTTGGGCGCGTTTGCGGATTACTACTGGTCTGTGCCCGTGGAATATGTGGCGGACAAAATTTTTGCGTGGCATCCGGAGGTTACAAAGCAGCAGTTAAACGGCGTACTGAAAAAAGCCAATAAAATATTAGGCTGGCATCATTTCTGTGTGATAAAAGACGGGCTGGAAGCGCCTGAAATCGCGGTTGAGCATTTGGTGGCCGTCGATCCGGAGGAATATGACCAATTCATTGCCGCCCGAATCGAAGGCCCCTATTGCGGCTGTGATGAAGAAACGCTGCTGCGCATGAAAGAGGGGCTGTTCGATTTCGATATTCCCGAGGTAAACGCCATCAAAGACTTTGGGTGGAACGAATTGGGGCTGGACGATGAATGGGTCAGTCAGCTTCTTGACGATTGCCAGCTTTCCCAGGGAGACGCCTTGTTCGACGGCTCCTCCTGGGTTCAGGAGGTTCTGAAAATGGAAAGTTTTGGCAAAATTCACTTTCAAACGGTTGACCAGGTGAAACGTTTCCGCGACTTAGGAAACAAGCTTTATCACGCGATCCCCAACCCTGTGCTCAAGGGCTGGCGGCCGGCCGATTTGGAAAACCCGCCTTTGCCTTCGGATGATATTCCGGAAAAGGATGAAGATATTCCGGACAGACGCCCCTCAATGGAAAAATTAAGACAAACCCTGGGATTCCCCGAAAACCCGGAAGAGCTATGGACAAAGGATTCCGCCATAGAAATGCCGAAACAGAAGGTCGGCCGAAACGATCCCTGCCCCTGCGGCAGCGGAAAAAAGTACAAGAAATGCTGCGGTAAAAAAGCAAACGATTGCTGACAGGCGGCTGAATATTTGCTTAAAGCCCCCTTGCGCGTATACTCGCATCCGTGATATAATTTTTCCATCCCCGGAAAATATCTGCAAGAAAAGAATCATTCCCTTCGTTCTATGGTTGAAAACGATGATCAAGGAGGATAGATTCCCATGAAACGTTTCCTTTCCCTGCTCTTGGCCGCGGCGCTGCTGTGCGCCTGTGTTCCCGCGCTGGCGGACGACGGCGGCGCAGGTTCTACTTTGCTTCGCAGCCTCACCCACAACTGCCCCAACACGGGTATTATGCTGCCGGAGAGCTTCAGCCCCTATCAGACCACTTATCTGCTCACGGTGGCGGACTGGGTATCACGCCCCACCTTTACGCCCACCGCCATGGATCCCAGCGCCAAAATTTACGTGAACGGCCAGTTGGTGCGCAGCGGGCAGGCCAGCCAGATCATCCCCATGACGGATAAACCCCAGGCCGTCACCATTCAGGTGAGCAACGGCTCCGCCTCCACCGTTTACACCATTTACCTCCAGCGCCGTCCCAGCGAAAAACGCACCAAGGTTTCCGCCGGCTACATCAATAATATCTACCTGAAAGGCACCACCTGGCGCATCGACGCGGACCTGGTCACCATCAAGTACAGCGGCGAGGACTACAACAGCGGCAACTTAAGCACCTTCACCAACGGCGGCAAGGATTCCTACGACTACGAGGTGGACCCCAACTGCATTTTCTACTACGGTACCAAGAGCAACTGCTACCGCGCCACCAATATTTCCAATTTCATGAACTGCTACCTGCAATATGGCAGTTCCCTGTATACCATCGTCTATATCGAAAGCAAGATCGTGGCCGTGTTCCCCTACGGAGCCGATTACTGATCTCGCGGAAGAGGGACGATCCGTTTCAAACAGGGCTGAACAGCAAAAAAAGAACGGCCGGATTCCATGAATATTGGCCGTTCTTTTCCTTTTGTATTATCCCTTCACCGTTCCGTCCGCATTGAACAGGGGCAGCTTTTCCAGGTAGATAATGTCGTCCCGCTCGGTGGCGTCGCCTTCGGCCAGGATGGCCATTTTGCCCACGATGTTGCCGCCCGCCTGACGGACCAGTTCTTCGATGGCACGCAGGCTTTCGCCGGTGGAGATCACGTCGTCCACGATGAGCACGCGCTTGCCCTTCATGTATTCCGCGTCGTCGCCGTCCAGGCACAGGGTCTGTTCATGGTCGGTGGTGATGGAATTCACCTTCACGGTGAACACGTTTTTCATGTACAGCTTGGGGGCTTTCCGGGCCAGCAGGTACCGGTTGGTGCCCGCCTGGCGCGCCATTTCATAGCCCAGGGGGATGCCCTTGCTTTCGGCGGTGATCAGTACGTCGTATTCCGGCGCTTTCTTTAACAGCTCCCGGGCGCAGGCCACGGTCAGTTCCACGTCGCCGAAAATCACGAACGCGCCGATGTACAGGTCGTCCGTCACCGGGCACAGGGGCAGTTCGCGCTTGAGGCCCGCGATGGTCATGGGATACGTCATGCTCATGGAGAATCCATCCCTCTCGATCTTATAATCATGGTAACAAGAAATTGTTACCACTTATTCTAGCAGGATTCTCCACGGTTTGTCAATCGGTGATTTGCTCGTATTGTTTGCAATGGCAAGCTCATCCTTGCTGGTTTTCTCGGAAGGGGGTCTGGGGGAAACCGCTCTTTTGACTCAAAAGAGCGGTTTCCCCCAGAATCATCTATTCACCCCACGTCCACGAACATGGGATAGGGCAGATACCGGGCGTAGGGCAGCTTGTCCATGGTCACGTAGCCTGCCGGAGCGGCCAGCACATCGGGGATGCGGTTGACGATGGTGGCGCAGGTGTGGGCCACGGTATCGGGCTTCAAAACGGAAAAATGGACGTCCGGCTCGCCGCGGATGGTGAATTCGCACAGGTCGCCTTCCCCTTGCTCATAAACCTTACCGATGCACTGGGTTTCCACCACGACGCCCTGATGGGTCACGGTGGTCACCACAGCGCTCATGCCGATGGCGCGGCCCTTTTCGATGGTTCCGCCCATGGTGTCGCTGTGCACGTCGTGGTCGGCGAAAACCGGCACGGCCTTCTGCTTGGTCTGCTCGATGCTCAGGCCCAGCTTCATGCACAGGGCCTCGTTACTGTTCCACACGTAGGCGGGGAGGGAAACGCTGTGGGCGATGTCCCGTTCAAATTCCTCCGCCGTCAGGCCTACGCCGTGGGCTTTGGCCAAGGCGATCCCGTAGTCCTCCACGTCGTAGCTCACCGCGCCGTCGATTTCGGAAATCTTGTGCACGCCGCCCGCGATGCAGGCGGGGAAATTCACCCAGAACACGTCCTGCATGCCGCTGCCCACGATGGTACAGCCCATGCGGCGGGCCAGGGCGTCCAACTGATTGGTGATGGCGGGCGAGGTCGTCCAGGGGTACAGGGCTTCTTCCGCCGTGGTGATCACGTTGATGCCCCGGGTCACGCAGTCCAAAATGGGCTTGTGCATATCGGGCAGGAAGCTCTGCAAGGTCAGCACGGCGATATCGGCGCTGCAGTTGTCCAGCACGGTGTCGTTGTCCCGCATGATTTTCACGCCGGTATGACGGCCCAAGCCGCAGAGTTCGCCGACGTCCTTATCGATCAGGTTTTCATCCATGTCGATAGCGCCTACCACCTCCGCGCCTTTTTCCATCAGGTAGCGCATGATGATCCGCCCCATTTTGCCGCAGCCGTACTGCACCACGCGGATCTTGTCCCAGGTTCCATGATTCATGGTCTCCACCTCCCGTATAGGCAAGAGCATGCGCGGAAGCAGTGAATTTTATGCGGGAGAGCGCCTTTTGTTTGTAAAAATATTGAAAACTCTCGGAATCTTCGCGTTTTTCTATTTTTCTTTAAGGTTTCCCGTGTTATACTGAAAAAGAACCGGAGGTGATGACTTATGAAAAAACGCATTTTGCTCCTGATCCTTATTCTGATGACCGGCGTGTTTTCTTCCTGCGCCGTGTCAGAAACGATGGATTCGGACGCTCTGCAGCTGATATGCCTGAACATCGGCAAGGCGGACTGCATGCTGCTGCTGTACCAAAACGAAGCGTATCTGATCGATACCGGATACGAACAGAATTGGCCAGCGGCAGAAGCCATGCTGCGCCAATATGGCGTGACCCGGCTGAACGGTGTATTTTTGACCCACTGCCACGAGGATCATTTGGGCGGGCTGACGATGCTTTCCCAAAGCGAAATCGCGGTGGACGCCTGGTATGCCGCCCGCATTTATTCCGGCGTGACAGCCGATCAGCATCCCGCCGTGCAGGCGGCGGCAATGCGAAAAGCAAACGTGACCTGGCTGGACGCCGGGAACAAAATTTCCGTTGGCAGCGACGGGGCGTTTACCGTGCTGGGCCCCCTGTCCGTAAACACAGACAACGAAAACAACAATTCCCTGGTGATGCGCTTTTCCTGCGGCCAGGGAAGCATCTTGCTGGCTGGTGATATGAAAGACGATGAGGAATACGAATTGCTGCAGGCGGGCGTCTTTTCCTCCTGCGACGTGCTCAAGGCAGGCCACCACGGGGACAACAATGCCACCGGCAAGAAAATGCTGAAAATCGTGCAGCCCAAAGCCGCGGTGATTCTCACCGATTCCCGGGAGGAACCGGATACCCCCGCCGCCTCCACCCTGAAACGCCTGGATGAAGTGGGATGCAAAACGTACATTTCCCAGGATTTCCACGACGCCATGCTGATCACACTGAAAAAGGGTCAAGCCCCTGCGATAACGGACGTGGAATGGGACAATGTGCCCAAGCGTGCGGAGAGTATTTCCCTGTCCATTGACGTAGAACAGGATACCTTAACCATTTATAATCAAAGCAATGAAGCGTTGAGCCTCCATGGCTGCTGCTTTTATTCCACCAAAGGAAACGAGCTGCTGTATCTGCCGGAGGCCACTGTGGCGGCGGGCGGAAAATACGTGATCGGTACGAAAACGACCAGCGTTACCGCTGACGTTTATCTGAACGCAAAGAAGGTCTGGAATAAAAAGAAACTGGATCGGGCCATTTTATATGATGCCTGGGGACGGGTGTTAAGCTGCACCGATAACGGCTTTGCAGAATAGCATGGAATATACCCCTTGGAAGGGAGGTTCCATGCATGAAAAACCCATTGCGCCCATCACCCTGCGGATGCCGCCGTCCGCCGCCGCCCAGGCTGCCCCAACCGGATGAACCCTGCCGCGGTATGCCGGATCGTCCGCCCTTTCCTGCGTGCGGCGGCTATCTGATGCAGCGCGTTTTCGCGGCGGGCACCCTGCGCCGCCGTGTCTGCTATTCCCTGTGCTTGGACGGTTTGCCGAGCCAAGCGCAGGCGCCCTTTGCCGTGACGGACGCCGCCCTATGCGGTCCGCCGCGGTGGGAGGAAGTCCCCTGCCGCGACCATCGCAGCATGCTGCTGCGGGTATCCATTCCCGTGCGGTTTCGGGTGCGGGACGCCTGCGGCTGTGATTACTGCATCAGCGATGAACTGGAAGAAAACCTGTCCCTGCGCGTCAACTGCCCGCCGGACAGCTGCTGGCGGGGCCAGCCCTTCGTGCAGGCCGCCGTGCGTTTGGCGGGCCGGGCCACTCCCTGTGGCTGCCGCTGCGACGTGCCCCTGGACGTGGTGATCGAGGGCTATATCCTGGCTCCCTGCGTCATGGGCCGCCCGGAGAGGCCGGAATGTCCCCCCAGCAGGCCTTGGTATCCTCAGCCAGTGTATGATCCCTATAACTGAAAAAACGGCGTGGATGTCCGCGGGATTAGCGGGCTTCCACGCTTTATTTGATTTTATTGCAAATCCATACGATATTTCTGATGATTCTACTCGTCTATATACAGGAGGGAGGTGAGCGAAACCATGCGGGAGATCGATCCGACAGTCCGTACGTTTTATGAACTTGTGGGAATGTATCAGGAGGACCTGCTTCGGGTTTGCTTTCTGTACTTGCAGGATCAGGGAATGGCAGAGGACGCGGTGCAGGAAACCTTTCTGAAAGCATACCAGGCGCTTCCAAGATACCAGGGAAAGTGCAGCCCGAAAACCTGGCTGACCCGCATTGCGGTCAATACTTGCAGGGATATGCGCCGCACCGCATGGTTCCGGCGCGTTCGGTGGAATGAAATGCCGGAATGGACAGCATCCTGCGGGCCGGATGTGTCAGAGGAAGCCATCGCCGTAAGCGTGGAAATCGCACGGCTCCCGCCAAAGCTGAAGGAAGCCGTGCTGCTGTACTACTATCAGGATATGACGGTGATTGAAATCGCGCAGGCGCTGGGGATTTCTCAGTCATCGGTGTCAGGCAGGCTGAAAAGAGCCAGGGAAAAGCTTCGTCCCGCCTTGAAGGGGGTGTATTTTCTTGAGTAACGAGCGTGACAAAGCCATGGTGAGACAATCTGTAACAGAGACGCTTTCCTTTCTGTGGACTGACAGGTATCTGGCGGAGAGAATTGTAAGCGGACAGCTGCAAAAGAAAAAAGCCCAGAAAAGCAGATTGCGCCGGGCCGCCGCGCTATGCGCCGCGGCGGCGCTGGTGTGCGTGATCCTTTGGAATTGGCCCGCGCCGGAGGACCTTCTTGCGAAGGGAAACACTGCCGCCCAATCTCCGGGTTCTACGGAAGAAGCGGCGTTTTCGCCCCGGGAATGGCGGGAATGGTGCCCCAAGTGCGACAAAGTGACGCTTTGGCTGGAATGCTGCCTTGCGGATGGATACACAAAAGAATACAATCGGCAGTCGGAACTCCTGTATCATCAGGCAAACGGCCAATCCTGCGGTTATTACGAGGTATCCGCCCTAACCTGCCGTTTCTGCACAAAATGCGGCAACGTGTACGTTTTGTCGGACAGGCACCTTCACGCCGTGGTACATCTGAACTGCGGCGAAGGAGAAGCCTGCCCCTGCGCGGCGTACTGGGAACAGCACCAGAGCGAATACCCGGCCTATCGGAAAGCGCTGGAATGGTACAATCACCCATGATTTCATGAAGGAGGCTGGCAGAATGAAAAAAACGATTATGGCGGCTATGTTCGCTTTTATCTTGCTGTTGCCGATAAAACTGGCGTTTTGTGAAGAAAAACTGATCATTATAAACCTGTTTGAGGATGAACGGAGCAGAACAGCCGAGGCAAAAATGAAGGAGGCCTATCCGGGGCTTCAAATCGAGTACCGCTGGGTAGAAGACAGGTATACATTGACCACGCATTTTTTATCCATGGACAGCGAAATGGATATCGTCTGCTTTAACGAATGGGACGGGATCAAGGGCATGTACGCGGCCATGGAAGGCGCGCTGGAAAACCTTGCGGATCATCCTTCTCTGGTCAGCCGCCGGGACGAACAGTTCGCCGTATGGAAAAACTATACAGTGGGCGGACTTTGGTACGGCGTTCCCCATACGCCCTATCAGTCGCTGGTGTTTTTGAATGAAGCGCTGTTTGAAAAAACCGGCCTCCCTTTGCCGGACACCCATTGGACCTGGGATGATTTCTGGGCGCTGGCCCGGACGCTGGAGGAATACAACAGCACGCACCAAACCCGATACGCGCTGTTCATGGACAGCAGCAAGAACAGTGCGGCCGCTCAGTACGCCGCAAACACGGTGGATTATCTCAAAAACAGCCACGCTTTTGATGATCCCGCTTTTTACCGGATGGCAGAAAAATGGAAAGAACTGTTTGACCAGGGGCTGATCTGGGATTACATGTCCAACAGGAATCAAGGCGGGATTTATCAGGAATCGGATACGCTGATGCTGTACTCCGAAAATCCATTGAATGCTGTCTTGAATTTCGACTGGGCAGACACTCCCTGGTCGCGGTACGGTGTGCGGCTGCTTCCTCAAAGCGACCGGCTCCTTCCCTCTATGGTCCTCGGTTTTGAATTGGCTATTCCTGCCGCTTCCTTGCATAAAGAGCTGGCTGTGCAATGGCTTGCATACTACATGGACGCAGGAAAAACAGAAGTACTGAACAATCCGCTGTGGGCGAATCCCTTATACAAGGGCGAGGAATATGTATCAGCCGTCAAATCTGCCATGCGGGATGCGGAAATAAAGGAAGACAGCATGGAAAAGCTGGACCTGTGGTTTTACGGCTTGGAGCATTCCCGGCTCAACCCATACAACGAACTACAGCACGCTGTGACGGTAAAATATTGGTGGCAAATGAGGGACGGACAGATCACCGCCCAGGATTATGTGGACGCCTGCGTTCGTTTTGCCAACCAATACTTAGGAGAGTAACGTGATGCAATCGATGCGTTTGGGCAGGATCAGGGCTTTGACCTTCTATCAGAAAACGGCGCTTTTCTGCATTCCGGGTTTCGTTTTGTTTGCGCTGTTCTGGATCTATCCATTCGGCATTACGGTTTATTACAGCTTTGTGGAAAGCGCGTTCCGGCATACCTTCGCGGGGTTAAAAAATTATGCGTTTGTTTGGAATAACGCTTATTACCGGTCAGCGTTTGGCAACAGCGTCCGTTTTTGCCTGACAGCCGTTCCCGCCGCCTGGGCGCTGGCGTTCGCATTCGCCCTCTGCCTTGAACAGGCGAAAGAAAAAGGCGCTGTTTTCCTTGGCTTCTTCCTGCTGCCGCTGGCCGTTCCTGCCTCCGCCACAGTCGAAATATGGAATATGCTGTTCCCCGGAGAAAAAAACGCCTTCTTCGCCCTGCTTTCTGTGTTCCTTTGGAAAAATACCGGCTTTGCCGCGCTGCTGCTGCGGGTGGGCCTCTCCCATGTTCCTGTATCGACCCGGGAGGCCGCCGCCGTGGAAGGCGCCGACGCTGTACGAAGAATTTTTCAGGTCGTGCTTCCGCAAATGGCCGGGCAGGGCTTTTTCACAGCCATGCTGCTGCTTTCCTGGTCCATGAAGGTGTTCAGGGAAAGCTATGCCCTGTATGGCGCTTATCCTCCTGATCAGGTGTACATGGTGCAGAATTATATCAACAACCAGTTTACGAAAATGCGCTATCCCCATATGACGGCGGCTTCCATGGGCACCGCGGTGATCATCGCGGTCCTTGCGGCGGTTTGGACCGGCAGAGAAAAACGGGAGGAACAAAGCCTGCTATGAAACGCATCATCCTTTATGCTGTCCTCATCCTGCTGGCCGTGATTTTGCTTTTGCCCTTATACTGGACGCTGATCGGTTCTTTTCTGCCTCAGGAGGAATTTGCTTTTCACTACGGTTCTGTCAGCCGCAGCCCTGCGTGGTTTACCCTGAACCCGTCCCTGGAGCAGTATGCCCAGCTTCTTTATCCAGAGGATTGGATGTACATTGGGTTCCCGCGAAGTTTTGCCGTGTCGCTCTTTTCCGCGGCAGCCATGACGGCGCTGCATTTGCTGACCGTGCCTGTTCTTGGGTTTTATCTCGCGAAGCAAAACAGCCGCTGGACCCGCGTAATCTTCTATTTTGTGATCCTGACGATGCTGGCCCCGCTTCAGATTACCATGACCCCCACCCTGATCCTGGCAAAGCAGTTGAAAATCGACAACACATGGTGGGCGATCCTGCTTCCTTCCGCTGTCATGCCCTTCGGCGTTTTCCTCACGCGGCAGTTCATGCGCGGCCTGCCGGATGAAATCATAGACGCGGTGCGGCTGGATACCAATTCTGTTCTTTCTGTTTTATACTATCTCGTAATTCCTTTTTCGGTTCCCGCCCTATGCACTTTGCTCATGCTCTGCTTTTCAGAGTGTTACGGCATGATCGAACAGCCCCTCATCCTGCTGGATCCGGCGAAATGCATCATGCCGCTGTCCGTAGAAATGAACAGCATTTACCGCCTGTTTCCAAACGTGATTTTCGCCGCGTCCGTCCTGTTTGTTTTCCCGTGCCTGCTGCTCTATTTATGCGTCAGGAAACCGATGATTAGAACCATGAACGAATTAACGCTTTTATAGCATTTCTTTTGTATGGACCTGTCCGCTGCGGCTATACCCCTCACACCAGCGCCAATTCCAGCAGGAACACCGCCCCGCAGGCGCACAGGGAAACGAAAATCAGCCCTTTTCCCTTATAGCTGAGGACTGCTGCAGTCAAAAACCCTGCCAGGCCCGACCAGGGCGAGGAAGTGGCCGACAGGATGGCGGGAAAGGTCATGACAGCCAGGGTCACATAGGGCACGTAGTACAGGAATGACTTGATGAACGCGCTCTTGATCCTTTCCCGGATCAGGGTCAGGGGCAGCATGCGGATCAGGTAAGTGACCGTTGCCATCACCAGGATATACACATACACGTTTCCGCTCATGGCGCATCCTCCTTCTTTACGGGACGCAGCCAGGCCGCCAGAGCGGCGATGCTGACGGTGAGGATGATCACCCGGGTGCCGGAGGAAATGTCCCGGAGCAGCGGCGCGAAGGTGAACGCCTCGCTGGCAAGCATGGCGCACAGAATGATCACGGCCAGCGCCTTGTTTTTCCGGGCGGGAGGAATGATGATGGCGCAGAACATGGCATACAGCGCTACGCCCAAGGCGCTGAGCACCCGGGGCGGCAATATGTTGCCCGCCACGGCCCCCAGCAGCGTGCCCAGCGTCCAGCCGGGGATGGCGACCGACATTTGTCCATAAGTATAGAAGGGCGAAAGCGGCCCGTGGGTGGACACGGAAAGAGCAAAAATCTCATCGGTCACCCCAAAGGCCATCAGAAAACGGTGAAAAAAAGGCGCGGCCCGGTCCACCTTCTGGCTCAGGCTGGCGCTCATGAGGCAATAGCGAAGGTTGATGATCAACTGGGAAAGGGCCAATTCCAGATAGCTGCCTGACGCGGCGATCACGGAAAGAGACGCGAACTGGCCCGCGCTGGTCAGGTTCAGGGCGGAGATCAGCACCGATTGTCCTACCGTTAGCCCGGAGCGCAGGGCCAGAATGCCAAATGAAAAAGACACGGCCAGATAACCCAGCCCGATGGGAATGCCGTTTTTGCATCCACGCACCCATTCTTTGAAAGGATCGCTTTTCATACCCGCTTCTTTCCCACGGCGCAATTCTCCCCCCGGCGCGCCGCAAACGGATTCATTATATGCTTTCCGCCTTTTTCTGTCAATTCCCGCGCTTTTTGGTTACTCTACGGTAAAGTCTGTCCATTCCACATGATTGTACTGCATCACGCTGTCCGCTTTTTCCATGCCCAGCTTTTCATAGAAGGGCACGGCTTTTTCGTTGGCGACCAGATAAACGGCGACGTCCTTTTCGCCGCCGGCCAGGGCGAGGGCGGTTTTCATCAGGCTCCTGCCGATACCCTGCCGTTCATAGGCTCTGTCCACGCCTAAATCAGTGACGAACAGCCAGTAGGCAAAATCGGTAACGCCCAGCAATGCGCCGATCAGGCGCTTTTCCTCGTTCCTTGCTGCCAGGCTGATGGAAGCGTTTTTCAGCAGCCGGTCGATCCGTTCGTTGAAGCGTTCCTTGGGGTACTGGGACCCCAGGTTCGTGCGCTTGAGAAAATCAATGTATTCTTCCGCGTTCAGCCGTTCGCTTTTGATTTCGTACATGTCTGCCTCCTCATGGTTGATTGTTTGTAAAAAATCAAGCAGCAAGCTGCCCATGATTTCGCTGTGCTCGATATAACTGCCGTGATCCTCCCCCTTTACCACAACCCGGTGGGCGTTAGGGAGATTGGAAACGATGGTTTCCGTCTCTTCTGGCAGGATCAAATCGTGTTCACCCACCGTTACCAGCACGGGGATGGTGATTTGCGCAAGGGACCGGGGATCAATGCAAGGTTCGGTGAGCATCAGGGTGATCAGCGGATCGGGGCGTTTTTCAATTTGCTCCCGGCACCATGCAAGAAAGGCCGGGTCCAGCCCGGCGGGGGAAAGATTCGTGCCGCTGATCGCCAGCGCGCTCAGCGCACCCGGATGGCGGAGGGCCAGCAGCAAGCCGATGATGCCGCCGTCGCTGTGGCCGTACAGAACGGGAGCGTCCAGGGCCAGGGCCTGAATGAACTGAAATATGTCCTCCGCCATGTCCGCGTAGTGGTATTCCGTTACAGGCCCGCTGGCCCCGTGGCCCCTGGAATCCGGGGCGTATACGCGATAGCCCACCGCCGTCAGCTGATCGATTTCAGTTTCAAACAGGTCGTGGCTTTCGCCGTTGCCGTGCACCAGCACCACGGGTCTGCCGCTGCCCACTGCCGCGTACCGCAGGCTAACGCCGTTGACCCGCACTTCTTCACGCGCTTCATACAAACTCATAAATTCCGCCCCTTTATCACCGCTGCATGAAAGAGTTCAGAGCTGAGAGTTGAGGGTTCAGATGGTATTGTCTTCCAAAATGCCAGTTTCCCAGCGCTTTTCATATCAAAACATATCTGAACTCTGCGCTCTGAACTCTGCACTCTGCAGAGATTATCCCACCGCCATGGACAGAACGGCAAAGAATGCGATCAGCAGGATCAGGAAAAGAACCTCCTGCTTCCAGCGCTTTTTTAGCAATCCCACCACCTCCCGCATGAAGGCGTTGGGCCAGTACCACCATTTGGTGCGGCTGCCCACGCCTTCGGCGTTGAGCCCAGCCATGGACGCCCACACGCCGCTGCGGAACACGTGGTAATTGGTGGTGGCGAACACTGCCTTGCCCTGGGGATTGACCCGCTGAATGATGGTTTTGGAATAGTCCATATTCTGATAGGTGTTCTTGGCTTGAGTCTCCGGCAGAATCAGGCTTTCCGGCACGCCCTGGTCGATGAGATACCGGCGAAGGGCTTCCCCCTCGGCCATGGGCTCATCCTTCCCCTGGCCGCCGGAGGGAATGAAGCGGGCTTCACGGCCCGTTTTCTCCTTCTGATTGCGCCAGAAAGCGATGGCCCGGTCCGCCCGCCCCTGCAAAAGCGGCGGAAGCGTTCCATCCTTTCGGAACCAGCAGCCCAAAATGATGATGAAATCCTTATCCGGGGAGGGCTGGTGCCTGGCCGCCTTGATACCGCATACGATCGAGCCTGCCAGCATACATTCGCAGTATACGAACACAGTGGCACAGGTGTTTTCCAGCGTCTGCTTGACGCGCCACTCCCATTCCGAGCCCATGAAATCCCGGCTGAACAGACACCACCCTGCCGCTTCCCCCAAGATCAGCGCCACGCTCACCAGCAGCCCCATCATATTGGGCAGCCACATTCTTTCATGCCGAAGCAGAGCAATATTGCTGACCCCCATGGCGATGCCGAAAAGCACCACCAAGGGCATGGTCAAAAGCATAAAATGGGTGCTGGCGCTGTTGATGACGGAATAGACCGAAAACATGCTGTACTGGACGGGATCGGCCAAATGAGCTGCCGTGGCGGACAGCATCACCAGTCCAGTCACCAGGGAAAACAGGAAAAAGCCGATAAAATAAATGGTGGAATAGGAGTAAAAATCAGGTCCCTTGGCCTGGAAGAAATGCCGAAGCATGATCAAACTCACCATCAGCCAGAAAACGGTGATGGCGATCATCACGGCGGAATCGCCGGTAAAGCCGCCGGTTTGTGGATCGTAAACCGTCATGAACCGGTCCACCCGCAGCAGCAAGGCATTCAGTTCTTCGCCGCTTTCAGTCTGAAATTGCAGGAAAACTTCCCCGGCATGATCCGGATGCACGGGCATGGATAAATAACCTTCGTGAACCTCAACTTCCCCATGCAGTACATGCGGCGCGTCCGACGCCATCTTTACACCGCCTGGCCGCAGGTTTTCCGCTCTTGCGCTGGTCACAGGGATATAGGCCGTATAGGTATTCAGGAACGTAAAACGGCAGATCAAACAAAACACGATCAGCACTGCGGCGCATACGGCGATTTCCCAGGCCGCCTTTTTCATCGTTCGTCTTCCTCCGTTTATGGATTCTCTATCCCCTATGCCTACCTGATCTGTTCACCAAGGCTCTTTTTAGCCTTCTTATCCTCGTACATCCGCTCGTCCGCCTGCTTGAGCAGCGCTTCCAAATCATATCCCGCGTCTCCGTATGCCATGCCGCAGGCGATCACGCACTGGATGCCATCGTTCTGCCGGTTCAGTTCTTCCAGCCCTGCTTTCCAGGTCTCAAGCAGCCTTTCCGCTTCTTCCCGGGACAGATGCAGGCCCACGGCCATAAATTCATCGCCGCCGACGCGGAACGCCATCACGTTGCGGGCTTCTATTTTGTGCAGGCTGGCGGCGGCTTTTTTGATCAGCTTATCGCCCGCCTCGTGGCCGTAAGTGTCGTTCATAAGCTTTAAATTGTTCACGTCCATGTTGAAGATGACGATGGAATCCTGTTTTGGAAACAGGGTCTGTTTCAGGCTCATGAACTTGCCTTTGTTGTACAGACCGGTCAGGCCGTCGTGTTCCTTTTCATCCTTGAGCGTTTTGGAATAATCGGAAATATCCCGGTACAGGCCCATATAGAGGCTGGTATCGATCAATTGATGGATTTGCAGCATACCATCCGTTTCCTGAAAGGTGGAGGTGATCACCATATAGGTTTCCCCGGTGGAAGTGCGAAGCAGATCCCACAGTTCGCTTTTCTGGCCCAGCTGCGGCAGAGGACAGGCCGCGTGCCAGTTGGTTTTTTCCTGCTTCAAAAAAGCAGATTTTTCATCGTAGTACAGGATTGATCCATCGGCGTCCGTGATCACGATACCGCCAATATCCTCGCAAAAGAACCGAAGAATAATATCATGAAAGTTTGTCTGCATGTCGCTTCCTCCTATGGCCTCCAGTCGGTTTACGGCTTCATTTCATGCGCTTTTGTGTCGCCCTGTCTATTGTAATATGAAATGAGAAGAATTGCAAGAAAGCGCCGAAAGGGAAATGCACAGAAACAAAGAAAAAAAACACGCGTCTCTCCCGCTCGGGGCGACGCGTGAATGGCGAAGCATTTTAGGCTTCCGCCAAATCCACCAACTCCATGGGGTCGGAAATCAGGTGCCGTGCGCCGTTGGCAGTGAGTTCTTCCCGGGGACGGTAGCCCCACAGCACGCCCACGGTTTCCATGCCCGCGGCGCTGCCGCAGTTCATGTCCGTACTGGTATCGCCCACATACAGGCAGTCGCCGGGGGTGACATTCAATTCCTGGGCAATGAGCAGCGCTCCGGCGGGGTCCGGTTTCAGGGGCACGCCCTCATTGCGGCCCCGGATGACCGAAAAGGATATATCAGGGAAAAAATGGTGCAGCATGCTTTCCGCGTCCTGCTGGTCCTTGTTTGTGAGTACGGCCACGGGAATATTCCGCTGGATCAGGGCCCGGAGCATGTCCTCCACGCCCCGGAAGGGGCGGCTGTTCACCCGGTTATGCTGGGAATAATCTTCCATGTAGGCTGCTTTCACCTGATCGTACAGGTCCTTCCGCTCGCCTACGCATCGTTCGGTCAGTTTCAGCACGCCGTTGCCCACCTTATATTTATAGGCCGCTTCCTCAAAACCCGGTAGGCCAAATTTCGCCAGGGACCGGTTCATGGCTGCGGCGATATCCGGCAAGGAATGAATCAGCGTCCCGTCCAAATCAAACACAACGCCTTTTTTCATGGTTTGATGCTCCTTCCTTTTCATGGGAAATATTGTACCACAGGAATGATTTTTATGCAAGCCGGACATAATGATATGGAAACGTATGGAGGGATGCGGCGTGAAAAAAACAAAATGGGGCGTGGTATTCCGTTTGGCCTGGATCACGGCGGCGGCAATTGCGGCGGCGCTGCTGCTTTTACCCCGCACAGCGCAGGCCCCTGTAAATGATAAAGCGGAGGAACTGCCCACCCCGCCCGCCGCCAGCGCGGCCGGGGACGGACAGCGGATGGACAGGGACTGCCAGATCATCCAGACCATGGCCTTTTCCCGCTGCGGTCACAGCGTCACCCGAAGGGTTTCCGCGCCGGAAGCTCTGCTGGGGGCGGATTTTAACGAGGCCCGGGACTATTATGAAGCATGGAACATCGAAAGCTTTTCTCCAGAAGCGGTGGCCATGGGACGGGAAATCGATCTGTTCTGCCCCATGCACGAGGTGCTTTCGGCCAACGACGCCGGGGAAGCGGTGCTGACCCACAACGTGTACGGCGACGGCATGGCGCTGGAAAAAACCTATCCTTTGACGCTCACGGATTTTGAGCCGGAAGACCGGCAGGCGCTGCTTCGGGGGATCGGCTTTGACAGCAAAGAGGAAGCGGAAGCGTGGCTGGAGAGCAAGGCTTCAAAAGGATTTTAGGGACACTTTAAGTCAGAGTTGAGAGTTAAGAGTTGAGAGTTGGGAGTTGAGATGATATAGTGATTATTACAAGAGAATCCTATTGATTGACTATATAAAACTCAACTCTCAACTCTCCGCTCTCAACTCTCTGCTTTAAGCTGTTCAATAAATCCCGATCAACTGAGCCAATACGTTGTAGAAAGAAAAAGCCCGTTCGGCTTTCAGCCTCACGGGCCTTGCGCTCCTACCATTTCTTGTAGGGGCATTTTTCGTTTTTATACGCCGCTTTCAGCTCCACCAGGCAGCCGCAGCCCATGCAGGTTCCATTGGACAACTGATCGCAGGCTTTGCACTGGCCCAGGCGGCTGTCATAAGCCTCTTTTGCGGCTTTTTGCGTCTCAGACATGCGGCGGAGCATACTTGCCACGTATTTTT
>JAFXMP010000294.1 GCA_017530275.1 Clostridia bacterium | reverse complement strand
ATTCTGATAAGGGGATAATTCCATCCTGGTTTGTCCATATTCCTTCAGCATCCTCCCACCGCCTTTCGTCCTCTCTATTCTACATCTATGTATGCGAAAAAGCCAGTCCTTTTTCAGAACTGACTTTTTCAGTGACCTTGTGTGTTAAGGATTTGCGGGTTGGTGCGCTCGGCGCGACTCGAACGCGCGGCCTTCAGAGTCGGAGTCTGACACTCTATCCAACTGAGCTACGGGCGCACATACTCCCCTATCAGAATCCAGATGATTATAGCACACAGCGGAAAGTAATGTCAAGAAAAAAATTCTTGAATCATTCTTATATCGAGAAGAATGTAATGGCTTCTTCAAGAAATGTATTCGTTCGCCTTCACCATACGATATATCCGATGCCGACATGGGTTTGGATATAGGGTGTATCGCCCGATGCGGCTTCCAGCTTTTTTCCCTCCCATTCAGGAAAAATCCCCTTCTGCGCTATATCCTGAAGCACTTTTGGACGTCCTTCCATTTGCCTAATGCAAGAATGGTTTGGTTTTCCTGTAGCGTGGTTTCACTGTTTACCACCGCGCTGGGTTTTCCGCTTTCCCGCACGGCAAGCAGATTCAGGTTGTATTTCTTGCGGATATCCAGAGCGCCTACGCTCTTCCCATACCACTCCTCGGGCACGGAAAGCTCATAGATAGCATATTCACTGTCCAGCGAGATATAGTCCAGCACATGTTCTGTGGTATGGCGGATCGCCGTCCATGCCGCAAGCTGTCCTTCCGGATAGACCACTTCATCCGCGCCGTTTCTGAGCAGGAATTTTTTATGCACCTCACGGGACGCGCGGGACACCACCTTCTTCGCGCCCAATTCTTTCAGCAGCGACGTGGTTTCAAGCGAGCTTTGGAAATCCTCGCCGATGGCCACAAAACATACGTCATAGTTGTCTACCCCTAATGTTCTCAAAAATGCTTCGCTTGTAGCGTCC
This sequence comes from Clostridia bacterium, assembly GCA_017530275.1. Next base: position 11,674 of record JAFXMP010000294.1, on the reverse strand, counting down.
CCGATCTGGGCGTCCGTCACGATGGGCAGCACTTCGTTGACCCGTTCTTCGCACTTATCGATGGCCATCACTTCGTGATGCAGTTCATTCAGCTTTTCCGCCACATTGCGGCCAAACCGTCCCAGACCGATCAAAAGAACTGATTTCATCGCACTATAACCTCCTTAACCGACCGTAATCTTCTCGATTGGCAGCGTACTGTGGGCTGATTTCCTGACGGATTGCGCCGCGTAGATCAGCGTCAGTCCGCCCACTCTGCCGAAAAACATGAGTATCATCAGGATGCATCGGGAGGCGTGCCCCAACCCGCTGGTGATCCCCAGCGTCAGTCCCACCGTGCCAAGCGCGGACGCCGTTTCAAACAGGCAAGTCAGCAGCGGCAGGTTTTCCAGTTTGCTGATGATCAGGCCGCTGATGAAAAAGAGCAGGAAATACATCATCACGATGGCGGCTGCGTTTCGCACGGCGTCTTCCCCGATCCGCCTGCCAAAGCACGATGTTTCCTCTTTCCGGCGGAATACCGACAGGGCTGTCATCAGCAGCACCGCCACAGTGGTCGTTTTCAGGCCGCCTGCCGTTGAACCGGGAGAACCGCCGATCAGCATCCACAGGATCATCAGCGTTTGTCCATTGTCGCTCATTTGGCTCAGGTCCACCGTATTGAAGCCCGCCGTGCGCAGCGTCACCGATTGGAACAGAGACGGCAGGATGCGTTCGCCCGTGGACAATTCCTCCATTTCAAACAGAAGGAACCACAGGAAAGGCAAAAGGACCAGCACAGCGGAGGTCACGATCACGATTTTACTCTGCATGCGATACTGCTTCCAATGGAAGCTGTGCAGCTTGATATCGTTCCAGACCAGAAATCCGATGCCGCCAATAGTGATCAAAAGGATCAATACCACGTTGACCAATACATTGCCGGAAAAACCCGTTAAGGAAGAAAACGTTCCCCGGACGCCCATTAAATCAAAGCCCGCGTTGCAAAAGGCTGAAATGGAATGAAAAAACGCGTACCAGATACCCCGTCCCAAGCCGAACGCAGGAATAAAGGCGGGGAGCAGCAGCAGGGCGCCTGCCAGCTCGATCCCAAAGGCGGCGAAGATGATGAACCGCGTCAGCCGCACGATACCGCCCACCTGCGGCGCTGAAATGGATTCCTGCATCACGCTTCGCTGCATCAGCCCGATTTTGCGGCCGGAAATGAAAGACAGGGACAAAGCCGCCGTAACGACGCCCATGCCGCCGATCTGGATCAGAAGGAGGATCACAGCCTGCCCAAAGGGCGACCAATAGGTAGCGGTATCCTGGACCACCAAACCAGTCACGCACACGGCGGAGGTAGCGGTAAACAGGCAATCCGCAAAAGCCGCGCCGCCCGGCTGCTGGTTGGATACTGGCAGCATCAGCAGAAGGGTTCCAATCAAAATCAATGCGAAAAAGCCAAGCGCAATGACCTGAAACGTGGTGATCCGATAATTGCCCCAAGCTCTCACGGTTTCCCTCCTTTCCTCCTGGCAGCATTATACGACATGAAGAATAAGCGTGGCATTAATGATCGCTCAAACTACATAAAGATCGTATAAAGATCGTCGCAATCTTCATAGAAATACTGACCAGGCGTGGCCTGGTCGGTATTTTGACTGTTCCTTGAAACAACATGCTTTGAAATTGAATTGAACCGCCGGATGTCGAACGGCAGGTCCTATGGAACGAGAGGGGGAGGTGATCTCCCCCTGCTCGATTTCCCTGTTTATTCCATGCTATGTTTTACGCGGTCCCGTTCCTCGGCGCGCTTGGCGTTATTGAAGCGGTCCAGGGTGCCCACCAGATAGCCGGTGATGCGGCGGATGCGCTCAAAGGGCCTGCCGTTTTCTTCGCGGCCGCAGGAGGGGCATGTGTCGCCGATGATGCCGTTGAAGCCGCACAGGGGGTCCCGGTCTACCGGATGGTTAATGGACCCGTAGCCGATGCCGCAGTCGTGCATATGGCGCACGATGCGCTCAAAGGCTTCCAGGTTCTTGGTGGGGTCGCCGTCCATTTCCACGTAGCTGATATGGCCCGCGTTGGTCAGGGCGTGATAGGGCCCTTCGATGCTGATCTTGTCAAAGGCGCTGATGGGGAAATAGACCGGCACGTGGAAGGAGTTGGTGTAGTATTCCCGGTCCGTCACGCCGGGGATCACGCCGAAGCGCTCCCGGTCGATGCGCACGAAGCGGCCGGACAGGCCCTCGGCGGGGGTAGCCAGCAGGGTATAGTTCATGTGGCGCTCGGCGGTGATCCTGTCCAGATAGCTGCGCATGAAGCCCACGATTTCCAGGCCCAGGTTCTGACTTTCCTCGCTTTCGCCGTGATGCTTGCCCCGCAGCGCTTTCAGGGCTTCCGCCAGGCCGATGAAGCCCACGGACAGGGTGCCGTGCTTGAGCACCTCCCGCACCTCGTCGTCCCAATCCAGCTTCTCGGAATCGATCCACACGCCCTGGCCCATGAGGAAGGGGAAATTATACACCTTCTTGCGGGCGATGATCTCAAAGCGCTCGTCCAGTTGCTCTACCACCAGCTTCATTTTGTTTTCCAGCTCGGCGAAGAACCAGTCCACGTCCCCGTTGGCATTGATGGCGATGCGGGGCAAGTTGATGGAGGTGAAGGACAGATTGCCGCGGCGGGGCGCGATTTCTCTTGTCCGGTCATAAGCGTTGCCCATGACGCGGGTGCGGCAGCCCATGTAAGCCACTTCGGTCTCAGGATGGCCGGGCTTGTAATATTGCAGGTTATAGGGCGCGTCCAGGAAGGAGAAGTTAGGGAACAGGCGCTTGGCGCTCACCCGGATGGCCAGACGGTACAGGTCGTAGTTGGGATCGCCGGGATTATAGTTGACGCCTTCCTTCACGCGGAAGATCTGAATGGGGAAAATGGGGGTCTCGCCCCGGCCTAATCCCGCTTCGGTAGCCAGCAGAATCTGTTCCATCACCAGGCGGCCTTCGGGGGAGGTGTCGGTGCCATAGTTGATGGAGGAGAAAGGCACCTGAGCGCCGGCGCGGGAGTTCATGGTGTTCAGATTGTGCACCAGCGCTTCCATGGCCTGATAGGTGGCCCGGCGGGTCTCCTTGACGGCGTACTTCTGGGCAAAATCGAAGATTTCATCGGCGGTTTCTTCGGCGGCGCGGTCAGACAGCTTTTCCCGCAGGGCAGCCCTAAATTCGGGCGTTTCCTGCAGGGAGGGTTTGAGGCCCGTCTCATCCTGGATGGCGGTCATGATTTCCCGGGCCTTTTCGTCGGCGTTTTCCACGTTAAGGCGCAGCTCCAGTGCGCGGGACAGGTTGTCCCGGAAGCGCTTGACGAAGGTTTTGCTCACGCCGGGGCCCATGCCGTAATCGAAATCCACGATGCTTTGGCCGCCGTGCTGGTCGTTCTGGTTGGCCTGGATGGCGATGCAGGCCAGGGCGGAATAGCTGGAAATATCGTTGGGCTCCCGCAGCACGCCGTGACCAGTGGAAAAGCCGTTCCTAAAGAGGGTGGAAAGCTGGATCTGGCAGCAGGTGGTGGTGAGCGTGAGGAAATCCAGGTCGTGAATGTGAATATCGCCTTCCCGGTGGGCTTTGGCGTGGGCGGGGTTCAGCACAAACATATCGTAGAACTGCTTGCTGCCCTCGCTGCCGAATTTCAACATGCTGCCCATAGCGGTATCGCCGTTGATGTTGGCGTTTTCGCGCTTGATATCGCTGTCGATGGCGTCCTTGTAGGCGATGTCCTCAAATACCTTCATCAGGCGGGTGTTCATTTCGCGCACGCGGCTGCGCTCGGCGCGGTAGAGGATGTAGGCCTTGGCGGTGCGCACGAAGCCCTTTTCGATGAGCACGCGCTCCACCATGTCCTGCACTTCCTCCACGGTGGGGGTGCTGCCGATGTTTTCATTGTTTTCCAGTTCCCGTTCGACCTGTTCGCTGATGAGCCGGGCGGTTTCCTCGCCTTTGGCGCTGCCAGAGCCCTCAAAGGCTTTGGTGACGGCGTGCTGAATCTTTTCGATGTCGAAGGGAACAACGCGGCCATCCCGCTTCCTGATGGACGTAATCATGAGTGAATTTCCTCCGCTGAAATTTTTCAATATTTTACGATTTCATGTCGGCTTTTGAAAAGCCGGACCCTATTATATCGGGTCCGACCGGAGTTGTCAATACCATATTTGGTTGATTTTCTTGCATCATGCAGATTAAATACCACAACATATTGTGGTGCTTGGCTTTTCTTAAATAGCTTAATTTTCAGGGCAGCACGATGGTGGGGTCCTTCCGCCGGGGGCGGTAAATGGAGAATTTTCCGCCGATACACTGCACCGGCGCGGCGTGGACGCGCTCGCAAAGCTCCTGGCAGGCTTCCCGGGCGGTGAGGGGCGCTTCCCGCTGCACGGAGCATTTGATCAGTTCACGGGCTTCCAGGGCGTCCCAGGCTTCCTTCACGGTGCCGTCGGTGATGCCCTCCTTGCCGATGTACAGGATGGCGGGCAGGGTGTTGCACATGGAGCGCAGATAAGCGCGCTGCTTGCTGTTGATTTCCAGGGTCATGATGTATTCCTCCAAAATCTGTTGTTACTCCACAAAGTCAAATTCCATATCGTCCATACGCACGGTGCTGCCTTCCTGGGCGCCTGCTTTACGGAGGGCGTCGATGATGCCAGCCCGACGCATGGTGCGGTGGAACCAGTTCATGGATTCCTCGTCGTCGAAGTTCACGCTGTCGATGAGCTGCTGAACAGCGGTACCGGACACCACGAACACCTTGCCGTCCTTCGTGACCTCAAAGCCGGTGCTTTCCAGCATTTCAGGCAGCATTTCTTCCTCGGCGAATGGCTCCATGGAGGGCAGAGCTGCAAGAGTTTGGGCCACGCAGTCCATCAGCGCGTCGAAGCCTTGGCGGGTGGCGGCGCTGACGGGGAAGATGGGCCATTTGTCCCCAATGTGGTCCTTTAACATCTGATAGCCGGTTTCGCCGTCGGGAATATCCATTTTATTGGCGGCGATGATCTGGGGACGGGTGGCTAAATCGCCGTATTTTTCCAGTTCCTGGTTGATCTGCTCGTAATCCTCCACCGGGTCCCGGCCCTCGCTGCCCGCCGCGTCGATCACGTGCAGCAGCAGGCGGGTGCGCTCCACATGGCGCAGGAAATCATGGCCCAGGCCAGCGCCTTCGCTGGCCCCCTCCACCAGACCGGGGATGTCCGCCATGATGAAGTCCTGGCCGTGATGGCGCACCATGCCCAAATTGGGGGTCAGGGTGGTGAAATGATAATTGGCGATCTTGGGCTTGGCGGCGGTAACCACAGAAAGGATGGTGCTCTTGCCCACGTTGGGGAAGCCTACCAGACCTACGTCCGCAATGGATTTGAGCTCTAACATGAATTCATGCTTTTCCGTCTTGATGCCGGGCTTGGCGAAGTTGGGCGCCTGACGGGTGGGCGTAGCAAAGTGGCTGTTGCCCCAGCCGCCCCGGCCGCCCCGCAGCAGCACTTTTTCCCGTCCGGCCTCGTACATGTCGGCCACCACGATACCGGTTTCCTTGTCGCGCACCACCGTCCCCACAGGCACCTTTACGATCAGGGCGTCGCCTCTTTTGCCCTGGCGGCGGCCGCTGGAACCGTCGGCCCCGGCGGGAGCCTCATATTTGCTGCGGAAACGGAAATCCAGCAGGGTGTGCATGTTTTCATCGGCCAGCAGGATCACGTCGCCGCCATGGCCGCCGTCGCCGCCATCCGGCCCGCCGTTCTGTACAAATTTTTCCCGATGGAAGGAAACGCAGCCGTTGCCGCCGTTTCCCGCCTTGGCGGTGAAGGGCGCGCGATCCACAAAAGCAGCCATAACAGAGAATTACCTCCCGGTTCAAAATGAGCGATTCAGTATATCATGGAAGAGAAAGGAATGCAATCGTTATTTTTCCTGAAAGCCCAGCGTCAGGCGCATGCCGTCTTCGCCGCACTGCGCGCCGGCAAAGCGAGCCTGCGCCAGCGGCAGATGCAGGGCAGGCTCTTCCATACGCTGGGAGAAATGGGCCAGCCAAAGCCGTTTTACTTTAGCGTCTGCAGCAGTTTGTCCAGCCTGTGAGAAAGTCATATGTCCGTATTGGGCTGCCAGGGAAGATTGCTCATCCTCACCGTAGGTGGCTTCGCAGATCAGCAGATCGGCCTCATGGGCCGCCGCTGTCAGCGTTTCGCAAGGAGCGGTGTCGCCCGAAAAAACGAGTTTAAGACCGGGCCGTTCAGGACCCAAGACTTGATCGGGTGTGAAAACCTGTCCATTCAAAAGCACTTCCTGACCCTGCTGCAGAGTTTTCCAGCATGCCTTAGGGATACCGGCTTCCAGCGCTTTATCAGGCAGGAATTTTCCCGCCCGGCCCAGGATGAACGCGTACCCCTGGCTGATCACGCGGTGCCGGGTAGGAAAGGCACGCAGACGCGCGCGGTTGGGCCAGTCAGGGAAAAGCGAGCATAAATCAAGCCCCTGGGGCGGCAATTCCATGAGCGTTACCGGAAAAGGCAGCCATTCCGCCAGACGGAGCAGCGGTTCCATGGCCTGATTGAGCCCGGCGGGGCCCGTGATCATCAAAGGGGCTTCCCGGTTCAGGCTGCCCATGGTTTGCAGCAGGCCCGGCAGGCCGAAAACGTGGTCGCCGTGATAATGGGTCAGGGCGATGATATCCGCCTTCATCAGGCTCACATGCGCTTTCCGGGCGGCGGTTTGGGTGCCTTCCCCGCAGTCGAACAGAATGGAATGCCCCTCGCAGCTCAGCACGGCGGCGGTCAGTGCGCGGTCCGGCAGGGGCAGCAGGGCGGAAGTGCCTAACAGCGTCATATCGATCATGGCATGTTCCTATCGTTTGGTCATTCTTGCTTGTATTTCATCGCAACAGTGCGGAAACAAGAACATGGTACACCAGGACGGGAAGAAAATCAAGCAGGAAAAGAAGGCTGAAAACAGTTCAATCTTATCTGGTTTTAGTGGAAAAAGAGGGTTGACAATTCCGCAGGATGCGGGTATACTGTAAACGAAATTTGAAGGAAAGGAGGCCGCAGGAATGTACAGCAACGTTCGGAAAATGATTGTCGCTTTTGCACCCAAGGGATATTTTTGCGCATTTTTGCGGCCTGATGGAGCCTGCTGAACGTTTTTTAGCGGAACAGCGGGATAGCAAGGTCATCGGCTGCAAAAGACCGATGGCCTTTTTTCATACGTCATTTTAAGCTCGGGAGGGATTTCATATGGAACGGCGTCAGCCCCATTTGCTGGGGAAGCTGATTTCTGACAACAAGTGGTATTTTGTTGCGGCGCTGGTGTGCACGGTGTTCACCGTAGCCATCGAGTTTATCACGCCCATTATCTTAGCGGAAACCATGGACCATTATCTTTTGGGAGAGGCCAGCCGCATGCCGGGTTTTGTGAACGCCTGGATCGATGCTTTGGGCGGCAGGGAATTCATGGCCGGGCACCTTTGGATCGCGGGCCTGGCGCTGGTGGGGCTGAACGTGCTGAACGGCGTATTCGGCTTTGTGAAAGGCCGTTCCCAGGCGGTGGCGGGTGAAAACGTATCCCTGACCCTGCGGGAGCGGCTGTACAGCCATATTCAGCGGTTGCCCTATGCTTACCATGTGAAGGCGGAAACGGGCGACCTGGTTCAGCGGTGCACCTCGGACGTGGAAACCGTGCGGCGTTTTCTGTCCACGCAAATGATGCAGGTGGTAAACGCCCTGCTGATGGTCACCATCGCGCTTAGCTATATGTTCAGTGAAAACGTGAAAATTACCCTGATCAGCATGATCATGATCCCGGGACTGTTCCTGTTCGCCTGGCTGTTTTTCCGGTGGGTGATCAAAAACTTCCGCCTTTCCGACGAAGCGGAGGGCAAAATGAGCGCCGTACTTCAGGAGAATCTCACCGGTGTGCGGGTGGTGCGCGCTTTCGGGCAGCAGGAATATGAAGTGGAAAAGTTTGATCAGGTTTCCTCCGATTTTCGGAATAAAACCTTCAAGCTCTGCAATCTGCTGGCGATATATTGGTCCGCCAGCGATGCCATGAGCATGCTGCAGTCCATGATGACGCTGTTGGCCTGTGTGTATTTCGCCATTCAGGGCGAAATCACGGTAGGCGCACTGATCATTTTCACCAGCTACATTTGGAAGCTGCTGTTTCCCATCCGCCAGCTGGGCCGCATTTTGAGCGATGCGGGCAAAAGCAAGGTGGCGCTGGATCGCATTCAGGAAATTTTGGGCGTGCCCGAAGAACCGGCTGAGCCCGATGCGGTAAAGCCCTCCCTGAAAGGGGATATTGTATTCGATCACGTCACCTTCGGTTACGACGGCGGCAAGGATGTACTCCGGGATATGAGCTTCACCATTCCCGCTGGAAAAACGGTCGCTATCTTAGGTGCGACGGGCAGCGGAAAATCCACCGTAGCGCACCTGATCCAGCGGCTGTTTGACGTGAAGGAAGGGGAAATACGCATCGGCGGCACGCCCATCAGCCAGATCGACCGGTATTACCTAAGGTCCCGGGTGGGACTGGTATTGCAGGAGCCCTTCCTTTATTCCAAGACGCTGAAGGAAAACGTGGCCATCGCCCTGCGGAACGCTTCTGATGAAGACATCGATCGGGCAGTGACCGATGCAGCAGCCAAGGAGTTTATTTTGGACAGCGACAAGGGCTTCGATACCTTGGTGGGCGAGCGGGGCGTGACCCTGTCCGGGGGACAGAAACAGCGCATCGCCATCGCCCGCACCCTGATGAAGGACAACGACATTCTGATCTTCGACGATTCCCTGTCCGCCGTGGATACGGAAACCGACGCCCAGATCCGCGCGGCGCTGAAAAAGCGAAGCCAGGATACCACCACGATCATCATCAGCCATCGGGTGGTGACTCTTTCTCAGGCAGACCTGATTTTGGTTATGGAGGACGGACAGATCACTGAACAGGGCACCCACGATCAACTGATCCATTCGGGCGGCCTATACAGTAAGATCTTCAACATTCAATCCGCCCTGGAAGAAGAATTCAAAGAGGAGAAAAACAGCTATGCAGCAGTTTGAGGAACAGGACTATACCCAGCGCTTTTCCCTGTCGCTGTGGCGGAAGATCCTGCTGTATGCAAAGGAATACTATGCTGATTTGTTCCGCTTGGTTATTACCATGGCGATAACGGCTGGATGCGATGTGGTATTTCCCCTGATGACCACCTACGCCATCGACCATTTTATTCCTAACCTGGACAATCCTGGCGCCATGGAAGGGCTGCCTGTCTTTGTGGCGGTTTATCTGGCGCTGGTGGTGCTCCAGGTAGCGAATATCTTCTATTTTCTGTACTTAGGTGGAAAAATTGAGGTAGGCGTGTGTTACACCATCCGGAAACAGGCTTTCAGGAAATTGCAGGAACTGCCCTTTTCCTATTATGACAGGATGCCCGTGGGCTACCTCATGAGCCGCATGACCAGCGACACCCAGCGTTTGGCCGAAACCATCGGCTGGTCGCTTCTGGACTTGGCCTGGGGCGCGGTGATGCTGGTGGCCGCCAGCGTGACCATGCTGGTGCTCAACTGGAAAATGGCGCTGATGGTGATGCTGGTTGTGCCGCCTTTGGCAGTGGTTTCCTGGTGGTTCCAGCAGAAAATCCTGAAAGCTTACCGGGCAGTAAGGAAAACCAACAGCAAAATTACCGGCGCCTTCAACGAGGGCATCATGGGGGCCAAAACCACCAAGACTCTCGTACGAGAGGACATGAACATGGAGGAGTTCACCGCGCTTACCCATGACATGAAAAAATCCTCCGTGCACGCCGCGTCCCTGTCCGCTGTATATTTGCCCATCGTGGTGGCGCTGGGGTCCCTGGCAACGGCTTATGCCCTATGGAAGGGCGGCAGCGCAGTGCTGATTGGCGGCATGACCCTGGGCGTGCTTCAGGCGTTCATCAATTATACCGTACAGTTTTTTGAACCCATCCGCAATATTGCCAATGTGTTCGCGGAAATGCAGTCCGCCCAGGCGGCAGCGGAGCGCGTATTGACCTTGTTGGAAACGAAACCGGATATCGTGGACACCCCGGAAGTAGAGGAAAAATTTGGCGACAATTTCCACCCCAAAAAGGAAAACTGGCCCGAACTGCACGGCGACGTGGAATTCTGTCATGTAGATTTTCAGTACAAGGAGGGCGAAAAGGTCCTGTCCGATTTCAATCTGAAAATCAAAGCAGGAGAGACCATTGCCTTGGTAGGGCCCACCGGCGCAGGGAAATCTACGGTAGTGAACCTGATTTGCCGGTTCTATGAACCCACTTCGGGCGAGATTAAGATCGACGGCGTAAATTACAAAGAACGCAGCCAATTGTGGCTGCAAAGCAACTTAGGCTACGTGCTCCAGGAGCCCCGTCTCTTTTCTGGCACCATTCGGGACAATATCCGTTACGCCAGGCTGGACGCAACAGATGAGGAAATCGAAGCCGCGGCCCGGATGCTGAACGCTGAATCCTTCATCCTGCGCATGGAAAAGGGTTACGATACTGACGTGGGAGAAGGCGGAAGCCGCCTGTCCACCGGTGAAAAGCAGCTCATTTCCTTTGCCCGGGCGCTGCTGGCCGATCCCCGCATTTTTGTGCTGGACGAAGCCACTTCCTCCGTGGATACCCAAACAGAACAAATCATTCAGCAGGCCATATCAAAGGTGCTCAAAGGCCGCACGTCATTTATCATCGCCCACCGCCTGTCCACCGTGCGTACGGCGGACCGCATTCTGGTGATCGACGACGGAAAGATCAAAGAAATGGGCGCCCACCAGGAACTGCTGCGCAAGAAAGGTGCGTATTACAAGCTGTACACCAACCAGTTCCAGGAGGAACAGGCCATGGAGATTCTGGGAAAAGCGGAAGAAATAGCATAATACAGGATCATACATAGTTATGAGGCGTGTAAAAACCTTGGCATGGTATATCCCTGAAGCTTCGAAGCTGCTGCACTTTTCAAAAGTGTGGCAGTTTTTTTCACGATCGAGAACATGCATTTAGGCGAGATTCCAAATGCATGATAATGTAAACTACAAACTAATGCAATATAATGCAAACCATGTAAGTTTTTTTGAAAAAAGGGGTTGACAGACAGGGAGGCTTGTGATAAAATTTGTTCCTGTCAGCAGGGATGGTTCATCCAGAACCGGCCTCGACGCTGCTTCGCGGCGAAATGCGCCTGTAGCTCAGCTGGATAGAGCAACGGCCTTCTAAGCCGTGGGTCGGGGGTTCGAATCCCTTCAGGCGCGCCAAGCCTCTTATGGTGGGTGTAGTTCAGTTGGTTAGAGCGCCAGATTGTGGCTCTGGAGGTCGTGGGTTCGAGTCCCACTACCCACCCCATTTCTTGGTGACAGGGCGTTGGGGTGTAGCCAAGAGGTAAGGCAAGGGACTTTGACTCCCTCATTCGTAGGTTCGATCCCTGCCACCCCAGCCATTCTGACCCATTAGCTCAGGTGGTAGAGCACTTGACTTTTAATCAAGGTGTCCGGGGTTCGACTCCCCGATGGGTCACCACGAAAAAGCCTGATTTGTCTTTTGACAAGTCAGGCTTTTTCAATATATGATGCAAGAAAATCAAGGTATGGAACCTTCAGGAAAAAAGCGCGCCCAAACGGTAGATTTTTTTGCTGATTTTTTT
>JAFXMP010000293.1 GCA_017530275.1 Clostridia bacterium | reverse complement strand
TAAAAGAAAGCCAACAAACAAACGAGTAAAACCCAAAAATGTCATAATAACATATAAACATACGCAATCCAATACCTAAATTATGCATTTTTGCGGTATGGGGAAAAAGTCAATGTCCCGGTTTCCTTCCCATGCTTGGGAGGCCGCTTTTCACCTCGATCGATTTTTGAAAAATTTGGTCTGAAGAATTTATTTTTCCAGTTCCATATGCTATAATCATATCGAAACAGCCATGCGAGAATAATGTGCGCCCAGCGATGCCCCCCAAATCTAAAGGAGGAATGATTTATGACCTGCAGCAGGCATCACTCCGTTACTTTCAGGAACGCCCCTGCCCTGAGGCTCATTGCCGCTTTGCTTGCCTTCTCTGTTTGTTTCTGCGTTATCTCCGCTGCTCCCGCGCTGGCGCAGAGTGCGCAAGCACCTCTCCGCATCGTCCTGAGCGACGATGGGATCAGCGCGGACTACCCGGGGGTATATGCGGAGGGCAGCACGTTGACCATTACGCTCCCCGGCGAATATTTGCTTGAGGGGGCTTTGAGCAACGGACGGATCATCGTCGACTGCGAGCAGACCGGGAAAGTCAGGCTATGCTTCGCCGGCGTTTCGATTCACTGCGAAGACGGCCCCGCTTTGCATATCAAAAAATGCTCGCCCAGACTGACCATTGAACTGAAAGCGGATACCGTGAACAATCTGAGCGACGGCGCTGTGTACGCGAACCAGGACAAGGTGGACGCCGTTATTTACAGCAAGAGCGATCTGACCATCACAGGCGAAGGAACCTTGAACATTTCCGGCGCTTACCGGGATGGGATCGTATCCAAGGACGATTTGCGCATCAAGGGCGGAAAAATCAACGTGGAAGCGGTTCATAACGGCATCTGCGGGAAAGACTGCGTAGAAATCTTTGACGGTGAGATTTCCGTAATCGCCGGCAATGACGGCATCAAGACCACGAACGAAGACGCCGGTTTAGGCTATATCTCTATGGAAGGCGGAACCGTCACGGTTCTTTGCGGGGACGATCCGCTGTCCTTCGTTCATGGATTTTTCCAGATCGGCGGCACCATCAACACGAGAACGGATCCTTCCATGAAAAAAAAATAAGTAAAACAAGTCCAAGCTCCAAAGCCGCAGAAAAGAGGTTTTGTGCGTGAAACGTTTTCTGCCCACCCTGTTTCTTATGTTTTCCGTTTTATTGGCTTCTGCCGCTGCACGGGCAGAAGCCTCCCTTTCTTTCTGCATCAATGAAATATGCTCCGATAACGGCGGCCATTATTCCGTTGCAAGCGCCGCGCCGGATTACATTGAGCTTCGCAATCTCACCGGCCAGCCCGTCTCCCTGGATGGCTTTTACATCAGCGACGATCAGGATCATCTGAACAAGTATTCGTTGAACGGCTATACGATTCCCGAAAACGGATACCTGATCCTGGCGGCGGATAAGAAAGAACTGCCGTTTAAGCTGTCCGCCTCGGACGGCGAAGAACTGTTCCTTTCCGACAGCGAGAAAAAGATCCGGCAGCAAGTGAATCTTCCGCCGCTGGAAAAAGACACCACCTATTCCCTGCAGGAAAGCGGCGAATGGCATATTGCCGAGCCTACTCCGATGGCCGAAAATGCGGAAGGAACGCCGTATGTGAAGAAGGTATATGTCGCATCGCCCAGATTCTCCCACGAAGCAGGCTTTTAGAAGCGCCTTTCGATCTTTCGATCGACAGCTATAAGACGTATCAGGTGTACTATACGACCGACGGCAGTATTCCGGATGTGTATTCGACGCGCTACACTGCGCCTATCCATATACAAGACGCGACTTCCCAGCCCAATACGCTGAGCATGAGGACGGATATAACAATTGACGGCGCGACGCCGCCTGATGGACAAGTCAAGAAAGCCACGATCATCCGCGCCGTCGCGATCGATGCGGATGGAAACCGCAGCAGCGTTGTAACGAACACCTATTTTGTCGGGTATCAGCATTATTCAGACTATCAGGATATTTCTGTGCTGTCCATAGTCACTGATCCGGATGATTTATTTGATGAGGATAACGGAATATACGTTGTTGGAAAGATGTACAGAGACTGGCTGGGAAGTGATAAGTATTCCAGTGACCTCAGGGCTTATGATAGGCCAAGAAATTACGCGCAACATGGAAAAGCATGGGAGATTCCAGCTCTAATTCAATGGTTTAACGAAAAAGAAAAGTTATGTTTGTCCCAAAATGTTGGTTTGCGAATTCATGGAAACCAGACACGGGAAAAAGCTCAAAAGGCCTTTAATCTCTATGCGAGAAAAGAATATGGAGAGGATACTTTCCAATATCCTCTGATCAATGGCGTAAAAACGATGAGCAAATTGGTTGTACGAGGACAGGCGGGACGCGATTCTATAACACATAGCCTGCTTCGGGAAACTGGACTGCCAGTTTCAGGATATACTCCCTGTCTCGTCTTTATCAATGGAGAATTTTGGGGATTTTATGAATTAAGAGAAAAACAGGAAGAAAACTATATATCCAAACTCTTTGGAATCGATAAAGATAACCTCATGATATACAAAAACTATCGGCTGATAGAGGGAAAAGACGAAGATGGAAAAACCAATAAAGCGGTATATGATAATCTTGTTTCCAAGATTGTTTCTAATAATCCGAAGAGTGCAGAGGGATATGCCTATGCATGTCAGCAGATTCACATGGATAATTATATCACTTATATGGCCGCTATTACCTATTGCAACAGTGAGGATATTTATTGGAATAAGACTCTCTGGAAAACAATGACCAATGGATCGGAACCGTATGAGGATGGACGCTGGCGCTGGATTTTTCAGGATTTGGATTGGACTTTCTATACGCTGGATATTTCCAAGGAAGCGATAAAAAGCTTAGTCGACGATGAATTTTTTATGTCGCTCTGGAAAAATCCTGTTTTTCAAAAACAGTTTCTAACCAGGATTATGGATTTTGCGAACATCGAACTAACGCCGGATTATGTTAAAGACGTTATTTCACCCATTTTATTATATTATAACAAGTATTTTGCATTAAATGATGAGCGATGGAACGGGGGCAAGCTCGGATACCAGAAAACTGGCACAGATAGGATTAATTCTTGTATATCCTTTTTAAGCAAAAGAAGAAGCGTTACTATTGAACGACTTAAAGAAATACTGGAAATATCAAACGATACTATCATCCTTTCGGTTAATCAAATCCCGGAAGAGCTCGAGCTAACGGTTAATGATCATATAGCCCACCTCTATGGATCCTCCTGGGATGGCGTCTATTTTTCCGGCTGTGAGGTCACGTTCAAGGTAAGCAATTTGGCCGGCTATCAATTTGCGGGCTGGTATGAAAACGGGGAATTATTGACAGATCAGGAATCGATAACCGTGTCAACGAATGAAAACCACAGCCTGACGCCTGTTTTTGATTTGATACCGGACATCGCCGTGATGGATAGAATCAATTACGCCCGCAGCAATTACAGGGGCGGATATGTGCTGTATAAAAGGAATATCAAATCCAATTGCGTGATCGTCCCCGATCAGGCATTGGAATCGTCCGCCAGCTTTACAGATATTTCGATTTCTTCCGCCGGTGAATGGAAAAAAGGCGAAGGCTTCACGATCATCTTCCCGACGGACGAGCTTTCTTCCTGCGGGATGATCCTCTATTGCACGGTGCCGGATGGCTGCCCCAGGCAATGGGCTTTGTACAGCGAGGATGAAAGCGGCGACCGTATCTCAATAGACTTTTCGATTGCGGAAACGGAAGACGGCCTGTGTTTCTGTTTTGAGCTTCCCCCCTCCTGCATGGGGTCGCCGCAGCTGAATCTTCACTTGGAAAGCGCGCAAGATTACCCGGGCGGAACGATCCGGATCACAAAGATTCGCTTGTATGGCAACGCCGCGGAGGAAACGGAAAATCAGCGATAAAAGCGTATGCTTTTCCGCTGTACGAGGGATTATTTCATTGCACCCATAGCAGGAATATTGATTGCAAAGATGATTGCCGTCATCGGCTCCCCGGGGACGGATCGATCGGAACGAGCCGCGGGACGCGATCACGCCAGGCCCGGCGGATTCGGTTTTCCGCTGTCGCGGCGCCATTTCTGGTACAGTTCTTCCGTGGCAAGCGCCATTTTGGTTACGGCAAAATCGCAGTCATGCGGGTAAATATACCAGGTATCCTCCAGCGTGTTCAGATCCACGCAATCGCCGAATTTGCCCAGGTATTCATATTCAATATGGCAGGAATACAGGCTTGGAACAGGCTTGAGCATTTCAAAGGGATCGCCGTCCGCGTCGACGCCGCGCACCGAAAAGCCGTCCATGCTGTGGCGCAGCTTGCCTTCGCCCAGCAGGATAAAGCGCTTTGCGTTCGGAAGAGAGCGGACGGTGACCGGCAATTCTCCGGAATCGTACAGGCCGGCTTCTACTTCTTTTTTAACGTTTGCGCGCTCCCATTCATACCAGTCGGGAATGCGCAGCGTTTCTTTTTCATCCTGTAATTCGCCCAGCTCCGTATACTGCCACGTTTTCCCGCACGCCCGGCAGAAAAGCTCCGTCCCCCGGGACGCCATGCGGTATTCCGCCCCGCAGTGGCGGCATTGGTAGAGCACCTTTTCCAGGCCCTCGGCGCGTTTGGGATAGGTCACGCGGATGCCCCGTTCCTTCTGCCAGGCGTAATCGTCGTACTGGAAGGCGGAAACGAGACGCTCGTTGATTGCCTCTTTTGATGCTGCTGCCAGCTCCTCCGGCGTGAACAGCACGGTCATTTCCGCCTCCGTAGGCTTGATGCCGCGCTTATGCAGGTTCCAGAAGGGAGAATCAATGTGGTGTCCATGGCAGATCAGCGTGACCACCGGGACCTTCAATAGCTTGCACAGCGATCCAAGAGACGCGGGCAGCACGGCGGTGGTTCCGCATAACGAATAGCGGGCTTCCGGATAGATCATGCAGATATCGCCGTTCTCGATGACTTTTATGATCTGTTTGACCAGCATCATGTCGCTGGTGAATTTGCGCTTGCAGATGCAGCCGACCTTGCGAAGAAGCCATTCGCGGCCGATGAACCCGTCAATGGCCACGATGGGATTGGCGCAGTGCGGATAAATCGCCATCATGGCCACTTTGAAATCAAAAAAAGCGTTATGGTTGCACAGCAGCAAATAGGGAGGTTTGAGCCCTTCCATGCGGGTTTTCTTGATTTTCGTTCGATGAAATAATACGTCCGGCGCGCTAAGAACATGCGTCAGCGGACGCAGATACCAGGCGGTGTGCATCGGCGGAGCCTTCATATCGAACCGTTCCAAAGTCTGTTGATTCATCCTGCGCTCCTTTCCGTCCTTCAGCGCATGTCCTCCCGCTCTTTTGCGACTTTTTCGTACTGTTCAAGCATATGATCCACAAAGCGCTGTTCGCTGAACGCTTCCGCTTTTTTCCGCGCGTTCGTTCGCATGGTTTCCCTAAGCGCCCGATCGTTCACGATCCTTGCAATGGAATGAACAAACTCGCTTTCCGTCCGGTAAATAAACCCGTTTTCGCCGTCCTCCAGCACGCCCTTGAGGCTATCGTCCTCCCTGCATACAAGCGGCAGGCCGCAGGACATCGCTTCCAGATAAGACATGCTGTGCACCTCGAATACGGAAGCCGAAACGAATACGTCGCCCATGGCGTAATAGCGGTAGACCTCGTCGGCGGGGATCCTGCCGGCAAAAACGACATGCTCCATTAATTCGCCGGTCCTGCAAAACTTCTCGAGGCGTTTGCGGTCCGGCCCATCCCCCACGATCATCAGCTGCGCCTTGGGCAGCTCTTTCAGCAGGGTCGGCATATATTTCAGGATCTCCATGATGTTCTTTTCGCGGCTGACGCGCGTGATCATCACCAGCGTGCAGCCGTTGTCCTTCAGCCCATACCGTTCAAACATCGCCGCCTTTTCCTGCGCGGAAACGGGCTTTTGATACTGCTCCAGCTTGATGCCGTTCGGCACCAGCACGATGCGGTCCGCCGCCGGCTGCAGCTGCGGGAAGGAGCGCGCCTTATCGGACGGCACGGTCACCTCCGCAACGTTCTTATACACCTTTGTCCCGAGCGTTTTCATCAGCGCGTAAACGGGCCGCGCGC
>JAFXMP010000292.1 GCA_017530275.1 Clostridia bacterium | reverse complement strand
CATTGGCAAAGATGTTCTGATACAGCGTGTATTCTATCTGGCTGAGCACCACGGGCACCTCGTTAGCCGTTGGCGTACCATTCTGACTGCCGCTGCCGCCGCCGCAGGCCGTGCACAGGATCACCGCCGCCAGCAGCAGAGCCGCCAGCAAAAACCGTTTGCTTTTTCCGTTCATTTTATCACGCCTTTCTTGTTCCCACGCCCAGCCGGGCCAGGATGCTGCAAATGAGGAACGCTGCCATATCCACCGCCACGATGGTGGAGCCCACGGGCGTACCTGTCAGAATGGAAATGATCATGCCAATGAGCGCACAGCTGACGGACAGAACCGCCGAGCAGATGGTTACGCTCTTGAAGCTGCGGCAAACGCGCATGGCGGATATTGCCGGGAAAATGATCAGGGCGGAAATCAGCAGGGAGCCCACCAGATTCATGGCCAGCACGATGATCACCGCGATCACCACCGCGATCAGCAGGTTGTACGCTTCCGCATGGGTGCCCGCGGCACGTGAAAAATCTTCATCGAAAGTTACGGCGAAAATTTTGTTGTAGAATACCAGGAAAATCGCCATCACCGCCACCGACAGCCCGATGGACAGCCACACCTCCGTCGTGGTCAGGGTCAGAATAGAGGTGGAACCGAACAGGGAGGTGCAAACGTCGCTGGAAACATTGGAGGACTTGGGAAACAGGTTCAGCAGCATGTAACCCATAGCCAGTGCGCCTACAGAGATCATGGCGACGGCCGCGTCCCCTTTGATGCGGGTGTTCTGCCCCGTGCGCAAAAGCAGAATGGCGCACAGGATCGTGGCGGGCAGTACGAACAGCATTTCATTGTTGATGTACAGCACGCCCGCGATGGCCATGGCCCCGAAAGCCACGTGAGAAAGGCCGTCGCCGATGAAAGAAAAACGCTTGAGTACCAGGGTAACACCGAGCAATGAGGAGCACAGAGCAATGAGCGGACCCACGATCAGCGCGTTCTGCACGAAGCCAATGCTCAGATAATCCAACACGCTCATTTGGTTTTCCCCCCTTCCATGGCCAGAAACCGCCGGGCCAGGTCGCTTTGCAGATAATCTGCTTTGGGGCCGAAGAAAACGTCGTGGCCGATATGCAGGATATGGGAGGCGTAATGCACGGCGGCAGAAACGTCATGGGAAATCATCACGATGGTGACCTTATCTTCCCGGTTCAGCTTTTCGATGAGCTGGTACATTTCCAGCGTCACCTTGGGGTCCAGGCCGGACACCGGCTCGTCCAGCAGCAGCAGCTTCTGGGTGGCGCACAGGGCCCTTGCCAGCAGGACGCGCTGCTGCTGACCGCCGGACAGCTCCCGATAGCAGCGCTTGGTGAACTGAGTTATGTTCATTTTTTCCATGTTTTGGCGGGCCATTTCTTTTTCCGCCTTGTTATAGAAGGGCCGCATGCCCGCCCGGGATTGACATCCGGACAGTACGATTTCCCACACCGTGGCGGGAAAATCCTTCTGTACTTGGGTCTGCTGGGGCAGGTAGCCGATTTCGTTGTTTTTGAGCCCGTCTCCGAAGGCAATGCTGCCCGCCAAAGGCTTTTGCAGGCCCAATATGGTTTTCATCAGGGTGGATTTGCCCGATCCGTTTTCCCCCACGATGCACAGGTAATCCCCGGCGTTTACCGAGAAGTTCAGTCCGGTCAGGATCGCGTGTCCCTCATAGCCCAGGGATACGTCCCGGCAGGTCAGTTGTGCCATAATACGCTCATGCTCCTTTTTATGATCCTGATATTGCACGGTTTCAGTTCAGCGCCTGCTTGAGGATTTCCAGGTTGCTTTCCATCACGTCAAGGTAGCTGACGCCCGCTTCCACAGCCTGCGCGGTAACGCTCTGAAGGGAATCCATGGATAAAATCTTCTGATTCCGGGCTTTGGTGGTCTGCACGATGGTTTCGGCGATGCGGGCCTTGGGGTTTTCGATGGTCATAACGGCGGGCAGGCCCAGTTCGTCCACTTTCCCGGCCAGGAACACGATGGTCTGGAAGCTGGCTTCGCTTTCGGCGGAACAGCCGGAGAAAGCGGCGTAATAGGTCAAGCCATAATCGTCCGCTAAGTAGCGGAAGGGGAACCGGTCGCCGAACAGGATGGTATCATAGGCGGAAGCGGCTACCGCTTCGGCATACTGCTGATCCAGAGCGCTCAGCTTTTCTTCATAGGCGGATAGATTCTTTTGATACAGGGCGGCGTTATCCGGGTCGATTTCGCAAAGCTCGTCCGCGATCACCCGGCACAGGGCCTGCGCGTTGCGCAGGCTCAGCCACACGTGCTCGTCCATTTCCGCTTCATCATGCTCATGGTCATGGTCCTCGTGATCATGATCGTGATCCTCATCTTCGTGGTCATGCTCGTGTTCCATGCCTTCCACAAGTTCCTCGGCCTTGGCCAGATCGCCCAGGGCTTCCACCAGGTTCACGGTGCGAAGCTTGGTGTTCGTGGTGGTGGCAAGCACATCCTCGGTCCATTCATCGCTTTCCCCGCCCACGAAAATGAACAGGTCGGCGGAAGCCACCTTCAGGATATCCGGGGCGGTGGGCTGGAAATTGTGCAGGTCCGCGCCGGAATCCAGCAGCATGGTCAATTCGATGTTTTCCAGGTTTTCACCGGCGATTTCCCGTACCCAGTCATAGATGGGGAAAATGGTGGTCACCACATGGATCTTTTTCTCCGCCAAGGCGGCACAGGGAAGCAGGGAAACAGTCAGCAGGGTCAGGGCCAAAAGAGCGGCAAACATTTTTTTCATGTTTTTCATGGAATTCATCCTCCAAACTCGTCAATTATTTGGGAAAATCAAGGCAAAAAAATGCAAGGCGATACAGCGCCGCACGAAGAGACCTTACTCTCCGAAGGCGCAGAACCCCTTGCCAACTGATTTTCCTTAATTGTTGAGCCGGACTTTCCAGCAAACCAACGTGTCCAGGGCGGGCCGGCGCCACGC
The DNA here is from genome assembly GCA_017530275.1 of Clostridia bacterium. The sequence continues at coordinate 6,835 of JAFXMP010000292.1, read as the reverse complement.
GCCGCGGGCGGCAAGCGCCCGAAGAGCGGGAAGCAGGCGGGCGGCGAAAAGCGAAAGGACCATCAAGCAGGCCATGCCGCGCAGCAGGGCCTCGGTCTTCGCTACAAAATCGCAGATTTTGCACGCTCTGCCGCAGCAGGCATGCCTCGCCTCCAGCACGATGAAAGCGGAAGAAACGGCCAGTACCATCAGCAGGCCCACGCACAGCAGCAGGGCGAATAAACGCTTGCGGTTACGCATCGGTCCGTTCCCTCCTTTCTTTCTGCGCGTCCATTCGTTTCAAGCAGGGCCTGTGTCCCTGCTTGAAAACTGCTATCATTTTACCTCCGGAACGCAGTTTGTCAATATGGTTTTTGTTATGAAACTGTAAATATTTGCAGCGATTACTAAGAGAAAACGGCTTATTTCCTATTCCGTGAGCACCTTTTCCCGGAAAGCGTCGATTTCCGCCAGGGGGATTTGAAGCGTTTCCGTCAGGTAATTTTCGCCCATGGCGTCCCACGCGGCGCGGATATAGCGTTCATCCGCCACGTAAGCACGGTATACGCTGCGGGCGAAGGTTTCTCCCCGGATGGGCAGCAGCCGTTCATATACGGCGCGGGCGCGAAGCAGGCTGGTGCGGTTGGTTTCCAGATAATCCTGCAGAATGGTATCCCGGTCCACCCCAAGGGCTTCCAGCGTTAAAGCGGTGGTCATGCCACAGCGGTCCTTGCCCTCGGTGCAGTGCCATAAGATAGACCCCCGGCTGTAATCCCAAGTAAATATCCGATGCAGCACTCGGGCAAAGCCCGCCTGAGTAGCGGGGCGGGTGATCATCAGGCGGTAGAGAAAAGCCATATCGGGAAACTCTTTTTGTTCCGCCGCCTGTTCATGGGTGATGCCCGCCCGCAGATCGTCGATCACCGGAATAGCATAATAGTCAAGTCCCGCCGCGTGATCGGGCTTTTCCAGCCGTTCCTGTTCGGTACGCAGGTCCAGCACCGCCGAAAGGCCGCAGTCCCGGCGCAGGGTCAATAAATCTTCCTCCGACGCGCTGCCCAGGTGGGCGGACCGGATGAGGCAGCGGGGGCGTATCGTGCGGCCGTCCGCCGTGGACGTACCGCCTAAATCACGGATATTGCGAATGGTGTTCAGCAGCATGGGCTTCATGAATTTTCCCCTCCAATGATCGGATCGGCTGGCAGGTCAACAAACAGAGTTCGTAAAGATTTCGATGCGCTGGGGAGGACTTTTCTCCTTTGCGGTGTATGATTACAAAGAAATAGGATCATGGTACAGCGCAATGTACAACAGCGGAGGAACATGTATGCAGAACATTACCTGCCCCAAATGCGGGGAAGTATTCCAGGTGGACGAATCGGGCTACGCGGCCATTGTGAAGCAGGTGCGGGACCGGGAATTCACCAAAGAGCTCAAGGACCGGGAAACGCAGTTTACTGCGGAACGGGACGCCGCCGTGCAGCTGGCGGTCATGAAAGCGCGGGAGGAAGCAGGCGACGCTCTGGCCCGGCAAAAGGAAAAGATCACCGAATTGCAGGCCCGCCTGGAAGCGGCGGAGACAAGCCAGCGCTTAGCCGTACGGGACGCCCTGGCCAACAGGGAAACCGCCCTGCTGGAGCAGGAAAAGCAGATCATTCAGCTGCGGGCGCAAATCGACGCCGGAGAAAAGGAGCGGCTCCTGAGCGAACAGGCAATGAAAGAGAGCTTTCAGGAGCAGCTTCGCGCCAGGGACGACATGATCGCCTATTACCGGGATTTCAAGGCTCGGCAGTCCACCAAAATGGTGGGCGAAAGCCTGGAGCAGCACTGCCTGACTGAATTCAACAAGCTGCGGGCCACCGGCTTTCAGCGCGCCTATTTTGAAAAAGACAACGACGCCCGCACCGGCAGCAAGGGCGATTTCATCTACCGGGAAACGGCGGAGGACGGCACGGAATTTATTTCCATCATGTTTGAAATGAAGAACGAAATGGACCAAACCGCCGTCAAGCACCGCAACGAGGATTTTTTCCGGGAACTGGACAAGGACCGGAAGGAAAAGGGCTGCGAATACGCCGTGCTGGTGTCCCTGCTGGAAGCGGACAGCGAGCTGTACAACACCGGTATCGTGGACGTATCCTACCGCTACCCCAAGATGTACGTGATCCGGCCCCAGTTTTTTATTCCCATGATCACCCTGCTGCGCAACGCCGCCCTCAACGCCCTGCAATATAAACAAGAATTGGCCGTGATCCGCAGCCAGAACATCGATATCTCCCATTTTGAGGAAGATATGAACGATTTCAAGGAGAAGTTTTCCCGTAATTATCGCCTGGCCAGCGAAAAATTCCAGAAAGCCATTGAGGAAATCGATAAAACCATCGATCATTTGCAGAAAACCAAGGAAGCTCTGCTCTCCTCCGAAAACAACCTGCGCCTGGCCAACAGCAAGGCGGAGGACCTGAGCATCAAGCGCCTGACCCGCAATAACCCCACCATGGCGAGGAAATTCGAGGAACTGAACAAACCTCAATGAAAAAAGCAAAAATATCAAAAAGCGCCGGGGAGTCCGACGCTCTTTTTGTTTGGCTGTGATCAGTCAACGGTGTAAGGCAGCAGCGCGATGGCACGGGCGCGCTTGATGGCCTCACTCAGCTGGCGCTGATGCTTGGCGCAGTTGCCGGTCATGCGGCGGGGCAGGATCTTGCCCCGTTCGTTGATAGAACGGCGCAGCCGGTTGACATCCTTATAATCGATGTATTCAATCTTATTCACGCAGAAATCGCACACCTTACGGCGGGGGCGCTTTCCACGGGGACGCGGACGCTTTTCGCCACGATCTTCAGACATAATCGTTTCCTCCTTCTATTGATTTCCGTTTTTTCAAGGCGGTCAGAAAGGCAATTCTTCCTCGTCTACCTGCACGTAGCCTCCGCCCTGGGGAGCGCTGCCGTAGGCAGGACTGCCGGCCGGACGGGAAGCGGGAGCCGCGGGTGCGGCAGACGCGTAAGCCGCCGGGGCCTCGCCCTGGTCGTTCCGGGAAGAGAGGAATTCCACCTCGTTCGCCGTTACTTCCAAGCTGGCGCGGGTCTGCCCGTCATTGCCCACATAAGTGCGGCAAGTTACGGGCCCGCTGACATACACCTTCCGTCCCTTGGACAGATACTTGGCGCAGTTCTCCCCCTGCTGCCGCCATACGCTGACGCGAAAGAAATCCGCTTCAGGCTGGCCCGCTTCAGCAGTGCTGCTGCGGCGGCGATTGACAGCCACGGTGAAGGTGCACACAGAATCGCCCGCGGACGTCGTGCGCAGCTCAGGATCACGGGTTAAATTACCGATCAGAATGACCTTGTTCATTTTCGCTCCTCCGTTTATTCAGCGGCAGGGGTCTCAACAGGCGCTTCGGCTTCAGCTTCAGCTTCAGCGGCGGGCGCTTCCGCGGCGGGAGCCACGGGGGCGGGCCGGACGGCGCGGGGCTTGATGCCCACTTTCCGTTCGATCAGCTTGATGACCTGGTAGCGAATGACGCTGTCGGAAATCTGAAGGTTGCGCTCCAGTTCCTTGGGAAGATCAGCCTCAGCCTGGAAGTTCACCAGCACGTAATAGCCCTCGGTTTTATAATCGATGGCATAGGCCAAGCGGCGCTTGCCCCATTCTTCCACCTTGTCAACGCTGCCGCCGTTGCCGGTGATCAGATCGTTGAACTTGGCGATCAGGGCCTTGCGGGCTTCGTCCTCCACAGCAGGATCGATGATGTACACCACTTCATACTTGTTCATTTCCATTCACCTCCTCATGGACGTATGGCGTCCTATCCTTGTAGGACGCAAGGATGTGCCAATAACGGATTATACAGGATCACAGAAAAAAAAGCAAGCCAAAAAACGGCTCTTTGAAAATTTTTTTCAGTCATTCCCGCTGTTGGCAGCCGGGTTCTTCCCCCTCCCCATAAACATTTACGATTTTGGGCTGCCACACATCCCGGCGCTTCATGCGCTTTTCGATCAAACGCAGGATCAGCCAGGACAGGCCCATGCAAAGGACGCCGGTAACGGCCCACAGGGCTTCCTGGGAAAACAATACACTGCCCAAAGCCAGGCCGCCCAGCAGCATGATCAGGGGCAATACATAAGCCAGTATGGACGCTTTGAGCACCTGCCCCTCCGGCATATCCACGTCGATCCAGCGGCCCACAGGCACGTCGCCGGGAAGCTTCACCAGCGTTTTTTCCTTCTGCCCGCCGCAAGCCCCGCAATGGGCACAGGCTTCAGGCCGTTCAAAGCAAACTTCCAATTCACCGCCGCTGGCGGCCACCACTTTTCCCGTGCGCAGCATGATTTTGTCCTCCAGGGCCGTAATCAGTTTTTTCTAATTTTATAAGTGTCTGCCGGACACCCTCAATTCGTTTTTGTCGATGCGCTTATATAATTCATCCTTCGGTATCGGTTTGCCAAACAAGTAGCCTTGAAGACGGGTGCACCCGATCTTGTTCAGGAATTCTGCCTGAGTTTTTGTTTCTACGCCTTCCGTCAGTGTAAGCATATGGATCCTGTTTGCCATTTTGACGATGCAATCAAGCAGCGTTTTCGATTTCTCACTGTTTTCGAGGTTGGATAAGAAACGCATATCGATCTTGATCACATCAAATTGATAATCCTTCAATACGTTGAGAGAAGAATAGCCGCTTCCGAAATCATCCAGCCATAAGGAATATCCCAATTCCTTTATGCGGTTCATCGCAGCGTTGAGCTTTACGAAATTATCCGTAAGGGCGCTCTCCGTCACTTCAACGTGGATCATATCTTTCGGGATCGCATACTTTGCAACCAAATCTTCAAGTTCCTGAACCGCGTCCATCAATTCAAAATCCAGTCTTGAAAAGTTCAGCGATACTGGAACGACCGGCTTGCCCGCGTCCATAGCAGCCCTTATGTCTTTGCATACGGATTCAAATATTGCTTTATCAAGCTTATGAATCAGCCGGTACTCTTCCAAAACCGGAATGAATTCGTTGGGGAATAACTGGCCGTATACCGGGTCCCTCCAACGGGCCAGCGCCTCACAGCCGCACAGTTCTTCCGAATCGGACCATACGACCGGCTGGTAGAAAGGGATGATCCAGCCATTATTGACGGCGTTATCGATGTTATTGACGACATATAATCTCTTATGGTACGCCTCGCTCATGGTTTTATCGTATTCCGCGCAAATGGTTTGGAAACGATTCTTGATCAGGTGAGCGGCATAGCGCGCTCTGTCAATGGCCATGCGCGGGTCCTCCGCGTTATTGCTCAAGTGATAAGCGCCGCAATTGATCCCTAATAATATCTCATCGTCATAATCATGGACCAAATTGTTTAGAGCGGTCAATCTTTCCATTAAGTTTGTATTTTTTGTTAAAACAACGAAATGATCGTCGGCCTGCCTTGCGCATAATGAATCATTAAAGAGATCGGAAATAGATTGCCCGATCGCAATGATGAACTTATCGCCCGCCTCAAATCCTCTTTGATCATTGAACGCTTTAAAATTGTAAACATCAAGGAACAGAAAGACGTTTTCATTGAAATGATCCGTTATGCTTTGGATCCTTTCTTTTGCAAGTTCAGAAAAATAGCTGTAATTACACATTCCGGTAAGGGCGTCTTCCCGGGCGCTTTTTTCCAATGCTGTTGATTTTTTTGCTTCATTGAGGCGTCCATGATAAATAGCAAAGCAGATGGTGGAAAGGGAAATAAGGAAAGTGATATAGTTTACGGTGTCTCCGGAAATGATTTTTTGTACCGCGCCGCTTATCATGACCTCTTGGTCCTGGAAGGACAGTCCGCTTTGATACGTCAGCAAAACGCGGTAGAACCCCCAAAAACTGGCTCCAAGAATCAAGACGGTAACGAATGGACGATAGATCAGCAGGCAGCCCACGTAAATCACCATCGTTAAAAAACAGATGATTTCTTTTCCGCCCCAGAAGTCGCTGTAGGATACGAAGATGCCGAAGGCGAGGCAGATCAGCGTGAACTCGATAATCGCCAGGTGTTCCAATAGTATGATCGTTTTGTTTTTCCGATATTTGAACAGAGCATACGTTGTGATCGTCACGCCGATCAAGAATAATAAAACATAAATGGAGATGAGCATGGCGTTCATAATGCCTGCCATCACCGGAGTGATCGTATCGCTTTCCTTTGTGAATTTCTCAAGGCTTATAACAGAAGTATATAGAATGCAGACTGAACCTATCGCGAGCAGCGCACGAAACCGTCCTTTCGACAGCTTCTTGTCTTTTTGAAAGAAACAAAACAGCGTAATGCCCAAACCAATGAATAAAAACAGCCAGTACTTGGTCGTGTAATTTATTATCAGCTGGAGCAGATCACCGCCCGCTTGGTATTTAGGAATGATTTTTGAATGCGCTTGCCGGATCAGCATCCAAATCTCCAGCACAACGACAATGACGCCCATATAACTGCTGCTGCGGATATTCGCGTCATGCAAATAATCTTTCTCATTTTTGCTTAGTTTTTCAAAACCAAATATGTGCGAAATAAAACGGAAAGCTTCTTTCATGGTATCACTCCCGGTATATCTATCGTCTGTCCATAGATTTACCCACTCCTATTTTGTCATAGCAGGGTAGGAAAGTCAATACCTGCCACATGATTTTCTTCTATATATTTCCACATCTTTCCACATGATTATCTTCTAAATCTCATCACACGATTAGAGTGTGTTTCTAAACTCATAATGTGCTAACAAAAGCGAAAAAAGATGCAAAAACCAAAAGGATTATTGCCGATAGCGTCGAATAAAGCAGTGGGAGGTGAAGCAAATGGTTCGACGCTACGAGGTCACAGAT
>JAFXMP010000034.1 GCA_017530275.1 Clostridia bacterium | reverse complement strand
GGCTTCATCTGCCGCTATGACGAAATGATCGAGCTGGTGGGCCAGGAGCGGGCCGACAGCGCCGAGCCCTTCGTCTGGTCTGAATTTAAAGCCCTGCTGGAAAAATACCAGGCTGCTCATCCCGACACCAACCACACCCTGGTGATTGGCGAACCCGGCACCGGCAGCATCAACGGCACGTTTGCCGGTATGAATGATCTGTATCCTTATTATGTGCATGAAGGCAAGCTGTACTTCTCCGTTCGCGATCCCCAGTTCATGGACGCCATCCATCAGATGAACGAACTGTACCGGGAAGGCATTCTGGACCCCGAATGGACCAGCAACAACAGCGAACTGCGCAACCAGAAGCTTTCCAACGAAGGCGCGTTTGCCTATGCCGGTGCTTTCTGGGACACCTGGACTCCCTCCAACACCCTGATGGCCGGCGGCAATGCCAACGGTGAATATCTTGCCTACAAGGTCATTCCCGATGGCGCTGCCTCTGCCGATCTGCCGCTCTCCGGTCGTTCTTCTCTGGGCTGGGACGCTATCGCTATCACCAAGAATTGCAAGAACATTGAAGCCGCCATCCGCTTTGTGGACTACTGCGCCTCCCAGGAAGGCCAGGACCTGCTGCTGTGGGGCATCCAGGGCCAGGATTGGGACTTTGTGGACGGCGTGCGCACCCCCATCGGTGACATCATCGAACGTTATCAGGCCGACAACAGCAACTTTGTGGATCAGACCGGCATCACCAAGTGGACCTGGTTCGTCAAGAACAGCCCCCACGAGGACGACAACACTCCCTGCCGCTTCTGGGCCAGCGTGAGGGACCGTTCCACCACCTACGCCTATCAGAACTTGACCAACGGTTACTATGACAGCGCTGAATTCGCCGGCCTGGAGCCCGCGGGCAGCACCCTGGAAGCGCTGATGTATCAGGGCGTCATTGACGTGTTCGATCAGTACTATCCCCGGATGGTCAATGCTCCCACTGTGGAACAGTGCGACGCGCTGTACGCTGAAATGATTTCCGCCATGGAAAGCGCCGGCATGTCCGACATTGAAGCCTACATGACGGATGTATACTTTGCCCGCCTGGCGCTGTGGGGCCTGGAACCCGTTGCCAGCAAATAAAGCCTGACCGTTTCATCTCTTCCAAGAGATAAGCGAGAGAAGCAGGATTGGATGATGTTGCTTCCGGGTAACTTATCTGATCCTGCTTCTGTTTCTGTGAAGGAGGAAATGCCATGTCTAACCTTGCTTTGGACGGCAAAAAGAAAAAGCCTTTGATGAGCAGGCTGCGGGATCAGAAATACCTGTTTCTGCTGATGGTTCCCGGCGTCATCTGGGTGCTGGTGATCTGCTATGCGCCTATGACTGGCCTGTATATGGCCTTTACCAATTACCGACCCTCCCAGAACGGGTATTTCTACGATCTGTTTAACGCCAAATTCGTTGGCCTGCAATGGTTCCAGTATTTCTTCACCAAGGATTTCGGCATGATCATGCGGAACACGCTGGCCACCAGCGTGCTGACCCTGCTGTTCTCCTTCCCGGCGCCCATCATCCTGGCCGTAATGCTCAATGAACTGAAAAACGTCCGGCTGAAAAAATTCATCCAGACCGCTTCTTATCTGCCCTATTTCATTTCCTGGGTTATCGCAGCCAACATTTTCCTCACTTTCCTGTCCGGCGGCGGCATTGTGAACGACTTGCTGATTAGTTTGGGCCTGATCAAGGAACGCATCCTGTTCTTCCAACATGGCCCCTATTTCTGGTGGATCATTGCCATCGCCAACACCTGGAAAGGCATCGGTTACAACGCCATCATTTACTTATCCGCCATTTCTGGCATTGACGAACAGCTCTACGAGGCGGCCTCCATCGATGGCGCCAGCCGCATCAAGCGCATCTGGCATATCACACTGCCCACCATCCGGCCTACCATCGCCACCCTGCTGATCCTGGCTGTAGGCGGCATCCTTTCCACCGGCTTTGAACAGCAATTGCTGATGGGCAACAACGCCATTCTGAACTATTCCGACGTGCTGGACACCTACGCTTACCGTTACGGTCTGGCAAAAGGCATGTACTCCTACGGTACTGCCGTGGGACTGTTCAAATCCATCGTGTCCTTCATCCTGGTGATGAGCGCCAATAAGATCACCGCCAAGCTGAACGACAGCGCACTGTTCTGAGAAAGGAGGAGAAAACTATGACTGCGATCACGAAAAAAGCGATTTCCAATCGCATCAAGGAAAAAAGGACGCCCGGCGACTGGGCGCTGGATATTTTCAAGGTTCTCTTCCTGGCGGTGATCACGATCATCACCGTGTATCCTTTCTGGAATATCTTTGTGGTGTCCATCAACGACGCCACGGACGCCGTGCGCGGCGGTATCTATTTCTGGCCCCGTGTGTTCTCCACCGCAAGCTACGGAGAAATTCTGAGGCGCTCCACCTTCCAGCATTCCATTCTGGTCACCCTGGCCCGCACAGTGATCGGCACGCCTCTGGCTGTTATGTGCACCGCCATGCTGGCCTATCCCCTGAGCCGCAAGGATCTGGTGGGACATAAATTCTGGAGCCTGCTGTTCGTGTTCACCATGTACTTTGGCGGCGGTCAGGTGCCGTACTACATGGTGCTCAAGAACCTGGGACTGCTTGACAACTTCTGGGTGTTCATCCTGCCCAACGTGATGAGCGTATACAACATGATTCTGATCCGCTCCTACATTGATTCCATGCCGTCCTCTCTGTTTGAGGCGGTGCGTATTGACGGCGGCAACGATCTGGTGATTTTCTTCAAGATCATCCTGCCGCTGGCCAAGCCGATCCTGATGACCGTAGCGCTGTTTGTTGCCATCATGCAGTGGAACAGCTGGTTTGACGCTTATTTGTACACCTCTTCCCAGAATCTGAAACCCATGCAGTCCATCCTGGTAGAGATCCTGAACCAGTACCAGACCGGAGCCTCCACCTCCCAGCAGATGGCCGCGGGAAAGACCGGAGCTGCTGCCGTGACCCCTGACTCCATCCGCATGGCTGCAACCATGGTGGCTACCCTGCCCATCATCATGGTGTATCCCTTCATTCAGAAATATTTCGTCAAGGGCATCATGCTGGGTGCGGTTAAGGGCTGACATGATTCTACTGAGTATGCTATAATGCAAAGAGGCACAGTACAGTTGAGACGGAAAAGGCTTGCTGTGCTGTGCCGCTTTTTCATACGCATAGGGACCCGGCAAAGGAGGGAGGAAGATGACTGACAGACAATGGCTTGAAACGCCTTCGATCTTCAAAGGCACCAATTATCATGGCATCGAATACCTGCGCAACAAGGACAGCACGTTTTACATGAAAACCTGCGGTGTCCAGCGCTGCCTGCCGGGCTATTTCTATCCCCAGGACGCCAGGGAAGGGTATCATCTGCATGTGGTGCTTTCCGGGAAAGGCATTCTGCGGGTTCGTGGGCAGGAATATCACATTCATGACGGGCAGATGTTCCTGCTGAAAGACAGGGAGGATATATTCTATCAGGCGGATATGGAAGAGCCCTGGTATTATACCTGGATCACTTTCTGCGGAGAACATGCGGGACGGTATATGCAGTATGCCGGATTTACAGATGGGGTTTATGTGCGGGACTGCAACATTGCGCCGACAGAATTTTTTGCCATTGTCAAAGAAATCCTGGAGCGTCCGCACCTGAATGTGTCCAGCGAATTTTACCGCATGAGCTTCGCGATCCGCTTCCTTTCGCTGGCCATCGAATCCTGGGAGATGAGCAACGAATCGCCCCGTCAGAACAGCGATATGACGGTGGACGATTATGTGAATTACGCTGTGCGCTTTATGGAAAGCAATTATTCCGGCATCAAGGTGAGCGACGTGGCGGATTACATCGGCATCAACAGAACCTATCTGACGGCTATTTTCAAAAAGAAAATGTACATGTCGCCCCAGGAATACCTGATGCAGGTCAGAATGACCAAAAGCCAGGAATTGCTGCGGAAAACCGACGTGCCGATTTTTGTGATCGCCAAAGAAGTAGGCTATGACGATCAGCTGGCCTTTTCCAAAATGTTCAAGAAAAAATACGGGCTCAGCCCCGAACAATACAGAAAGGAGCATGACAATGAGCATACTGCACAATGAACAGACGGGCATCTTTTCCCTGGAAACAGCCCACTCCCTGTACCAGATGAAAGCTGACGCCACCGGTGTATTGCTGCATCTTTATTACGGGGGAAAAACAGGCGGCGATATGGACTACCTGATTCGCTATACTGACCGGGGCTTTTCCGGCAATCCTTATGAGC
>JAFXMP010000291.1 GCA_017530275.1 Clostridia bacterium | reverse complement strand
CTTTCCAGCCGTCCCTTCGGCGATGGCAGGCAGCGCGGCTTCGTCATCCGCCAAACAGTCCAGCAGTCCCTGACGGAAAGCGGCAGCATCCGCGGCGTTCAAGGCGGCGATTTCTTTTTTGTTTCCGCTGCTCACCTTGGGGCCGTTCACCAGATAGGTGGTATACAGCAGCCGGTAGAGCAGGCCGGTATCGTCCTTTTCTGCCGCAAGCAGCGCCTCGGCGTCCGTTTGACCGCCGGTTTTCTGGCCTTCCCAGGCAGAATACAGCAGATGTCGTGCCGCTTCGTCCAAAGCGGCCTGCTGATCAGCGGAAAGAGCGCCACGCTGGGGCTGCAACTTTTGCGTCCAGGCTTTATCCACATCCCCCGATAAAGCGTAAATGGCATGATAAGCCGCTTCGGAACTGAACCCCGAAGCGTTGTATTCCTGGATGCCTCTGTACCCGAAGAAGATCACCAGGAGCCCCAGCAGGAAAACCAGCAAAAGGCCCAATTTGGTAATCAGGGGGGTACGGCTCTTCGCTTGTGGTAAGTTTGTAGAGACAGCCCCATTTTGCATCCGCATGCACCTCTTTTATTGTGGCATTTGAAAGCCCTTTGTCTGAAAGAGAGTTGAGAGTTCAGAGTTCAGAGTTCTGATAATACGCCTCGAAAACAGCTTTATAAATCTGAACTCTCAACTCTGAACTCTGTACGTCTTAAAAGGGGGAAGCCGTCAATCGGCTTCCCCCCGGAAGCGCCGGGCGGCGAAAATTACTTGGTGGTAACGATTTCCGTCCAGGCGGTGTTGATGGCGTCGCGGTTCTGGTAGGCGTTCTCCCAGTCCACGCCCAGGTCCTTTTCGATCAGGCCGTCGGTATCCACGGATTCATAGGGGATTTCCTTCATGCCCGCGAACACGGAATGCATGTAGCCCTGCAGGATCAGCTTCTGGGCTTCTTCGCTGAGCAGCCATTTTTCCACGGCTTCGCAGGCTTCGATGTTCACGTTCTTGCTGTGGTCTTCCGCCACGGTCATCACGGTGGAGGGGATCAGGATCACGCCGTCCTCGGGATAGATGCATTTGAGGTTGGTGATGGGGTTGCCCGCGTCGGCGGCTTCCTTGAGCACCTTCAAAACGGATTCTTCCAGGATCATGATGGCGGCGCACTCGCCGGTCTGCAGCTTGGTCAGGGCAGTGGAGCCGGATTCGATCATCACTTCGTTGGCGGCCAGGCCCTTTAAGAAGTCCTTGCCATAGTGGTCATCCTGGGTGAGGGAGGCCACGGCGGCGAAGGTGGTGCCGCTGGTGAGGGGGTTGCCCATGGAGATCAGGCCCTTGAGAGCGGGATCATTGGCGAAATCTTTGAAGGTCTTGGGAATGGTCACGCCCTTGGCGGCCCAGGCTTCTTCCATTTCGGGGTTGTAGGCAAGCACCATGTTGCACACGCGCACGGGATACCAATAGCCCTCGGCGTCATAGGGGAAACGCAGCAGGGTGTCGGGGTTCTCGATTTCGATGGGCTCCAGATATCCGGCTTCCTTCAGCTCCAGGGAGAAGGCAGGCTCGGCCACCATGAACATATCGCAGCCCAGGGTGCCGGTTTCCATTTCACCGTAGATCTTGGTGATTAGGGAGCTGGTGCCGCCGTAGAAGAAGAAGCTGCCGTTGTTGCCAGGAACAAGGTTGGGGAACTCGGCTTTCAGGGCTTCGTCCATCATATCAATGACGAATTGATACATGGAGGAGTAGATGACCAGTTCGCCTTCCACATCCTCGTTCACAGCAAATGCGGTGGAGGCCAGTGACAGGGCCAGGATCAGTGCCAGTACCAATGCCAGGATTTTTTTCATTGCGTTTTCCCTCCGTATGATTATTTTCCCAGTTTTCTCCGCCTGGGTTTTGATTAGGAAAATTATACACCAAATCAGACTTGTTTGCAAGATTGTTTTTTATTTTTGAGAGCACCGCGCTTTTCAAGCTTTTCATTCCAGGTGCTCGAACAAGTCGTTTGCTCCCATATCCGGGCCTACTGTGGAATAATACAGGCCAAAAAGAGAATTATCGTACCTCCCGAAATCTTCCACCTTGTATCTGCCGGAGGAAGCCTGGGACCGGTGCAGATGAAATGCTTCATCCGTGATTTCAAAGGCCGTTTTTCCACCGAAAGCGGAAAGCGGCTGCCGCCAATCGAAATCGATCTGGCCCAGTCCGCCCTGATACAGGTGAATATAGGCTTTTTGGACCTGCCAGGGGCCGTACCGCGCCGTGGATTCAGGATACTGTTCCGGGTCCGCTGCGTATTCCACGCATTGCTGCACTGCCCAGCAGCAGGCCCGGTGCGCCCCGTGGCCGTATTCGCCATTTACATCATGGGTCACGATCACATCCGGCCGGTATTTGCGGATCATCTCCGTCACATAAGAAAGCAGCCTGTCCTCCTGCCATGCGTTCAGGCAATCGCGCAGGGTGGACACCGATTTGTCCGGGAATAGCTGATTAGGCAATTCGGGATAATTCCGCACGCCGCAGTGCCACAGGCCGTCCAGCGCTTCCACCAGCCGGAACCCGTTCATACGCGCCACATAGACTACGATCACCCGCTTGCCCAACTGCGTGTTATAGTACGGGATCACCCCGCCCATGTACAGCAGTTCATCATCCGGGTGCGCAACCAGAACCATAAGGTCCGCTTTCCCCTCGAAGGGCTGCCAGGTCTGAATATCCTCCGGCAGTTCTCCGGGAGAAAGGACCTGCAATTTGATCAAGCCGAATTCCGCCTGTTCCGCCTGGGGCCGTATCCTGAAACGGTTCAAGGGCGTTTCAAAGGCAATATACTGGTTATAGTACCCGGCGGACACCTTCTGGACAGCCTGCCATTCGCCGGATGCTTCGTCTAACACGTCGATTTGAAGATCAATCGGCGGCACGCCCCACCGAAGATAAATGCCTCCGACTTTGATTCCATCCGGCGCTTTGACCTCGATCCAGGCGTTTCTTTCCGGCTGGCACCACATGGTCATGTTCCTGTCGTCCAGCATATTCTTTTTGTGATCGTGATAGCCCGAAACCCGCACGGCGCAGTATTCCGTGATGTCCCAACCCCGTTCGGCCAGCGCGCCGCCGCACAGGCAAAAGACCAGCAGCGCGGCCGCCGCCGCGAAGATGACGCGAAAACGGCTCACGCTCTGTCCGCCCCCACGGCCTTCAGGAACTGCTTGGCGATGTACATGCAGCCCACCTGGTTGGGATGGATACGGTCCCAGGCGATGTTGCAGGGGTGCATGTGCTGGAACAGCGCGTCCCACGCCGTTTGCAGGTCCACGAAGGTGCAATGGTACTTTTCCGCCAGCTTTTTCACGATGGCCCCGTATTCGTCCATCCGGGCGCGCATGGAGTCGGCCTTGTTGGGTTCCATGAAATAGGGCGTCATGAGGATCATGCCTTTCACTGCGGGCAGGGTGCGCTGGATCAGCTTTTCATAGGTCTGTTCAAATTCCTCGGGCAACACGTGACTTTCCGGGATGTAGGGGCTGTCGAACTGCCGCCATACGTCGTTGATGCCGATGAGCACGCTCACCCAGTCGGGCTTCCGATCCATCACGTCCGTTTCCCAGCGCGCGTCCAGGTCCCGCACCTGATTGCCGCCGATGCCCATATTCACGATGCGCAGGGCCAGTTCCGGGTACATGCAGTTCAGCAGCGATCCCACATTCGCCACATAGCTGCGGCCCCAGGCGTTGAACAGCCCTTCTCCTACGGGCCGCGACCGTTCGTAATCCGAAATGGAATCGCCGATGAATAAAATGGTATCGTTTTTTTCAAACAACATGTTTTTCCCTCCCTGTATTTGTTTTTTACGGTCTTTCACACAAATTATACAGGGAAAACGAAGCCTTTTCAATCCCTTTCGTTTCTTTTTCTCGTGCTCCCGCGAGCGGCACAATGGACAGATTAGACCTTCTTCCAGTTTTGGCTTGCTTTTCCATGACTCGTCAGTTATAATATTATTACATTATACATGAAAAACTCTCCCAGGTCTTGCTGAACGGAGGCAGATGTGATGAGACGAATGATGTCAATATCCAAAAGAATCCTATCACTGTGCTTTGTAATGCTGATGCTCACAAGCACGGCGGAGGCTGAGGGTCTGTTCCCGTCAATGAACCAGTTGTTTGGCACTGCTATGCCGTCCATAGGGGCTGCTCTCGGACGGACTGCAGATGAAAAGGGAGAGAACGCAGACGGCAAGTACGAAATGTACAGTGCTTTCAAATACGATGAATATACGGCATTTGGCGCTTATCTTGCAGGCGTCGGCGCAGAGCTTGAGAACGCCGAAGTGACGGATCGTGCGATCACGGCCACAATTACCGTCCGTGACGCATCCATGCAATTTGTCTATGACTGGAACGCACAAACCGCCACCGCCGTCTATCCTGCCGGCACACGGCCGGAGACAGAGAAAGAAGCGGTAAAGGCGAGAGTTAGCATTCTGCCGCCGGTTGGAGGCATTATGCCTTCTCCCCAGTTCGCCATGAACCGGAAGCCGGACAATGAAATCGACGACGACTCAGGAATCACGCAGATGTGGGCCAGCTTTTCAGACGCTGATTACAGCGCGTTCAGCGCTTACCTTGCCCAGGCCGGCGCCACGCTGTTACAGAGCAAAGCGGATGCCGGCATCCTGACGGCGGTGATTGGATTGAATGCCAGCAGTTTCATGTTTACCTATGACTGGTACAATAAAACTGCCAGCGTTTTCTACCCGAGCGGAACTATGCCCGAACGGGAGGAGTGGAACACGCTCAAGGGGCAGGGCTCCATTCTGCCCCAAATAGATACCATCGGGAAAGACCTGCCCAGCATGTCACAGGCGCTGTCACGCCTGCCTGATAAAACGGAAACACTGGCCGACGGCAGCCGTCAGGAAACTTACAGCGGTTTTCATGAGGCGGATTACAACGCTTTCAGCCATTATCTGCAGGCTGCTGGATGCGCGGTAGACGATTACCATGTGGAAGACGGCAGCGTTATAGTGATACGACTGAGCAACATGGTTGGAACCTTCACCTTTACCTATGACGCCTTGCGTCATATCGGTACGATCGTTTATCCAAAGGGAAGCCTGATCGAAGCCGCATGGATTGCGCCAACCGCCACGTCCGAGCCAGCGGCGACGGCTGCGGCCAAACCTGCGCAGACTTACTTGCAATCTGAATGCTGGATCGTAGCTGAACGCTATTTCAGAAACATGAGATGGCACAACCCCAGTTCTTTGACGGTCTACAGCCACACATCCACCTATGACGCCAGCGCAAACACGTACACTTTCTACATTGATTATTCCGCGCAAATTCTGGCCGGCGGATACAAAAGGAGCTACTACTTTATCACAGTGAGCGCCGCCACCGGGCAGGTTACTTCCGCATTTGGCGGCAACTGATATTGAGGAGAAACAGATAATGAAAAAGAATCTGATGGCGATAATTCTTATGCTTTGCCTGATCGTCAGCGCCTGCGCCGAAGCTGAGGGCTTGCTGCCTTCACTCACGGACACTATTGGCAAGCCCATGCCCTCCCTTGGGGAAGCGTTAGGGAGGTATCCGGATGAAGATGGCCCAAACGATGACGGCGGCAATATAGAAGTGTTCCAGGGCGTCACCGAGACGGACTTCAACACTTTCAGCGTCTATCTCAGCGGGCAAGGCGCCACCTTGGCTGATTACCGAGTCTCCGGCAGCGAATTCTTCGCCTCAATTCAGGTGGACGAAAAAATGATTTTCTTTCACTACGATACGCAGACGTTCGAAGCGACCGTGACCTATCCCAAGGGAACATATGACGAATGGCTGGACTATGCAAAGATACAGTTTTCATCTGCTGTCCAACTGATAGACGCCAGGAAAACTGACGAAGCGCTGGCGGTCATTCTCTCAATTCCCAGATACAGCGGATTCAAACCGATCGCAGAATATTTCGCGGCGAATCCCAGATTTGCGGCAGCAGCAACAGCAGCAGAACGTGAAGCGAAACTGCAGACATACAGAAACGTCGGCGGATATGTAACTTTCGGCATGTACCCACAGACAAGCGATGGTAACGACTATATGCCTATCGAATGGATCGTGCTGGACTATGATGCGAAGAGCAACCGGGTTCTGCTGATCAGCAGGTACGGACTGGATGCAAAACCCTATCATGAGGAACGGAAGGATATCACCTGGGAAAAGTGCACCCTGCGCGCCTGGCTGAACAGCACCTTCTATAACAATGCATTCAGCGCCAATGAGCAATCCGCCATCCTGCTGACAAATGTGAACAACAGCAAGGGCCAAGGATACAGCAACTGGCGCACCAGCGGCGGTAATAACACGCAGGATAAAATCTTCCTGTTAAGCTATGTTGAAGCGAATAAATACTTCAGTGTTACGAATTCGGATTCAAGCAATACAAAATCCCGGGTCAGCCCGACGGCGTACGCTATCGAGCAGAGCGCAGATATAAGCAGCAGCAATAAAACATCGGATGGGGCAGATGCCGGGTGGTGGTGGCTGCGTTCCCCCGGCGAAACTCAGGGCTACGCCGCGAACGTCTACTCCAGTGGTTTCCTCAACTACTTCATTGTGACAAACGAAAACGGTTCTGTCCGCCCCGCTTTCTGGCTGAATCTGGACTCAGACATCTTCTGATATACGTTTTTTCAAACGTCCAGTTCAATCCAAATGCCAAGAAACTGAAAAATCAGGCCGCCATCAATTTGGACGCGGATACCATCGTGTATTTCAAGCAACAGGCCGCCTCGCTGATCAACCTATATCTGACGGATTGCGTGCGGAATAAACGACCGTTGATCCTATCCTGGAGTTGCAGGGCTGTGTTTTAATACTTGATCTCCCTTTCCCGCACTGGAGGAATATTTATGAAGATATCCAAGAAAGACGCCCTCACCTGGTTTGAGTTTTTCGCTTCTCTGCCCGAGGAGGAAGAACTAATGCCCGGTCAGATGGAAATCGCCCTGTCCGCCTTCGCCCAGATCGAACAGGCTGTGAACGCCCGGCACGCGGAATTGATGGCGCAAATTCCGGGCCTCAAAACCTTAGCAGGACGCACGTACTACGTGGGGGACGATAGTAAATTCCCCCAAGGCTGCCGCTCCTGCCTGGTGGGCACGGGGCTTTCCGCCGTGCGCAAAACCAACAAATGCGACGCTGCCTGCAAATTCTGCTATGATTACGGCGCTTTGAACAGCCAGCCCCCGGTTGGGGAGGGCATGTGGGAAATCGGCGGCACGAAGTTTTATGAAGAGGATTTGGACCTGCTTTTGTCCATCCACAAAAAGCCCACCGGCATTGCCTACGTGTACTTAGAGCCCTTCATGGAGATCGAAAAATATTACGGTGTTGTGAGAAAATTCCATGAGTCAGGCGTCCACCAGCATTTATACACCAACGGCGTTCACGCCAACCGGGAAAACCTGAAAGCCCTGGCTGAAGCGGGGCTGGACGAGCTGCGCTTCAATTTAGGCGCGTCCCACTGTGCGCCTCGGGTGATCGAAAACATCGCCATCGCCCGGGAATACTTCCCGCGGGTCGGGATCGAAACGCCCATGACGCCGGAGTTTTACCGGGAGTTTTTCGCGAAAAAAGAAGAAATCCTGGCCACAGGCCTGGATTTCATCAATTGCGCTGAGCTGCACCTGAATGAAAACAACATCGAAAACTATGCCGGGGAAAACTTGTATTTCTGCCGCCAGGGCTACATTTCTCCCATTTTCAGCCGGAATCTGACCCTGCAATTCATGAAAACGGCGGCGGAAGAACAGTGGCCCATCGCAGTGCACGATTGCAGCAACCGCACCAAATTCGCCCGGGACCTGAATCTGCGGGCCAAGGAGGGAGGCTGGTTCGGCCAAAGCACCTATGGCTGCGAGTTTTCCAAAATCCCTTACGCCGCCTTCCTTCCCGTGCTGCGGGACGATGCCTTCCTATTCCTTGAAGAAGAACCCATGCCCGCCGGGTTCGGAATGGGGGATATTGTGCTTTAATTTGACTTTACGGCACAGTGACGCGGTAATCGAAAGCGCCGAACAGCGCTTCGCCGCCCGCCGCTTCCACATTATAATGGAATGGTCCGGCACGGACGCCCGCAAAGTGTTTGAGGTTGAACGATACCTTCTGGGGCATGCCCAGGAGCTGCCATTCTCCATTTTTCAGATAGTAGAAGGACACGGCGTCCTTCATATCGGTAAAATCGAATAGAGCTTTCAAGGTGACGGTTTCCAATGCGGGTACCTCCGCCGCAATGATTTCGCCCGGCTGATCATTGGCTGGGTTTTTCAGCAGCGACAGGAGGAACCCTTCTTCCGTGCGGCGCAGAGCGATGGCGCTCCATTGATATTGCAGGGCGCACAGGCCCGCCCGGCCGCCGGGAGCCAAATTGCTGCCGTCCAGGTGAACCGTTACTTCGGTTACAGGGTAGGTACAGCGCACGGTGAGGGTGTTGCGGGCGTCGGTCAGTTCCCGGTCTATGCGGCCGGCGGTGAGGGACAGGAAACCGTTTCCGGTCCGCCACAGCGTATCGTCCGGCATGTGGTTCCACTCCCACATGGCTTTCAGAGCAGGCGCATCAAAGGCGTCGCTTTCCGCTAAGGGTGTATAGACATATCCGGGCCGGGTGGTGAGGTTCACGGATTCCAAGGGAGCTTTTCCGTCATAACCTATTACCGGCATACCCTTCTCCCAGCTCATGGGGATCAGCACGGGGGTGCGGCCTGCCGCGCCGCGGTCCTGGAAAAACACGGCGAACCAGCGCCCGTCGGGCGTATCCACGATACCGCCCTGGGCGACGCCCTGCCCGTGATAGCCCTGATCGTCGTTGAACACGATTCCGCCGGTGAATCCGCCTGTCAGGCTGTCGGAAGCAAAGCAGCTTTCCACCCGCCGCCAGCGGTCCGGCAGGGAATGGATGGTGAACAGGTAATAGCGCCCGTTGATCTTGTAGAAATGGGACCCTTCATAGCCAAGCTGTTTCGTTTCTCCCGTTTTCACCAGCACCCGGTCCAATCCTCCCGGCTGCGGGCCGGTAAGGGATTCGTTCAGCTCCGTCAGGTGGATGGTGCTGTTGCCGTAAATGATGTAAGCTTTGCCCCCGTCGAAGAACAGGGAGGGGTCGTGATACAGGCCGGGAAGGACGCTCAATGTCCAGGGACCGTTTTCTATGTCCTCCGTGCGGTAAATGTGGGTTTTGTTCTTGTCCACCACCGCGAAGCACACGTAAAACGTGCCGTCCTGCCAGCGCAGGGAGGGGGCCCACATGCCTTTGCCGTAGCAGTTTTGACCGTTGATCAGCATGCGGGCGTCCGTTTCATCCAGCGCATCATAGAGGTGGCCGCACCATTCCCAGTTGATCAAATCATAGGATTTGAGAATGGCACAGCCGGGGGAGAAGTGCATGGTGGTGCTCACCAGGTAGTAGGTATCCTCCACCCGGATCACGTCGGGGTCGGGAAAATCGCTGCCGGTGAGCAGGCTGCTTCCTTTACTGATCCTGGAGGGGGGAAAAGAACTGCCATTGCAGCAGGCTTACGTTGGGCTGGGAGAAGCGGAAGTACAGGTCATGAACGCCGGTGATGGTTTCCGGCAATGCAAACAACTCAGCCCGATCTTCTCCTGCGGCGGAAAGATCAATGCAGGCGGCGGGTTCGCTGTCCAGGCTGTCCAGCAGAATTTCGAGCTTTGCCCCTTCCTCCGCCATCCAGGTGATCTTTACACCGTCCGCGCCTTCCTGACCGAAATCCACCCCCGCGATACCGATCCAGCCGCCTGACGCAGTGCTTCGCACCAGCATATCGCCGGTGCCCGCCGCTTTGTCCGCATCGTTCACCAGAGCGGTTTCCATACCTGCCAGGGAGGCCAGGGTGGAAGCGGGAACTTCCGCGTAGGGATCAAAGGCTTTTACCTGTTCCACGCCTTCGTAGGTGCCCTGGGACAAGGTGGGAAGTCCATTTTCATTCAGGTTCAGAACGTCAACGAACGTGCTGCGGTAACCCGCGTTCCAGCCCATGGCCTTATCCACGGTAGCGGCGTGATAGGTGATATAGGTTTTTCCTCTAAATTCAAACATGCAGTGATGGTTATTGCCGCCCACGCCGAAGTAAGCGCCGGGGTTTTGCAGCACCCGTCCGCCGAAGACAAAGGGCCCCATGGGGGATTCGGAAGTCATATACACGATTTCGCCGCTCTGGAAGCCCTGTTCGCTTCCGGAGGAAGGCACGTTGAAGTTGGAGCAGTAGGAGTACGCATAGGTATCCCCAAACTTATTGATGCCGGAATCCTCGAACAGCCACGGAGGATTGATGGCCACCGGGTCACCGTCCAGGCTGATCATATCCTCGCCCAGCTTCACCACGCGAGCCGTGCCGGGGTCATCCGCTTTTCCGTTGGGGACGCCGCCGCCAAAATAGAGGTAGGCGCTGCCGTCGTCATCCACCAGCACGGCGGGGTCAAAGAGCCATGTAACCTCTGCGCAGGTAGGCGTTGCGCGGCTGATCAGCGCTTTGCCCAGAGGATCGGTGAAAGGACCGGCGGGATCATCCGCCACCAGCACGCCGATGCCGCCGCCGCTGTTGGCAAAGTACAAGAAGAATTTGTCCTTTCCGTCGATTGTTTTCCATGCGGCGCAGGGAGCCCAGGAATTGGCGGCCCATTTCGCCGCGCCGTTTTTGCCCGCGGCGGCTGCCGAGCCGTGATCCTGCCAGTTCACCAGATCATCGGAGGACAGCACCCGCAGCGTGGTGATGTTGCTGTAATCGTTGGTTTTCGGTTTGCCGTCCATGGTCATCATGGGCTCGTCCCCGGTCATATAAAGATATACCCGGTCCCCGTAAATCATGGCCCAGGGATCCGCGCCAAAGCGCTGCACCATCACGGGATTGTGCTGATTTAAGGTTTTGTACACGTTCACGGAAGCTCCCTCCTGTTCGTTGAGTTTGTCCAAGCCCAGTTTTTCAACCGCTTCCCGGAGCTTGGCTTCATTGGACGTCATGGGAATGGACGCGTCCAGCAGCGCGCCGAAGAAAGCGGGCTTGTAATTGTAATCCTTGCCAAACAGCAGGGGATACTTTTTTTCACTGGCGCTGTTCAGCCAGGATTGATCGTCCTTTAGGCCCCACACCGTTACATTGCCAATATCGTACCCGCCCTTTGTTTTCACCTGCATCAGCAGGGAAAGCAGGCTGCGGTAGCGGTAGGCTAAGCGCATCTGGCCCAAGGGCGAGTTATCGGCGGTACTGACATCCAGCTCCGTCACGTGGATGGTGATCCCTAAGCTGGCGTACTGGTTCAGAGCGTTTTGATACTCCGAAAGGCTGGGGGAGTCGACGCCCAAATGGCTCTGCATGCCTAAACCGTCCAAAATGCCCTTGTCGTGCAGATCTTTCAGCAGCTTGCGCAGCGGCACGAGCTTTTGAAGCTGGGTACAGTTGTAATCGTTGTAGAACAGCTTTTGATCAGGATCGGCGTACTTCCGGGCAAAGGCGAAAGCCCATTCGAGGTAGTCTTCGCCGATCACCTCATACCACAGGTTCCCTTCCGTGCGAATGCCGGCGGGATGGCGCATGCCGGGGTCAATGGCCTCGTTCACCACGTCCCAGGCATACACAACGCCGGGGTATTGGGCGTTCACATACTCCATTTCGTCGCGTATGTAATTCTCCATTCGCAGGAGCATGGTTTCCCGGTCCACCAGCGGAGCGTTTGGCATGTTGGACCAGCTTTCGGCGAAAAACCAGCGGGGCGTTTGACTGTGCCACACTAAGGTGTGGGCCCGCACCTTCATACCGTGTTCCTGGGCGAAAGAGAGTACGGGGGCGGCCTTGGAGAAATTCAGCTTCACGCGGGTATTGTCCTTGCTGCGGATGGAAGCGGACCGATCCATGACGAAATCGGCCTTCATCTGGTTTTCGCAGGTCAGGGAATTGAAGTTGGCGGCAATCAGTGACGCCGCCCGTTCATCCTGGAGCACCTCGGGGGACGTGGCCACCCCGATGGTAAAGATCCCTTCATATCGCTGAGCAAGGCTGGGCGCTCCCCCGCCTGCCAAATATTTTTCATAAGCGGTCGCGTTTTCTTCTCCCGCGGCGGCGTTCATTCCGATGAACAGCATCATCAGGGCCAGCAGCAGCGCTGTCCATTTCCTCCGGATGGAGGAACGTTTATTTCCCAACTGTAAGCACCTCCTGCTTTTCTTCATTCCTGGAACAGCATGGGCAGGAAATCGTGGATACACCTGCGCCATACGCCCCAATCATGGCCGCCGGGGAAGGTGCGGCGAAGCATGGAAACGTCCTTCTCCCGGATCAGTTCATCATCCGCCTGGAAAGCGTGGAAGAACTGGTCCTCCGTGCCCATGGCGCGATAGAACACCCGGAAAGCGGCCTGGAACTTTTCTTTATCGTCCAGCAGAGCCAAATGCTCGTTATTGCCTTCCCGAATGGCGCGAAGGAAGCCGCTGAACAGTCCGGCATAACCGAACAGGTCGGGATGGGTGAGGGTGACGATGCTGGTCTGGAAGCTGCCCATGCTCAGGCCCGCCATAGCCCGGTGCCATTTATCTGCAAACACAGGATAATGCGCTTCAATGAAAGGAATCAGGTCCTGGATCAGCACCTGGGGGAACAGCATCCGGCCCTGATGGGGATCGCTTCCCTGGGTCATGCCGTTGCCCATGACGATGATCATTTCCCGCATCGCGCCATCATGCAGCAGCCGGTCCGCGATGCGGCCCACATGGCCCTGGTATACCCAGCCCGTTTCGTTCTCCCCGTAGCCATGCTGCAAATACAGTACGGGATATTTTTTCGCGGGATCAAAAGAAGCGGGGGTGTATACCAGACAGATTTCCTGCTTCCCGGTCACGGAAGAATTGAAATAATGACGGGTCACCGCGCCGTGGGGAATATCGTCCAGCGTGGCCCATTCCTCTTCGCCGGAAACCGGGATATCCAGAAAATTCATGGGACGGCAGCAGCCGTAGCCGATAGGCAGATAGGGGGAAAGCACGTCGTTTCCGTCGATTTTCAGGAAGAAATACTGAAAGCCGCGGCCCAAATCCACCGTGCCCTCCCACATGCCGTCATTCTGGGCGGCCAGAGGGTGCAGCCGGCCAAATTGATCCAGGGCCACTTCCTTGGCGCCGGGCGCTTTCAAACGTACAGTAACCCTGCCGTCCGGCAGAAGTTCGTATCCTTGGTCGCCGTCGCGGTTCGGTTCGCCCCAGTAAGGATCGAAAGATACTGCTGTATCCAGAGGCCAAGATTTTTTCATGAAGGTTTCTCTCCTTTCAGGTCTTCGGTATTTTCGATAAAATACGCCGTCTGGCGGCGATTTCCTTCCAGCGGAAGGGAAAACAGGGAAAAACCTGCAATTGGATAACACGCAAAAAAGTCCGTAAAGGCAGGGCAACCGCTTACTGCCAAATGGTACAAGATGAAAAAAAGAGCATTGACAAAACGCTCTTTAATGCTATAATACGCATTAAAGGGAACTGCTGTTCTCATAGGCTCTTTTGAAGGTGGCGCAAATGTCCAGAACCATTCTCCATGTAGACGCGAATTGCTTTTATGCTTCGGTGGAATGCCTGTATCATCCGTCTATTCGCAGTAAGCCTGTTGCAGTATGCGGCGATCCAGAAGCGCGGCATGGCATTGTACTGACTGCGAATTACCCCGCAAAGCGGATGGGCGTCAAAGTGGGGCAAGCCATTTGGCAGGCAAAACAAAGCTGCGCCGGATTGGTCACTGTGCCGCCCAATTATGACTTGTACGTTCATTTTTCCCAAATGATGCGGTCTATCTGGGAGGAATATTCAAACCGTGTAGAAGCATTCGGGTTGGATGAAAACTGGCTGGACGTTTCTGACGAAGTGCAAAACATCCGCCAAGGAAAGCTTCTTGCTGATAAGCTGCGGGAACGAGTCAAGCGTGAACTGGGTATCACCGTCTCAATTGGCGTCGCAAATAACAAGATTTTTGCGAAGCTGGGCAGTGATTTCAAAAAACCAGACGGTACTACGGCCATTTATCCTGAAACCTTCAAAGAAAAAATCTGGCCGCTTCCCGCGAAAGATTTGCTTTATGTCGGCCCTGCTACGACAAAAAAACTGGCACGAATCAACATCCGTACGATCGGCGATTTGGCGCGGGCGGACGATGGCCTGCTGAAAATGATGCTGGGCAAAAACGGGCTGCTGCTGCAGGCATTCGCCCTGGGTTTGGATTCCTCCCCCGTCATGCCGATAACAGCCACAGCGGCCATCAAATCCATCGGCAACAGCACCACTACCCCGCATGATATTCAGACGATGGAAGACGCAAAGTGTGTTTATTATCTGCTGGCGGAAAGTGTGGCTGCGCGGCTGCGGGAACATGGCTTCCGTACTCGGTGTGTCAGCATATCCGCACGGACCACCGAACTGATTACTTCTGGATGTCAAACGATGCTGGAAAGGCCCACCGATATTACTTCGGAAATTGCCGATGCTGCGTTCCAACTGTTTCATAACCGATTTGGGCATTGTTTTCCTCTGCGCAGCGTAGGCATTTCCTGTTCACACTTGACCCCTGCTTCGGCCCCGATGCAGTTATCCTTTACAGAAGACCCGACACAGCGGATGAAAAAGGAAAATCTGGACAGGGCGATTGACGATCTTCGCCGCAGATATGGGCACAATGTCGTACAGCGGGGCGTGGTATTGACTGATCCAACATTGGCAGGGCTGAAACCCAAGGAAGACCACACGATTCACCCAGTTCCCTTCTGGGCAGGATAACGGAGGGCAGCGACAATGGATTTTCCCGAGGATCACAAGGAATACGTCAAAGTGCGGGCAGACTTCATGCCTGATGGCCGCATCATTCCGCTGATGTTCAAAACGGAAGATGGGCAGAAAACGGTAATAGACCGCGTGACGGAAATACGCTTGGCCCCCGCGTTGAAAGTAGGCGGGCAAGGAATGCGGTATACCTGCCGTATTGGACAAAATATCGTTTATCTTTTCCATGACCGTGATTACTGGTTTCTGGAAGAACCGTAATGGTGTGCTGCGTGCGTTTCATCTGAAAAAATGTGAGGTGCTATGAAAATGTGCGGACGGTTTTTTATTGCCGAAGAAGGGGAAGACGAATTGCTCACCATGATGATTGAAGAAGCATCCAGGCGGCAACAGGCCATTGTTGGCGAAAGCGCGATTGCCAAAGGCGAAGTGTTTCCTTCCGCGACGGTTGCGGCCTTGGCTATGGGAAAGCATGGAAATGTCGGTGCTTTTCCCTTTCAGTGGGGTTTCCATCGGGCCGATCACAAGGGGCTTATCATCAATACCCGCAGTGAAACGGCCCTGGAAAAGCCTATATTTCGCGCTTCCATGCAGGAACGCCGCTGCCTGATTCCCTGTTCCTGGTATTTTGAATGGGAAACGCGGGATGGACAGGAAAGCATGCTGGACGGCATTTCTTCCCTGCAAATCCAACAGGAAAGCGTTTCCAAAACGCACAGGCAAAACATACAAAAAATCAAATACGCCATTCGGCCCAAACAGAAGGGCCTTATGTATCTGGCGGCGATCTATCGCTTTGAGGATTCGCAGCGGCTTCCCCTTCTTTCCATTCTGACGAGGGACGCCGCAAAAGAAATAGCCTTTATTCATGACCGTATGCCCGTTATTTTCTCTGACAGGACGCGGGCGGAATGGCTGAATCGTGCCGCTGATCCGTGCGCTGTGCTGAATGACTGTGAAAAAGAAATGGTTTATACCCGCGGCGCTGCGGAGCCGGACAGGAGCGGATGCATTTGATCAGACGAATGAATGATTGAATCCGGATCAAAAGACAAAGGACTGCTGCATCTGCAACAGCCCCGATTTCATGCTATGGGCAAAATTAGGAAAACGGCAGAGAGATGGGCGGGAAGCCCGCAGTACCGGTGACCTGCATCACGATCACCGCCGCACCGATCAGGAGCACGTACAGGGCGAACCAAGCGAAGGATACCTTGTTGACGATTCTCAGCATGATGCGGGCGGTGAAGAAGCCGATTACCGCCGCCAGCAGCACGCCTACGATGACGGGTACCAGGTTTTCAGTCAGGAAATCGAAAGCGCCCAGCTCGTAAGCGTCCTTACCTTCCAGGATCAGGCTGCCCAGCACGGCGGGCGCGCTCATGAGGAAGGAAAACCTGATAGCGTTCCGCTTGGTCAATCCTGTGGCGGTGCCGCCCAGGGTGGAAGACCCGCTGCGGGAAACGCCGGGAAGCATGGCGAGCGCCTGAAAACAGCCCATGACCAGGGCGTTTTTCACCTCGACCTGTCTTTTTGCGTGATGCCTTCCTCGTCTGCTGAACACTTCCGCCAGCACCAGGAACACGCAGGTCACCAGAAAGCCGATGCCAAGGAAACCGCCCCCGAACAGCGCGTCGATATCCACATCAATGGCTTTGAGGCCCAGCTTCACAATGATAGCAGGCAGGGACGCAAGGATCAGCAGACCCAGCAGTTTGGAATGAAACAGGTTTTTCAAAATGTCGATCCAATCTTTCCAGAACACCACGATCACCGCCGCCAGCGTGCCCACATGGAGCAGTACGGTCAGCAGCATCATGGACATGGAATCAGCCTGCAGGCCCATAAGCCGCTGGGCGATTTCAAGATGGCCGCTGGAGGAAATGGGCAGAAATTCGGCAAGACCCTGGATGATGCCCAGGACAGCCGCTTGCAATACGTTCATAGTCACGATCCTTTCTCCGTTCCAGAAATGGAACGGTTCTTCCATGATAGCACGGAGGAGAGAAACACGCAAGGGTATTTTTGAAGTGTTTCAGCCAAGTGTTTCAGCCTTCCCCGTTCAAGGCGTTGAAACCTTCGCCCAGGGTTTCGTGGGTGTCGGTGATGAACATGAAAGCTTTATCGTCCTCCTGGCGGACGATTTTTTTGATCGGGATCACTTCACGCTGAGTGACCACGCTGATGAGCAGCGTATGGCTGTTGCCGCTGTAAGCGCCGGTGGCGGACAGCATGGTAACGCCCCGGTTCATTTCCTCCATGATACGGCCGGAAATGTTTTCCGCATGATTGGTGATGATGAAGCACGCCTTGGAGGAGCCGAAACCGGCCAGTACAAGGTCCACCGCTCTGGCGCTGACGAAAATGCAGATCAGGGCGTACAGGGCGGCCCGGGTGCTCATGGTAAAGGCGGCGCACAGGATCACAGCGCAGTCGATCAGGAACAGGAATCCGCCCACCGTGACGATGGGAAATTTCTTGTGCACCATGCGGGCAACCATGTCCGAGCCGCCGGTGGTGGCCCCGCCCCGCAGGATCAGCCCCAGGCCAACGCCCAGTACCAGCGCCCCGTAGACCGAGCCCAGCAGGATATCGTCGGTCAGCGGTGGGAGCTGTAATAAATCAATAAACGCTGAAAACAGGAGGGTGGCGACCAGCGAACGGAACACAAACACCCGGCCCATGGCCCTCCAGCCGATCACAAATAAAGGCAGGTTCAAGATCATGCTCACGATGCCCACCGGCCAGCCCCACAAATAATTGAAAATGGTGGCGATGCCTGTCAAGCCGCCCGGTGCGATATTGTTGGGCACCAGAAACAGCGGGTATGCCGCGCCGCCGATGAGACAGCCCAGCACGATTTCAGTATAGGCCACTACGCGCTCATTTTTCATGTTTTTCTGGAGAATAGACGGCAAAAAGAAAACCTCCCTTCGAAGCAAGCAAACTTAAAGGAATATTTTATCTGGCCTGTGAAAGAATACTTTCAGTTCGTGTGGAGTTTGGAGGGTGGAGGGTGGAGTTTTGAATTGTCTGTCACTTTTGAATAGCAACTTGCAGGATAAACTGCGAATCACTATATATAACTCCACCCTCCACTCTCCACCCT
>JAFXMP010000290.1 GCA_017530275.1 Clostridia bacterium | reverse complement strand
TCCGGCTCCATCTACATCGAATCCCTTTATTCCGTGCCGGGCATGGGCGGCCTGCTGGTGGACGTGATCGGCCGCCAGGATAACCCCATGGTGCAGACGCTGGTGATGCTCTATTCCGCTATCGGCATCATCGGCATGCTGCTGGGCGATTTGCTGATGGCTGTGATCGACCCGAGGATCAGCTTTGTGAAGAAAGAGGGTGCGCGCTGATGCTGTCGCTTTTTGAAGGCCGCAAGCGCCGGGTCGAGGACAATATCACCGCCGCGATCCAGGGCGCACCTTTGCCGGAGCCGGATAAGTCGCTGTTCGTCTCCGCCCAATACGACGAACAGGCGTCCGAAAAAACGGGCTTTTCCAACTATTCCTATTGGCGCAGCACCTTCAACGTGTTCTTCCATAACCGCATGGCCATCACGCTGCTGACCGTGCTGGCGCTGGTGCTGCTGTTCACGTTCATTCAGCCTTATCTGCCCGGCCAGTACGAAGCCAATACGGTATACAACAATCCCGTCACCGGCATGCAGCTGCAAAACCAGGCGCCCAGCCTGACGACCACGTACATCACCGTGCCGGAGGGAACGGCGCTGATGGGCAGCGCCATCGACGATAGCTGGTACGCCGTGTCCAACGTGGCGCTCACGCTGAAAGCGCGCCAGAGCTTTACCCTGCTGGAATACGGGGAGGACTGGTGCAAAATCGAATACAACGGCGTAGTCGGCTATGTGAAGAACAATTTCCAGACCAAGCTGAAGCTGCCCGAAGACCCAGCCGCCACCCCCTACGAGAGCAAGTCCAACTTCCCCATCGCCGTTTATGAAGAGCCCGTGGACTACACCAACAACGGCGAGCCGCTTTACGCCGAGGCGGAAAGCCTGCGGGAAACGGGCGACGGAAAAGTAGTCACGGTCAGGGAAACGGCGCTGCACAGCATCCCTTCGGAGAATCCCTTCCTCTTCGGCACCAACAACATCGGCCAGGACCTTTGGGCCCGGGTATGGAGCGGCACCCGCACCAGCCTGTGGATCGGCTTTGTGGTGGCCTTTTTCGAGGCGTTCATCGGCATCATCGTGGGCGTCGTCTGGGGCTATGTACGCAGGCTGGACCGGCTGATCACCGAAGTCTACAACGTGCTGGACAATATCCCCACCACCATCATCCTGATCCTTATTTCCTACATCATGCGGCCCGGCATCCGCACCCTGATTTTCGCCATGTCGCTCACGCGCTGGCTGGGCATGGCGCGCTTCATCCGCAATCAGATCGTGATCATCCGCGACCGGGATTATAACCTGGCTTCCCGGTGCTTGGGAACGGGCTCCGTTCGGATCATGATGCGGAACCTGCTGCCGTATCTGGTTTCGGTCATCATGCTCCGCATGGCCTTGGCCATTCCAGGCGCGATCGGCAGCGAGGTGTTCATCACCTATATCGGTTTGGGCCTGCCGGTGGACGTGCCTTCCTTAGGCAACCTGATCAATGAGGGGCGCAAGCTGATTTCCTCCGCCTCCCTGCGGTATCAGCTCTTCTTCCCCGCCATCGTGCTGTCCATCATCACCATTTCCTTCTACATCATCGGCAACGCCTTCGCCGACGCCGCCGACCCCAAAAACCATCTGTAAGGAGGGAGAACCGTGGATCAGGAACCCATTTTGTCCGTGAAAAACCTGAACGTGAAGTTTTCCCTCCGGGGAAAGATGCTCCACGCCATCCGGGACGTGTCCCTGGATTTATACAAGGGTGAAACCTTGGCCATTGTGGGCGAAAGCGGCAGCGGCAAATCGGTGCTGACCAAAACCTTCATGGGCCTCATGGACCAGAACGGCTGGATCGACAGCGGCAGCATTCTGTACAACGGCCAGGACCTGGCAAAGTTCAAGACTGAAAAGGAATGGCTCACCATCCGGGGCAAGGAGATCGCCATGGTGCTCCAGGACCCCATGACCAGCCTGAACCCCCTGAAAACCATCGGCATGCAGATCGAGGAAGCCATCGCCCTGCACCAGCACGTCACCGGCCCCGAAGCCCACAAGCGGGCGGTCGCGCTCTTGTCCGACGTGGGCATCCCCGAACCGGAACGCCGCAGTAAACAATATCCCCACGAGTTTTCCGGCGGCATGCGCCAGCGGGTGGTCATCGCCATTGCCATGGCCTGCAACCCGAAGATTTTGATCTGCGACGAGCCCACCACCGCCTTAGACGTGACCATTCAGGCGCAGATTTTGCACCTGATCCGCGATCTGGTGCGCAAATACCACCTGACCACCGTTTACATTACCCACGATTTGGGCGTGGTCGCCAACGTGGCTGACCGGGTGGCCGTCATGTACGCCGGGGACATCGTGGAAATCGGCATGGCCCGGGAAGTGTTCTACGACGCCAAGCACCCCTACACCTGGGCCCTGCTGTCCTCCCTGCCCCAATTGGGCGTGAAGGGAGAAAAGCTCTTTTCCATCCAGGGCACGCCCCCCAGCCTGTTCCAGGAAATCAAGGGGGACGCCTTCGCCGCCCGGAATCCCCAGGCGCTGAAAATCGATTTTGAGCGGCGGCCGCCTCTCTTCGAGGTCAGCCCCACCCACTTCGCCCGCACCTGGCTTTTGCATCCCAACGCGCCGAAGGTGGAGCCGCCGCCCGTCCTGGCGAGACTGAAGCAGGAGAGCTACGATTAAGTTTTCTGGGGGAAACCATTCTTTGGATGTCAAAGAATGGTTTCCCCCAGACCCCCTTCCAAGAAAGCAGCAGGGAAATGGTTCTTCATGATGGAGCTATTTGCTGAAAATGCAGGGTATTTACCGCCTTTCTCGGAGGGGGGCCGGGGGAACCGCTCTTTGGGCTCCAAAGAGCGGTTCCCCCGGAAAAAATACAAGCAGGAGGAACTGGCATGAGCGAAGAAAGAAAAGTCCTGCTGTCCGTCAAGGACATGAAGGTGGATTTCGGCTCCCACCGCAGGCCCTTCCACGCCGTGAAGGGCGTCAGCTTCGATATTTATCGCGGGGAAACCTTCGGCCTGGTGGGAGAATCCGGCAGCGGAAAAACCACCATCGGCCGCGCCATTATCCGCATTTATTAAACGGCGGGGGGCGAGGTGATCTTCGACGGCCAGAAGATCAACGGGAAAATCAGCAAGGAATTGGACCGGCAGGTGACGCGAAAGATCCAAATGATCTTTCAGGACCCCATGGCCTCCCTGAACGAGCGCGCCAAGGTGGACTACATCGTGTCCGAGGGCCTGTACAATTCCCACCGGAAGCTGACCAAAGAAGAACGGGAGCAAAAGGTGCATCAGGCGCTCTTGGACGTGGGCCTGCTGCCCGAATTCGCCAGCCGCTTTCCCCACGAGTTTTCCGGGGGGCAGCGCCAGCGCATCGGCATCGCGAGGGCCCTCATCATGGAACCGGAATTCATCGTGGCGGACGAGCCCATTTCCGCCCTGGACGTTTCCATCCGCGCCCAGGTGCTGAACCTGCTGGCAGAATTGCAGCGGGAGCGTGGCCTCACCTACCTGTTCATTTCCCACGACCTCTCCGTGATGCGATTCATCTGCGACCGCATCGCTGTGATCCACAAGGGCCTGCTCATGGAGCTTGCCGATACGGAAACCCTGTTCCGCCATCCCCTGCACCCCTATACCAAGGCCCTGCTGTCCGCCGTACCCATGCCCTCCCCGGACCGCCGCACCGAGGACCCGCCCCTGATCTACGACGAATCCGTGCACGATTACAGCACAGATCAGCCCTTCTGGGCGGAAATCGAGCCGGGACATTTTGTCCGGGCTAATCAGAAAGAATGGGAATCTTATCAGAAAGAACTGGAAAAGGACCAATGAAAAATCATAGCATCCGGCAGGTAACGGACCCTGCCGAAAAAGCGAAGATTTCCCGGGAAATCCTGGAAGCGCTGCCGGACTGGTTCGGCGTCAAAGAATCCCGGGAAGCGTATATCCGGGACAGCGCGTCCCAGCCCTTTTTCGCGGCTTTCGCGGACGGACAGGCCATTGGCTTTCTGTGCCTTAAGGAAACCGGCAAGGCCACAGTGGAATTGGCGGTCATGGGCGTAAAGCAGGAATACCACCGAGGCGGCGTAGGCCGCGCCTTGTTTTCCGCAGCCAAGCAATACGCCGTTCAGTCGGGCTACGCCTTTATGCAGGTAAAAACCGTGCGGATGGGCATGTATGAGGATTACGACCGCACCAATCTGTTTTACCAGAGCTTGGGTTTCCAGGAATTCGAGGTGTTCCCCACCCTGTGGGACGAAAACAACCCTTGCCAGATTTATGTGATGCACTTGGAAAAGAATGCATAAAAAGTGGTGCTTTTCCCGCACGCTTTTACGAGAACCGAGTAGGAGGGGGGTGACTGGCCCCCGTCCTCTCGCCGCACCGTGCGTTCCGTTCGGTACACGGCGTGTCCAATACAAGCAGACTGAATATGCTCATACGCTTCGGATAGATCAAAATATCCGGCGCGTATGAGCTTTTCATTTGATAGGACTCTTTTCACTGTGGTGGTTTCCGCCATGAACCAGCAGTCTTTCCGCTGCTCGCCGGCTTTTGCACAGCAATACAATATCATCCGCATACCACCGTATTTTGAATATCGCGTCCTGGCCGCTTCGTCCCGGTCGGTATTGGGCTTTGGCTTGTTCGGCAGTCTTACCCTCATAAGCGACCTTCTATGTGGTTTCTCTCCGTCAGGCCAGAGGTTTGCCCGTGGTTAGTCTGCTCCCACATCCGGCTTCCTTCGGATTCCGCCTCACGGCGGACACCCTTGCCTTCGGCTGTATCCTTCCCGCTACCGGGCGGATTCGGGTCTTCCACCCTTTAGAAACGTGCGCCGCCGGGCGCACATAGAATAAAAGAGCGTACAGCGCCCGAAAGGGGAACCGCTGTGCGCTCTGTTTTCATTTATTTACTGGTGAACCATAAAGTGCTATATGGTGAACCTGGCAGCATAGTCGTCGTAAGCGGTTTGGAAATCCGCAGATTGGGCATCCCGGATACGGCGCAGGCCCGCGTGGGTATCGAAAGCGTCTTCCTCCAGTTCCATCATGGCCACGGCGATGTTGGAGCAATGGTCGCCCACGCGCTCGATGCCGGCGAGCACATCGTTGAACACAAAGCCCTGCTGAATGGTGCAGCGGCCCTGCTGCAGGCGCTCCACATGGCGGCGCTTGCAGTCTTCACAGAGCTGGTCGATCAATTCCTCCAGCGGTTCCACCCGGGCGGCCAGCGTCAGGTCGTTTTTCTCAAAGGCTTCCGTGGTCAGCCGTACGATTTCCCGCACGGCCGCGCTGAGAACGGAAAGCTCGCGGGTGGCGTCGTCAGAGAAATCGATTTTCTTATCGTGGATCTCGGCGGCGCTGTGGGCGATGTCCAGAGCGTGATCCGAAATGCGCTCAAAGTCCGTCAG
>JAFXMP010000289.1 GCA_017530275.1 Clostridia bacterium | reverse complement strand
GATATTGTCGGTACGGTCCGCTGTGGAAGTGGAGGAAACGGGCGTAGTGGCTTCATGCAGCAGCGCAACCTGGCTGCGGATTTCCGCTGTTTTCACCTTGGCGGGTACTGCTGTGGGCTTTACCTCCAGGGAACCGCTCTGTGCGGAAGCAGCCATCGCCAGAATCTCGTTTTTCAGGCTGACCGTGTCCAGCATGGAGCCGGGAATGTCGCCCTGGATCAGGAAAGGATCGTTTTGATCGGGATAAAAGCCTACCAGATAAGCTTCCACAGGATCATAGGTCAACTGCGCCTGAATCTGCGCTAAAATATTGTCCAGCCGTTCTTCTTTCAAATCGCTTGCTACGGTGTAGGCATAAGTGGGTTCCGCTGTCAGCGCGTCCAATTGGGATTTTCGTTCGTCCAGTGTGCCGGTTTTCCCTTTTTTATACAATTCTTCCAGCAGGGAGTAAACGGAAGCAATATCGGTGGAGATTTCTAAGTCAGCATAGCTCAAAGTATAAAAAATATGGTTTTGATAAGTAAGAGCCAAGCTCCACGCAGTTTCCCGGTTTTTGATTTGCTGAACGACAGCATCGATGCCCTCTTGGGCTGACAAGCCGCCCAGAGAAATGCCGTCAACGTAGATATTTGGGAGAAAAACCTGCTGGTAGGGGGCCAATTCCGCCGCCAGAGCGTCCTGACGGTTTCTTTCCTGAAAAAAACGAGTGAGCACGATACCGCTTGCCACAGCAACACACAATGCTATAGCGATAATCAAGAACAGCAATACTTTGCTCTTTTTTTTCTTTGGCGGGCGATAGCCTTGCTGGAAATTCATGGTGATTCTCCTTAGGGAATAAATTGCCCTTTTGATGCGGAATGCGCTCTATGAATCACTGTCACGCAGCCGTCAAAAGGGCAAAGTGCGTTATCTGGTACTTGTATTATTTCTTTGCCGCCCGGTACAGGGCCCAGGCGTCGTCGCACGCGTTGGGCCAATCGGCGGCAGTTTCACCGATCTGCCCATGGCTGGATGTACCGTCGTGGAAATCACTGCCGCCTGTCACAAGCAATCCGCGCTGCCGGGCCAGTTTATCCCAATAGGGATAATTGCCCTTGTTTGCAGGATGATATACCTCAAGCCCTCGAAGCCCAGCGGCCTGCCAGACTTTTAACATGGGCAGCAGCCGTTCCAAAGGCCAGCGGATCAAGCCGGGATGGGCCAGTACAGGCACAGCGCCGCAGTCGCGCAGCAAAGAAATGGCCTGGCTGGCGGTCATGGTGGCGCGGGGCTGATAAGCGGGCTTGCCTTTTCCCAAATACTGGTCAAAAGCTTGCTGTACGCTTTCCACATAGCCCTGATCCATCATGGCCCGTGCAAGGTGGGGTCTTCCCAGAATGCCGCACGCATGAGCCAAAACAGCATCCATGGGTAAGGGCATCCCCAGGCCTTCCAGCTTTTCTGCCATGACAAGGATCCGATTTTGACGATCCTCCGCGGCCTGCCGCAAGTGGGATACCAAGATTTCATCCTGATACTTAACGCCGTAACCCAGAATATGGATCTCGTCGTCGCCCTCCGTGCTGATTTCTACGCCCGGCAAAAAAGCCAGACCTCGATCGTAAGCGGCATCTATCGCCTCAGGGAGAGCATCCAACGTATCATGATCCGTAACGGAGAAAAAGGTAACATTAGCGCGCTGCACCAAGCGAGCGATTTGTTCAGCGCTGAAAACGCCGTCGGAAGCCGTAGTATGCAGGTGCAGGTCGGGCCAGATCATGCTTGCGTTTCCTCCGCGGGAGTTTCGGTTTCTTCCGGGGCGGGTTCCGTTTCTTCCGGCAGAGTGGAAGAAACGGGAGCGTCGATGAATTCCACAAAGTCCTCACGGGACAGGGTTTCTTTTTCGATCAGCAGCTGGGCCAGGCCCTCCAACTTATCCCGGTGTTCTTTCAGGGTATTCATAGACAATTCGTAGCAGGAACGCAGCAGATCGCCTACTTCGCGATCGATGGCCGCTGCCGTTTCCTCGCTGAATTCGCGGTTCTGGGCAAAGCTGTTGCCTAAGAATACTTCCTGTTCACTATCCAAGAAAATGGTGCCGATTTTTTCACTCATACCATAACGGGTCACCATGGCGCGGCAGATGCTGGTGGCATGCTGCAGATCGCTTTGGGCGCCGGTGAAAATATCGTTGAAAATAAGCTTTTCCGCCGCATGGCCGCCAAGACTCATGGCAGTGCGCTGCAAGAGCTGGCTGCGGCTGATATTATCCAGTTCCTTGCTGGGCAGGGACAGGGTAAAGCCGCCCGCGCCGCCGCGGGGCACCACGGTGATAGTGTGCACATCGTCACACAGGGGGAGATAATGACCAACGATTGCATGGCCCGCTTCGTGATAAGCCACCAGCTTGCGGTCCTCTTCCAGCACCTTGTGGCTCTTCTTTTCCGGTCCCATTTGAATGCGTTCTACAGCTTCAATCAAATGTGACTGAGAAATGATGGTTTTCTTTTCCCTGGCGGCCTGGATCGCGCCTTCGTTCATGATGTTTTCCAAATCAGCGCCGGTGGCGTAGGGGGTGCGTTTGGCGATGTTTTCCAGGTCCACGTCGTCGCCCAAAGGCTTGCCCTTGGAATGGACCTTCAAAATGGCCACGCGGCCGTTGATATCGGGATAATTCACGGTAACCTGACGGTCAAACCGGCCGGGGCGCAGCAGAGCAGGATCCAGGATATCGCGCCGGTTGGTGGCGGCCATCACGATCACGCCTTCGTTGGTGGAGAAGCCGTCCATTTCAACCAGCAGTTGGTTCAGGGTCTGTTCACGCTCGTCGTGTCCACCGCCCAGGCCCGCGCCGCGATGACGGCCCACAGCGTCGATTTCATCGATGAACACGATGCTGGGTGCGTTGCGCTTGGCCTGCTCAAACAAATCGCGCACGCGGCTGGCGCCCACGCCCACGAACATTTCCACAAAGTCGGAACCGGAAATGGAGAAGAAGGGAACGTTGGCTTCCCCGGCCACAGCCTTGGCAAGCAATGTTTTGCCCGTGCCGGGAGGGCCCACCAATAAAACGCCCTTGGGGATGCGCGCGCCAAGATCCACATAATGCTTGGGGTTTTTCAGGAAATCCACGATTTCCTTCAGCTCTTCCTTTTCCTCTTCCGCACCCGCGACCTGGGCGAAGGTCACCTTGTTTTTGCTGGGGTCCACCATGGCGGCCCGGGATTTGCCGAAATTCATCACCCGTCCGCCGCCGCCGGTCTGTTGGCGCATGATGTACCACCACATCACCATCAGCAGCACCACGGGGATCAGGTAGGGCAGCAGTTCCAGGTACCAGGGTGTTGTGACGGGAGCAAGGTATTCGATCTCAAAGTTCAGATCTTCAACGGACACGGTATCGATGGCCTTGCCCAGCTCATTGGCTCTTAATGTGAGCACTGTATCATAAAAATCCGGGCCGATGGTGGTTTCAAAATCATAGGCGCGGGCGGGATAATCGGAACGGGAAATACGGCTGTCCTTCAGGCGGCCAACCAAGTTATAGCCCCGGATGGATACCCGGTCGATTTCGCCTTTTTCGATCATTTGCAGCAATTCGGGATACTCAATGCGCTTGTCCACCGTATTGACCCCGCCGGACAAAATGATAATCAGGAATATAAAAGCGGCGATCATGACAATATAACCGATCAGCCCACGAGATACTTTTCGCAAAATCCTGTCCTCCTAATAAATCCGTGAATCAGGAAATGATTATACCATATCTTGCTGAAAATAAACAGCAGTTCCGCAACTTATTTTTCATAAATCCTGGGGTGCAGCACGCCGATATCCGGCAGGTTGCGGTATTGTTCGTCAAAATCCAGCCCGTATCCCACCACGAAGGCGTCGGGGATATTAAAGCAGGAATAATCAACAGTCAGGTCCACCCTCCGGCGGGCGGGCTTATCCAGCAAGGTCACGATAGAAACGGAAGCGGCTTCCCGGTTGGCGAACACCCTTTTGAGGTAGGAAAGGGTCATGCCGCTGTCTACAATGTCCTCTACCAGCACCACGTGCTTGCCGACTACAGGCTTATCCAGGTCCTTGACGATCTTGACGACGCCGGTGGTTTTGGTGCTGCTTCCGTAACTGGAAACCACCATGAAATCCATGGTCAGCGGCAGATCGATTTCCCGGACCAGGTCGGTGAAAAATACGCTGGCACCTTTCAGGATGCAAATGAACACCGGGCTTTCGCCCCGGAATTTCTCCGTCAGCTTTTCTCCAAGCTCTTTTACCGCCTTGGCGATTTCTTCCCGCGTCACCAGGATTTTTTCCAGGTCCTGATACAGGACAGCGTTGGTATCCATTCCTCTTCTCCTTTATCTGTCGTTATTTTGAACGTGCTGACAAGTCTTCTCGCCCGGCAGAAAGCCTTCGTACTGGAGCAGGACCGCATCATCGCCGGGAGAAACTCTCGCTTCTTCTCCTACGCCCGCGCCGATGGCCCACACCACGCGGTTTCCAAGGCACAGCAGGGGCATATACCGGCGGAAGGGCTGGTCGATTTTTTTATCCACCCAATAATCCTGCATGGATTTACTTCCCGGCCCGCCCAGGGGATGGATCACATCGCCCGGCCGGCCGAAGCGCAGCTCGCAGGCTTCATAGATATGTCGGGGAAGGGCCTGCAATCGTTTTCCGTCTCCCGTTTCTTCCTGAAAGGGATGAACAATCAGCGTTCCGGGCAGGGGAGGCGTTGGCGGGATCGCCTTGCACGCGGGAGGAAGAAAATGCAGGTATTCCCGGCTGCACTGGGCCCGCCACGCCTCCGGCAGATTCATTTTCCGACCGGGGGAGAGTGCCATCAGTTTTTCCGTGGTTTCCCAGTCCAGTTTCACAGGACAGGAAAGCCTGAGCGCATGCCGCCGCAGAGCAGGATGCAGCCGTGCCAGCGGCACAAAACGAACCCACCGGCAGGGGCCGTCCAGGCAGGCGTTGTTGTCCTGGGAAAGAAACAGCGCTGCTTCGTGACGGAAGTACGCTTCCTCCTCCGAAAGTATCCTGGCAGTGCGGCCCATGGCCTCTTCCGCCTTGGGGATGCGGGCGGCAATCACGGGCAGCACCTGATGGCGGATATAATTGCGAAGATAATCGTCCCCGGCGTTGCTTTCATCCTCCCGCCAGGAAATGCCCTTTTCCAGGAGCGCTGCGCGGATGGTTTCGGGGGATACGGACAGCCAGGGCCGCCACAGCAGGAGCCCTTTGCTTTCCGGCCAGGACAGCCAGGAACGCTCTGCCATGGCGGATAAACCGCCTCTGCCGCTGCCCCGGAACAGGTGCAGCAGCATGGTTTCCGCCTGATCCTTGAGGTGATGTGCCAATGCAAGCGCTTCGCTTTCGTCTTGAACGAAGGCGTCTGCCAGCGCTTCATATCGGGCTTTGCGGGCGGCGTCTTCACTTTTGCCCTGCAGCTGCACCCGGTACACCCGGCATGGAATCCCCAAATCGGCGCACATCTGCCGGACAAATGCAGCGTCCAGTCCGGCGGTTTCCCGCAAGCCATGATTCACATGGGCAGCGGTCAGGATAAATCCTTCTTCCTTAGAAAGGGCGTGGAGCGTTTGCAGCAGCGCCACAGAATCCGCCCCGCCGGACACTGCGGCGGTCACGCGGGTAGGCTTTCCGACGTTTCGCCAGGACCTACGAATGGTTTCCAACAAAAAAAGCCAATCATCCATACGATGCTATTTTACCCTGCAAATGTCCGAAACGCAAGTGATTCTTGATGATATTCACAGGAAAATTCGTAAACGGATATGCCCCCAGGG
Source organism: Clostridia bacterium (assembly GCA_017530275.1). The sequence goes on along the minus strand of JAFXMP010000289.1, from coordinate 3,655 downwards.
AAATCGCTTTTGAACTTATCCCATGAAGCGATTGCCCTGGAGGCGAAGCTTCAGCGGGTCAGGATGGCGTCGATGGTATCCAATTCTTCCTTTAAGAAAGCAGGACCGTTTACTGCTTCGATGTTATCCAGTATCTGCTGAGGGCGGCTGGCCCCAATCAGGGCGGAGGTAACGACCTCATCCCGCAGCACCCATTGCAGCGCCATTTGGGAAAGCTTTTGTCCCCGCTTTTGCGCCAGATCGTTCAGGGCGCGGATAATGGTCAGCTTTTCTTCTGTGATGGCGTCGGGCTTTAAGAACCGGGGATCGTGGCCCGCCCGGGAATCGGCGGGGATGCCGTTCAGATACCGGTCGGTGAGCAGCCCGCCGGACAGGGGAGAGAAGCAGATGCAGCCCACCTTTTCTTCCCGCAGTACATCGGTAAGCCCATCCTCGATCCAGCGGTTCATCATGGAATAGCTGGGCTGATGGATCAGGCAGGGCGTGCCGAGGCCGCGCAGGATGGCGATGGCCTTTTTGGCTTGTTCAGGCTTATAGTTGGAAATGCCCACGTACAGCGCCCGGCCGGACCGCACGATGTAGTCCAGGGCGGCCATAGTTTCCTCCAAGGGTGTGTCCGGATCGGGGCGGTGGTGGTAGAAAATATCCACGTAATCCACGTGCATGCGTTTAAGACTCTGGTCGATGCTGGCGACTAAGTATTTCCGGCTGCCGAAATTGCCGTAGGGGCCGGGCCACATATCGTAGCCCGCTTTGGTGGAAAGGATCAGCTCGTCCCGGTAGGGCTTCCAGTCCCTGTCCATATGCGCGCCGAAATTCCGCTCGGCCTCACCGTAAGGGGGGCCGTAATTGTTGGCAAGGTCGAAATGGGTGATGCCGTGGTCGAACGCGGTGCGCAGGATACTCTGCTGGGTTTCAAAGGGCGTGATGGCCCCAAAATTGTGCCACATGCCCAGAGAAAGCATAGGCAGCTTAACGCCGCTGGCCCCACAGCGGCGGTACTGCATTTGATCGTATCGGTTTTCAGCGGCGGTGTAGGTCATGGTATTGCCTCCTTTAGTATCAACATATTATCTGATTAAGGGGATTTCAGGCTGTACAGGCCAGGCGGCGGGATCGGTGGAATCGACGCCGTTATAGCATTCGGGAAACAACCCGGCCAGGGAAGCGCTTTCATTGCCCGCGAGTAGGTGGTTTATGTCCCCCAATCCCACGCAGCGGAATTCCACCTCGCCCTTTTTTCGCTCCTGGGTCACCACGGTGGTCACAGCGCTGGGCAGGCACAGGAAGCTCTGCCAGAAGGGCAGCGGGGAAACGTTCATCAGGTAAGCGAGAATGGCCATGCCGATGCCGAAGTGACAGAAGATCATGATGGTATCGTCTCTATTCTCTTCGCACAGGTAGACGCCGCCCTGCCGGATGTAGCCGTGCTTTTTCAGCAGCGCGTCCATGCCGGTTTTGGTTTCTTCCCATATTTCCGCCACCGTGCCGCCCTGCATGAGCGGGTCGTCAAGCCACTCGTCACGGTCCAGCAGCCGCTTGTGATCGTACCATGCCTTCATGGGATAATCCCAGGGGATGCGTTTTTTTCCGTTCTGCACCGTATACCCCCGAAACTCCGAAAGCCATTGCAGCGTTTCCGCCTGCTTTCCCACGAGGCGAAGGGTGTAATCCGCCGTTGCTTTGGCCCGCCCCAGGGGCGAAACATAATAAGCTCTCGCCGGGATTTTTGATAGGCGTTCTCCCAGCAGCAGCGCTTCCAGTTTCCCTTTTTCCGTCAGCGCGTCGTGAACATAATCGGGTTCAGCGTGCCTCACAATCAAAATCCTCATTAAACTTCACCCTTTCCTTGATCTGCCCGGGGATCCTCGTATCGGCGTCATTTGATAGAGCTTCTTTGAGGTTTGCGGTTATTGTATCATCAAAAAGTACGATAATCAAGGAAAACAGGCCATTGAAACAGCGGGTTAAAATATTAAGGAAAACCATCTTGACTCCTTGCGGAATCAAAATGGTTTTCCTCATGTTTACGGATTATTTGGTGTATTTTTCGCGCTTCTGATAGTGGGTATGGAGCAGCTTGTGGGCCAGATGGCCGTTGGGCTCGCCCAAATACTCGTCATACAGCTTCTTGATCTCGGCGTTCTCGTGGCTCTTGCGCTTGGGCTTGCTGGCGTCCTCGCCGTACAGGGCCTTGGCGCGTTCCACACGAGGATCGCAGGTCATCTTCACCTGGGAGGGCACGATGGGCTGACCGCCGCCGGTGACGCAGCCGCCGGGGCAGGCCATGACTTCGATGAAGGTGTAGTTCTTTTCGCCGGAACGCACCATATCCAGCAGCTTGCTTGCCGCGCCGGTGGAATGGGCCACGGCTACGCTGACGGGCAGGTCGCCCACCTGAACGGTGGCTTCCTTGATGCCTTCGACGCCGCGGACGGCGGTGAAGTTCACGTCCTCCAGGGTTTCGCCGGTGATGGTTTCATAAGCGGTACGCAGGGCCGCTTCCATCACGCCGCCGGTAGCGCCGAAGATGACGGCAGCGCCGGTGGATTCGCCGCACAGAGGATCGAAGTCCTCGTCGGGCAGGTTCACGAAATCGATGCCCGCTTCCTTGATCATCCGGGCCAGCTCACGGGTGGTGATAACGGCGTCCACATCCGGGAAGCCGGTGCCGGCCAGCTCTTCACGGTCCGCCTCGAACTTCTTGGCGGTGCAGGGCATGACGGACACGGTCACGATATCCTTGGGATCGATACCCGCTTTTTCGGCGTAGTAGCTCTTGATGATGGCACCCAGCATTTCGTGGGGGGATTTGCAGCTGGACAGGTTGGGAATGAAGTCCGGATAATAGGTTTCGCAGAACTTGATCCAGCCGGGGGAGCAGGAGGTGATCATGGGCAGCACGCCGCCCTCCTTCACCCGATGCACCAGCTCGGTGGCTTCCTCCATGATGGTCAGGTCAGCGCCGAAATCGGTGTCGAACACCTTGTCAAAGCCCGTGCGATGCAGGGCGGCGGCCAGCTTGCCGGTGACGGAGGTGCCCATGGGCAGGCCAAATTCTTCGCCCAGCGCGGCGCGGACGGCGGGAGCGGGCTGCACCACCACGTGCTTGGAGGGGTCGGCCAGGTATTCCCAAACCTTCTTGGTTTCGTCCTTCTCATACAGCGCGCCCACGGGGCAGGCAGTGATGCACTGGCCGCAGTTGATGCAGGGCATATCGCTGAGCTTGAGGTTCCAGGGAGATTCGATGGCGGTGGCAAAGCCGCGGTTCACCGCGCCGATGACGCCCACGTTCTGCACCTTGGAGCACACGGCCACGCAGCGGCGGCACAGGATGCACTTGTTGTTGTCGCGGACGATGGAGGGGCTCACGTCGTCGATGTCATAGTGGTTCTGCTTGCCGGCGTACTTGTCGCCGTTTTCCACGCCCAGCTCGCGGCAGAGCTTCTGTAGCTCGCAGTTGGTGGAACGGATGCAGGAAAGGCACTTCTGCTCATGGGCGGAGAGCACCAATTCCAGCAGGTTCCGGCGGTATTCGCGGATCTGGGGCGTATTGGTCTTCACGTTCATGCCTTCGCTGACGGGCAGCACGCAGGCAGCCTGCAGGGCGCGGCCGCCGGCGTTCACCACGCACATGCGGCACGCGCCGATGGCG